>CADCJP010000009.1 GCA_902801805.1 uncultured Erysipelotrichaceae bacterium | reverse complement strand
CTAAAATAAAAGAACAAGATAATTCTTGTTCAATTAATTTGGCTATTTAAGATAAAATTATCAAAATAATTTTGTTTGGTAGCTGATTTGTAAGTGCTTGTAAGCTTTGTCAGTAGCGACACGACCTCTTGCGGTTCTATCGATCATCCCAATTTGTAATAAGTAAGGCTCATAGACATCTTCTAAGTTGTCTATTTCTTCGCCAATCGCGCTCGCTAATGTATCTAAACCAACCGGTCCACCTTTGAATCTTTCAATGATGGTTTTTAAGTATTTAATATCGACATCATCAAGGCCTAATTCATCAACTTTTAAGGCTTTTAATGCTTGTAAAGCATCGTTGATTGTAATGTGATCTTGACCAGCATAGTTAGCAAAGTCACGCACTCTTCTAAATAATCTGTTCGCAATACGCGGTGTACCGCGTGAACGTTTAGCGATTTCTAAAGCCGCGGCATCTTCAATTGTGGTGTTGAATACTTTTGCCGTTCTTTTAACGATTTTCACGCATTCATCAATATCATAGAAGTTAAGTTTTTCAGAGATACCGAATCTACTTCTTAAAGGCGCGCTTAGATTACCTGCACGGGTAGTTGCACCAATGAGTGTGAAAGGTGGTAAATCAATCGTTAATGTTCTCGCACTTGTATCGCGATTAATAACGACAGAGAATTTAAAATCTTCCATGGCGTTATAGAGTGTTTCTTCCACAATACGTGGAAGTCTATGGATTTCATCGATGAAGAGGATGTCTCCGCCATCTTTATTTAAATTGCTTAAAATAGCGCCTAAATCACCTGGTTTTTCTAAAGCCGGACCATTCACAAAATGAATGTTCGCGTGCATTTCATTAGCAACGACATACGCTAAAGTAGTTTTACCTAAACCTGGAGGACCATAGAAAAGAATATGATCTAATGGTTCATCTCTATGAAGAGCAGCACCAATAAAAACCTTAAGATTGGCCTTTAAGTCCTTTTGACCGACATATTCATCAAGAGTTTGTGGTCTAAGTGAAAGCTCTTCTTGAGTTTCGTTATTATTTCTATTTGCATCAAGTAATCTGGACATACTATTTCTTTAACTTAGCTAAAGCTAAACGTAATATTTCTTCAGGAGCGGCATCTTTTTCATTAATCGTCGCTAAAACGCGGTCAATGGCTGCACCTTTAAAGCCTAATTCTTTTAAGGCTTCATACACTTCATCGTAAACTGTTGGGTCACCTTTAGTACCGGTTAATTCACCTTTGAGATCAAGGATGATTTGGCTAGCGGCTTTGGCACCGATACCTGGTAATTTCTTTAAATAGGCAACGTTATTAGAGGCAATCGCATTCTTCACACCATCCACTGTGGTTGCGCTTAAAGCACCAATCACGGTCTTAGGTCCTAAACCTTTAACTTTGATTAAGGCTAAGAAGACTTTCTTTTCATCTAAAGATGAGAAGCCAACAAGATATTGTTCATCTTCTCTGACTACATTATAGGTATACAAGAAGACGTCTTGACCGACTTCATAGTCACTAATATGGCTGACTAAAACTTGGTAGCCGACATCATGAACATCGACCACAACAGTGTCGCCATCAGTTAATAAAACTTTGCCTTTCAAAGAATAAATCATATTTATTACCTTCTATAATTTTATAAATTTACGAGGATAAAAAGAATAATAAAAAGGAAAACAACAAAAGCGCTGACTAAGCTTGAAAGGAAAATTGTCTCTAATTTATTAACCTTCATTATTCACCTCTATCGAATTTTGGTGCCATTGGAGTGGCCACACGCTTATGCTCACTTATTTTGTGTAAGTGTTCGATGCGTGCTTCAACTTCAGGAGCAACCTTGCCCCCTAAGATATATTTATCTAGGTCTTTATAAGTGACACCCATTTCATTTTCATCAGTTTGACCCTCAAATAATGAAGCGGTTGGCACTCTTTCAGCGAGATAATCGCTAATACCTAGTAATTTACTTGCTTCCACGACTTCACCTTTTAATAGGTGAGCGATTGGTAGGATATCGCAAGCACCATCACCATGCTTGGTGAAGTAGCCAGTATATCTTTCATCGGCGTTATCTGTACCGATAACTAAGCCGTTATATTTTTGTGCATAGGCATATAATGTGCACATTCTAAGACGCGCTTTGAAGTTACCTAAGGTGCTTCTGTCAAAAGTCACACCGAGTTCTTCATTCGCTTTGATAAAGCTTTTGAAAGCCTCTGAGTTATCAACCACAACATAGTTGAGGTCTAATTCTTCTGCTAATTTCTTAGCGTCTTCTTCGTCTTGCTTAGCGCTTTCAATTGGAAGGATTAAGCAAAGCAAACGATCTTTACCAACGGCGTTTCTCGCTAAAGCAGCGCATAATGAGGAATCAACACCACCAGAAATACCTAAGATGTATTTTTGACAATGTGTTTTTTCCAGGTAATCTTTTAAAAACTCTTCGACAACTTTCAAATAAGCTTCTAATTTCATAATTACCTCACGTATTCGAATTCAAAGTCATCTAAGATGACTGTATCTCCATCTTCAGCACCACGGTTTTCTAATTCATCATCGATGCGAAGAGAGCGAATCTTACTCATTAAGACCATCATACCTTCATCAGTAGAAATGTTAGTCATCTTATAGAACTTAAGAATCTTATCACCTTCAATTGACCAAGTATGAGCGTCAATTCTTCTAATGGTGAAGTATGGTTCTTCATCTTCAAGTGTGTAGGTCTTATGATCAAGGTTTTCTTCCTTCTCATCATAGAGTGGGAATAACGGTGTTTCTTTTAAGACCGCCGCACATTTATATAATAACTTATCAATATTTTCTTCAGTAATGGCACTGATCGGGATGATTTCTTGACCAATTTGTTTTTCTAATTTAACAAGCTTTTCTTTTGCCCCTTCTTCATCCATCTTACTAGCGACAATGATTTGTGGACGTTTATCTAAAGCGAAGCCATATTCTTTTAATTCTTGGTTAATAATCTTGTAATCTTCGTATGGATCTCTACCAGTTTCTGATAAATCAATCACATGCACGATGACACGGCATCTTTCGATGTGTCGAAGGAACTGTAAACCTAAGCCTTTGCCTAAGTGAGCACCTTCAATTAATCCAGGCAAGTCCGCCATTACAAAGGAACTACCATCTTTCACTGAGACCACACCAAGGTTTGGTGTAATTGTGGTAAATGGATAATCAGCGATTTCTGGTTTAGCAGCACTCACTACACTTAAAAGTGTAGATTTGCCAACACTTGGGAAACCAACTAAACCGACATCGGCTAATAACTTAAGTTCTAAGATTAATCTTTTTCTTTCACCAGGTTCGCCATTTTCCGCAATCTTTGGAACGCGATTAGTGGAACTCTTGAAGCAGCTATTGCCTCGACCACCACGGCCACCTTTAGCGACTCTAATAATCTTGCCATCTTCGTTTAAGTCACCGATGAACTCTTTGTCTTTTTCTAAATAGACAACAGTGCCGATTGGGACATCGACGATGACATCTTCTGCATATTTACCGTATTGATTTTTGATGCCACCCTTTTCACCATCATTTGCGATGAATGTTTTGCTATGACGGAAATTGAAAAGTGTGTTGATGGTTTTACTCGCTCTTAAATAGATTGAGCCACCACGACCGCCGTTACCACCAGCTGGTCCACCTTTAGCAACATATTTCTCATGTAAAAAGGCAATGGCGCCATCGCCACCTTTACCACTTCTTACTTCAATAATTGCACGATCAATAAACATAAAATTCTTCTTTCTTTTCTATTATATAAGAAAAGCATACAAAAAGACCACTAATTTGTGGTCTTAATGTTCAATTTTGTCAATTATTCTTGTGGAACGACTTTCACGACTGTTCTGTCTTTGCCAGAACGTTCATACTTCACAACACCATTACATGTGGCGAAGATGGTATCGTCTTTACCTTTTTTGGTGTTAACACCTGGGTAAATTCTTGTTCCTCTTTGACGGTAGATAATGCTACCAGAATGGCACCATTGTCCATCAGCGACTTTTGCGCCAAGTCTACGACCAGCAGAATCACGTCCGTTTTTTGTGGAACCGACACCTTTTTTACTAGCAAAGAGTTGGAGATTTAATTTAAATAACATCTTTATTTCCTCTTTTCTACCGAATTACTTATCGGTTTTGATAGCGATGAATTTAGGATTTTCTTCACGTATTGTGTTTAACCCACATACGATTGTTTCAATCACTACTTCATCATGAGCATCTAATGGACGTTCGCTTTTGAAATAAGCATGTCCTTCTTCTAACTTGATTTCGTAATTATTTACGTTCACTAAGTTATTGAATCCTCCAGTCACTACTGCACTGACAGCCGCACAGACAAGATCTTGTCCATACTCTGCGCTATTAGCGTGACCATTAATTTCTAAGAAATTAATTTGATTATTAGATGCACGGCCAATTATCACTTTAATCATGATTAGGCATTGATAGCTTCGATTACTAAGCAAGTGTATGGTTGACGATGACCAATGGTCTTGTGTTCGTTAGCCTTTGCTTTGTACTTGAAGACGCGGATTTTTTTACTTTTGCCTTGTTTTTCGACTTTAGCAGCAACGCTAGCACCTTTGATGTATGGGTTGCCAACTTTGACAGCTTTGTCTCCGATTAAGAGAACTTTGTCGAGGGTGATTGTGGCACCGACTTCGGCATCGAGTTTTTCGACGTAGATTTTGCTACCAACTTCCACGCGAACTTGTTTTCCACCAGTTTCAATAATTGCGTACATAATGTCCCTCCTTTTGTTAATTCACTAAGTACTCGCTATTAAGGTACTTAATAAAGTTTAGGAAACCTTTTCTATGCGGTTGTAGCTAGTGAGGCGACAACGCATGTAATATAACATAAGTTATAAAAGCGTGCAACTTTATTTTACACATTTTTATCTTGTGCTAGTAGTTTATCGTGTAAAAAAGAATAATAACCATTTTGATGAATGATTAGATGATCGAGTAACTTAACCCCAATCTTGTTAGTTTTGGCTTGGATTTTTAAAGTGAAATTGATGTCTGCTTTGCTTGGTTCTGGATTATCGTTTGGGTGATTATGAATCAGATAATAATAGTAACCATTATGGAGCAAAATAAGCCTCACAATATCGCGAATTGAGATAATGACATTATTATCATTTCCTTGGTATAAAGTCTTCTCATAAACGATTTGTTTATTCTTATTAAGAATAATAATGTTAAATAATTCCTGTTCTTTACCAATCAAAGAAAGCGAATATCTTCGGTAAAGAGAGTCGCTATTGACGACAGTATTTTCTTCATTGATGAGCTGTCTTTTCTCATTGATTCTTCGAGCGATTTCCATCACTGACGCGAGTTTTAAAGCGTTAACTTTCTTTAACCCCTTAAACGTTTGAAAGTATTGGTATGGTTTAGCGAGTAAACCGTTCAAAGAGCCACATTCATTAAGCAAATCTTTTGCGATATCTAAAGATGAGTGCCCCACTGTTCCAACGTTGATGATTAACGCTAAAAGTTCTTCGTCTAGTAATTTCTCAATACCAAAACGTTCCGCTTTTTCTCTTGGTTTATCAAAAGAAGATAAATCATTAATCTTACTCATTAGTTCCAAGAGAATTTCCAGCCACCTGGAATTGAGACGCCACCTTTACCACTTCTAAACAAGCGATAAATGACAACAGCGACAATCGCGACTGCAAGAACCGCCATCACTGCGGTTAATGTAATGGCTTCACCGACATAGTGATTTTGCATCTCTTCAGTAGTCATTAGTTTATAAGTCATAAAATAAAACCTCCTACTTAATTAATAGGAGGTCAAATTGGTATTTTTCCTAAAATTATGCAATTTTCTTTCTTTTTTCTAATAAAACTTGCAAATTTTCTTGGTGTTTGGCTAATTTTTCTCTTTCAAGAGCAACTTTAGCCTCTGGTGCCTTGCTTGTGAAGTTAGGATTATTGAGCATGTTTTCGCAACGTTTGATTTCGTTATTAAGCGCTTCAATGTCTTTATCTAACTTCGCTAAGAGTTCGGCTTTATCAACGCCACTAGCGATGTATAATTCCGCTTCATTATAGATGTGTGATTCGCCTTCAACGTGTTGATCTTTGTTTAAGAGTTTCACATCAGAGAAAGAGAATCTCTTCAAGTAAGCAAGGAAGCCTTCAAACATTTCTTCTTTAAGAAGTAATGATAAGTCGAGGCTAGCGTTAGGCGCTAACTTATTCTCAATCTTGTAGTTTCTGACATCTTTAATGAGATTGAATAATAATTCAACTTGATAGTCTTTAGAATCATCAAAAAGCTTCTTATCATATTTTGGATATGTTTCAAGCATGATGGATTCTAAATGTGTTGGAAGTGAGCAATATAATTCTTCTGCGATAAATGGAGTGTATGGATAGATGAGAAGAATTATATTCTTCAAGCACTTGAGTAAGACCGCTTTTGTGGTGTTCTTACTTTCTTCGTTATCGCTATTAAGAGCGACTTTAGACATTTCTAAGTATTGTGAGCAGAAATCATCATAAACGAAGTTGTATAAGTGGTTACTAGCCGCATTGAAGTCATATTTATCCATATTCATGGTCACATTCTTAATTGTGGTATTAAGTCTATTAATAATCCACTTATCAAGAGCGGACATCTTATCTAAAGATAATTCGCTTTCTTTATAGTCATCACCTAAGATAGATAACACGTAACGCGCGCTATTCCATATTTTATTTAAATAGTTAGAAGCTGCTTGCACCTTTTCATCGATATATCTCATATCTTGACCTGGTGTACTGTTAGTGGTTAAGAAATATCTAAGAGCGTCAGCACCATAATCCGCAATGACTTTGATTGGGTCAACGCCGTTACCTAATGTCTTCGACATTTTACGGCCTAATTCATCTCTCACTAAACCATGGATAACGACTTCTTTAAATGGTCTTACACCATTCATTTCTAAGCTTTGGAAAATCATTCTTGAAACCCAGAAGAAGATAATGTCATAACCAGTAACTAAAACATCGGTTGGGAAATATCTTTCTAATTCTGGAGTTTTGTTTGGCCAGCCCATTGTGGAGAATGGCCATAAAGCACTGGAGAACCAAGTATCAAGAACATCGCTTTCTTGTTCCCAGTTTTCCATATCTTGTGGTGGATCCATTAAGACCTTAACTTCACCAGTATGCTTATTATAATAAGCAGGAATACGGTGACCCCACCATAATTGACGGGAAATACACCAGTCTTCCGCTTTTTCCATCCATTGGATAAAGACTTTTTCAAATCGATCTGGAACAAAGGAAACTTTATCACCTTTCTTCTTTTGGTTAGCTAAAGCTTGATCGGCTAAAGGACGCATCTTGATGAACCATTGTTTAGAAAGCATTGGTTCCACGACTGCGTTACTTCTTTCACTATGACCAACTGGGTGGACGATTTCTTCTTGTTTAACAAAGTTACCATCTTTCTTAATGTTTTCAATTAAGGCTTCACGGCAGACGAATCTGTCCATACCTTGGTATTTGCCACACTTTTCATTCATAGTGGCGTTCTTGTTAAAGATGATTGGCATTTCTAAGCCATATTTTTGACCAATGATAAAGTCATTTGGGTCATGAGCAGGTGTACATTTCATCGCACCAGTACCGAATTCAATATCAACATATTCATCACAAATAATTGGAAGTTCATCACCATTCGCTGGATTGATAACCTTCATTCCGTGATATTTTGTATATCTTTTATCTTTAGGATTAACAACAACGCAGACGTCACCGAACATGGTTTCAGGTCTAGTTGTAGCCACTGTTAAGTATTCATCAGAACCGACGATTGGGTATTTGAAATAATACATATAACCCTTATCGTCTTGGTGAATAACTTCGACGTTACTAAGCGCAGTCATTTGCACTGGGTCCCAGTTAATGATTCTTTCACCTTGGTAAATTAATCCTTTGTTATATAAGGTGACGAAGACTGTTCTAACTGCGTAGTTTAAGCCTTCATCAAGGGTGAATCTTTCTTTTGTATAATCAAGCGCTAAGCCCATTTGTGCCCATTGTTCATGGATGTGGCTTGCGTATTCATCTTTCCAAGACCAAGCCCACTGTAAAAACTCTTCACGTGTGATTTTTGTCACGTCTTTGCCCATATTTCTGAGCTTTTCCATAACTTTAGCTTGGGTTGCGATACCCGCATGATCCATGCCTGGAAGCCATAAAACGTCATATCCTTGCATCTTCTTATAACGGACAATAATGTCTTGAATCGTTGTGTCCCAAGTATGACCAATATGTAACTTACCAGTAACGTTTGGAGGAGGAATAACAATACTAAATGGTTTCTTGGAAATATCACCACTTGTGAAGTATCCTTTTTCTTTCCAGTTCTGGTACTTATCTTTCTCTACTTGTAAGTGATCGTAACGTTTATCTAACATAAACTTACCTCCATAAAATAAAAACGCCCTATCTAAGGACGCTTACGCGTGGTACCACCTTAGTTCGTAGACATTAGGCCTACGCACTTCATTAACCTATTTTCGCTAGGTAACTATTCCTCCAAAGCGACCTTCATCTAAGCCTGCTGTCGAGCTTCCACCATCCTCGACTCTCTATGAGCGGTAATTAGATTACTCCTCTTCTTCAACGGACGTTAATTATTATACTAAACTAAAGGCTTTTCTCAATCCCTTTTTTCAAAAGGTCTAAAGTGTTGTTCTTTAAAGCGGATGTGTAATAAACCTGTTCGTTAGTAAGTTCCATTTCTTTGAGATGTTTATTAAGCGCGGCTTTCTCTTTTTGATTAACCTTATCACACTTAGTAATGACGACTGCGAAAGGAATCTCATTTTCCTTTACGTAATCAATGATTTCAATATCATCGTTATTTAGTTCTCTTCTGGCATCTAGAAGAATTAAAACAAGTTTTAAATCTAGATTATCGGTGAAATAAGAATCCATCATTTCAGCGAAGAGCTTATCTAAGTCAATACCACCTTTAGCGTAGCCATATCCAGGAGCGTCAACGAGATAGAACTTACCGTCTATATCATAATAATTTAATAGACGTGTATGGCCTGGTTTAGAACTAGTAAAGGCTAATTTCTTTCTTTGGGTTAAAGCATTAATCAAAGATGATTTACCAACATTGCTTCGCCCGACGATTAAAACCTCAGGTTTTTGCGCCTGAGGTCTTTCGTCTCTATTTGGGCAAGATTTGATAAATGTCGCGTTTAAAAAGTTGATCATCTCACAAAGCTTTCTTTAATTGCGTCTTCTACTGAAGACATATAGACGATTTGTAAAGTGTCTTTAACTTCCTTTGGAAGTTCATCGACATCTTTCTTGTTGTCTTTTGGTACGACAATTTTCTTAATACCACTTCTTAAGGCGGCTAAAGATTTTTCTCTTAAACCACCGATTGGTAAGGATTGTCCTCTTAAGGTCACTTCACCAGTCATCGCCACATCTGGAGAAACTGGACGTTTGCTTAAGCAAGATATTATTGCACATGTCATGGCCACGCCTGCGCTTGGACCATCTTTTGGTACAGCACCTTCAGGTACGTGGATATGGATGTCATTATTAGCGAATAATTCTGGGTCAATTTGGAAGGCTTCAGCGTTACTCTTGACATAGTCAAGGGCAATAGAGGCACTTTCCTTCATGACATCGCCTAAATGACCAGTTAAGATGAGAGCACCTTTACCTTTGAAGTAATTAACTTCGATTGGTAAGATGTCACCACCGTATTCTGTATAAGCTAAGCCAGTAACAACACCGACTTGGGCTTCTTTTTCTTTTTGGGTATCTTCGAAATATGGAACACCAAGGTATTCTCTGACTTTGTCAGGTGTGACCACTGTGTGAGTGATACTTGGATCTTTAACATAAGCAACTGCGACTTTTCTTAAGCAAGAAGCAATCTTTCTTTCGAGTTCACGAACACCCGCTTCTCTTGTATAGGAACGGATGATGAATGTTAAAGCGTCATCTTCGAAGGATACTTGTTCTTCTTTTAAACCGTTAAGAGCGATTTGCTTTTTCACTAAGTGTTCCTTAGCGATGTGCATCTTTTCAATTTCGGTATAGGAAGAAAGTTGAATTAATTCAAGACGATCTCTTAATGGACCAGGAATATTATCTAAATAGTTCGCGGTACAAATGAATAAGACATCGCTTAAATCATATGGTTCTTCAACGTAGTTATCGTTGAATTGGTTGTTTTGTTCTGGGTCTAAGACCTCTAATAAGGCACTTGCAGGGTCGCCTTTGTAGCTAGAAGCGAGTTTATCGACTTCGTCGAGTAAAAACACAGGGTTAGTCACTCCGGCCTTTCTCATGCCTTGAATGATACGGCCAGGAAGCGCACCAACGTATGTTCTTCTATGACCACGGATTTCCGCTTCATCAGAGATACCACCTAAAGAGCACTTGAAGAACTTTCTTCCTAACGCTCTTGCGATGGACTTACCCAAAGAAGTCTTACCTGTGCCTGGAGGACCATAGAAGCAAAGAATTGGGGATTTGAGGTTACCAGTTAATTTCTTAATGGCAAGATATTCGACAATTCTCTTCTTTGGGTTCTCTAGACCATAATGGTCTTCATCAAGAATTTGTTCGACGTGTTTTAAGTCTTCATCATCTTCAGTCTTTTCCCACCAAGGAATGTTCATAAGAACATCTAAGTAGGATTGGATTAACGCTGCTTCTAATGAGCCTTGTGGCATCATATCGAATTTAGCGAGTTCCGCTTTGACTTTCTTTTTGATGTTTTCTGGATATGGATTCTTCTCGAGTTTCTCTAAAATGGATTCTGGAGAATTCTCTTCGTTAGTGACTTCGCCTAACTCTTTCTTAATGGCTTTTAATTTTTCTCTAAGGAAATACTCTTTTTGACTCTTTTCTGTGGATTCACGGACACTATTGGCGATGTTTTCATCGATTTGTGCCTTGGTTTGTTCACCAGAAATAAGTCTTAAGACTCTTTCCATTAATTCATTAACATTGTTGCATTCAAGCATTGCTTGCTTTTCTTCAGTAGAAGATTGAAGGTTACTAGCGAGAATGTAGCATAAACTAGCGGCATCTTTGACTTTGTTCACTTGGTTTAAAGTGGACTTGTTTAAAAGAGACAACACGTTTGGTAAGTTGTTTAATTTATCAACAATCGCACGAATAATGGATTCGTTTGTGACTTCGTCCATTTGTGGAACGTTATCGATAGTCGCGTTAGCGACATAGTAACCGTTGACTTGATCAAAGGTCACTTCGTTAATGACGATTCTTTCAACAACATCCACTCTAACGCGAACGAGATCGCCCTTTTCAACGATAGAGACGATACGGCATAAGCTACCGACATGGTAGATATTGTCGAAATCGATAATCTCGTCGTTAGGATTCTTTTGGCAAGCGACAAAAAGCAAAGAATCTGCTTGTAAGTGCGCTGCATGAATCGCGTTAATAGAGAAGTTTCTTCCCGCTTCAATTGGTTGGATTGTGCTTGGGAAGAGCACGAAACTGCGTGTTGGTAATAATGGCAAGGTTAATGTTTGTGGTTTATCACTCATATAAACATGACCTCCTTTTTAATTTAATAAATTAAATTATTTGTTGTTTTCTAATAAGAAGTTTTCAACCTTTTGCATGAGCATATTGTGACGGAAGTTAACAATTTGTTGACCTAAGGCTTGCTTAACTTGTTCAGCGCTCATCTTGTATTGTTCGCCCATCTTGGCGAGTTCGGCATCGAGTTCTTCGTTTGTGACGTCAACTTTTTCTTTTTCACCAACTGTTTCCATGACGAGGAAGCTTTCTAAACCAACTTTAGCTTCTTCGGATAATTGCTTTGTTAAAGCTTCGTCAGTGGTCTTGGTCAAGACTTTGTATTGTTCGAGATCGATACCAGATTGTTGTAATCTTTGTTCGAATTGTTTTTTGCGGTTTTCTGTTTCTTCAGCGATGATTTCTTCTGGGATATCAAATGTAGAAACTTTCTTGATTTCATCGACTAACTTATTTAAGTAGTTTTGTCTAGCAACGTTTTCTTTGCTCTTTAAGAGTGCATCTTTACGGTTGGCTCTTAATTGTTCGACATTAGCGACTTCTGGGATGTTTAAGTCTTTGATGAATTCTTCATCTAATTCAGGTAATATTTTTTGTTTCACTTCGTGAATCTTACATTTGAAGATCGCATCTTTACCAGAGATTTCATCTGGACCATAGTTTTCTGGGAATTTAACTTTAACTTCCACTTCGATACCTGCAGAGGCACCGACTAATTGATCTTCGAAACCTGGGATGAATTGACCACTACCTAATTCTAATTCGTGGTTTTCAGCTTTACCGCCATCGAATGGAACGCCATCAACGAAACCTTCGAAGTCCATGACGACTGTGTCGCCTTTTTCCGCTTGGCCTTCCTTAGGAGCAATTGTAGCATTTTGTTTTCTTAATTGTTCAATTGCTGCATCAATTTCTTCTTCTTTGACTTCGGCAGCTTCTTTGCCTAATTCATAACCGGTGTATTTACCAAGGTTAACTTCTGGGCGGGTCACAACAGTGACTTTAACTTCTAATTCGTCTTCGCTTAATTTTGTGACATCAAAGGCTGGTCTAGCCATTGGTTGAAGGTTTTCACCTTTTAAGACATCTTCATAAACTGGTTGTAAGACATCATTGATTGCTTCATTGAAGACTTTCATTTGATCAACACGGCCTTTTAACATGTTTTCTGGGGCTTTACCTTTACGGAAGCCTGGAACTGTGATGTTAGCGGCGATCTTTTTGAAAGCTTTGGTTTGAGCTTTTTTCCATAAGTCTTTATCGACGTTAACTGTTACTTCAGTATGGCAGTGTTCTAATTTTTTAACTTTTCTTTCCATGATATGTAAATTTATCCTTTCGAGTTGTGCGTGTATAAATAT
The DNA here is from genome assembly GCA_902801805.1 of uncultured Erysipelotrichaceae bacterium. The sequence continues at coordinate 7,433 of CADCJP010000009.1, read as the reverse complement.
AACACGTACGAAAAATAAAAAACAAGCAAAAGCGCTTGTATTTTTCTTTATAAGAAGAGTGAGGTTTTAGAATTCGTCGAGATGGGCTTTAATTTTATTAACTTGTTCCCTCATTTCTTCAGGGTCTAAGTTATATTCTTCGCACATTTCTTCAAGGTTATTTCCTCTCACTTTTAATAAGTCTTTAGCGAGGTAGCCAAAGATCACGAGAATCTCTTCTCTAGAGAACTCTGGTTTATTTGGATAAGAGTAAATGAGATAGGAAGATAAGATATTAACAGCGTTTTGGCTTAAAGATGGGTCATGGTAGACATTTTGGAACATACTAGCAATATCTTCCATGTTGCCAATACCTTTTAAAACAAAAGGTTCTTCAAGTTCCGCGGGAATAACTTCAATGAGTTTATCAAAGAATAAATAGGAAACCTTTTTATCGTATTTCTTCGCAACGAGCAAAAGAAGCGCGAACGCACGCACCATTTGCCTTGGGTATTTAGTTAAGATATTAAAAATTGGAAGAAGGAAGTTTTCTAAAGGTTGACCTCGGACCGCATCAAGTGCGCTTAGCACATCAGCGTCACTCTTACTCAAGAGCTTTTGTCTGATTTCGTCTTGACCTACTTCTTTATGACGATAGACTTTAATTTCTTCCTCACGAATGTATTTAGGAAGAGAGTTTAAAATCTCTTCTGTTTCTTGATTTTCATATGGTAATTCTTGATAGTAACGAAGTTCACTATAAGCTTCATCAAATCTACCTAATAAGCAGAGAATCTCAATATGTATTTTCATTAAGATTCCTGGCTTAGTTAAAAGAGTTTGTCTTCTCTCTTTGATGAGAGTTAAAGCATCTTCACTTTTACCAGTAGCGAGTAAAGCACTTAAGCGATAAAACAACGCTAAAGAGTCTTGACTATTCTCCGTGAGTTTCAAGACTAAATCGTATTGTTTTTTGTCCATTAATGTTTTTAAAGAATCCATAATTATTTGTGTTTTTTCTTGATTTTATCCCAATATTCTTTAAACGATTGCTCATTTTTATTATCTTGTGGGATGTAGTATTGTCTCTTCTTAAGGTCATCGGGTAAATACTGTTGTTCCACATAGTGATTTGGAAAATCATGTGGATAGATATAGTTTTGTCCTTTGACCTTAGCGTCTTCTCCATCGAAATGGGTATTTTGTAAGTTTCTCGGTACTGTTGCACCCTTACCTTGATCGATATCCATCATTGCAGTGTCCACGGCTAAATAAGCAGAATTACTCTTAGGGGCTGTAGCGATTAAAATAGTCGCATTCGCTAATGGTAATCTAGCTTCAGGCATACCGAGCTGAAGTGCACTGTCAACACACGCTTTTACAATTGGAATTAACTGTGGATAAGCTAAACCTACATCTTCACTCACTGAGCATAATAAACGACGACTTGCAGCAATGATATCTCCACCTTTTAATAACTTTGCTAAATAGAAGATAGCGGCGTCTGGATCACTACCTCTAAGTGACTTCATAAAAGCGCTTAATGTATCAAAGTGTTTATCTTCACCACGGTCATAAGCAATATTAGCCTTATCAATGAGTTGCTTAACTGTTTCTAGATTAATCTTATTGGTCTTATTTAAAGCACCATAGATAAAATCTAAATTATTAAGAGCCTTACGCATATCCCCGTTAGAGGCAAGGGCGAGAGTTTCTAAAGCATCTTCATCAATCTTTAGACCTAACTTATTACAAGCTTTTAATAATCCTTCTTTGATATCGTCCACTTTTAAGGCTTTGAATTCGAAGACTGTGCAACGACTAATCAAAGCGGGATAGATATAGAAATATGGGTTTTCTGTTGTGGAGGCAATTAAGGTAATATTACCTGATTCCACAAACTCTAAAAGAGATTGTTGTTGTTTCTTATTTAAATATTGGATTTCATCCAAGTAGAGCAAAACACCTTCATTGTTTAAGAAACTATCAGATTCCTTAATGACGTTTTTAATGTCATCAATCGATGCATTAGTGCCATTTAATTTATATAAAGATAAGTGAGAATTCTTCGCAATGATATTAGCAAGTGTGGTTTTACCCACTCCTGGAGGACCATAGAAAACCATGTTGGTAATATGATTACTATCAATGCTTTTTCTAAAAACTGTGCCTTTGTCTAAAAGATGGTGTTGGCCCACCATATCTTCAATGGATTCAGGACGTAAAAAATCCGCTAAAGGTTTTTGCATAACTAAATGATACCTTCAAACGGATTAAAAATAAAACAAAAGTACTATTTATCAAGAGATTTCTCTTCTCTTTTATAGAGAACCATACCGACAGCTGGAGTGATGAACACTGTGGTTGCTAGTTCAAAGAAGAAGTTAACACCAATAAAGCCGAAGATCAAAACCGCACCAATGTTTGGCATTGTTTCATTAATACTGGCTTTAAGTAAATCTTGGAAGAAGACTAATGCGCCTAATGCGAATAAGCCTGTGTTAATAACAGGGACGATCGCGCTTGCAACAAATAAACCGATGGTATTAAAAAGGAATCTGTTTTTACCAATCTTTCTGAACAGGTCATAAACAAATGCTGCAGCGACGCCTGCTAGAGCGCACTTGAGTAAGCAGACAAGCACAGTCCCAACTGGATTCACTGGCATGAATATTGCGAGTGTGGATGGTGAGAGTAACGCCATTAAGCCATTAAAAAAGCCCAATATCCCACCTGATATAGGCCCGCATAAGACGGCCGCTAACACTATTGGTATCAAAGATAAGTTAATGTTAACCAGCCCAAATTGTAAGTAATTACCGATTGTTTGTAGCACAATCTCTAAAGCTAAGAGCAATCCTGTTAAGACGATTGCCTTTGTATCAAATTTTCTTTTCATAATTCCCCCTATAGGCCATAAATAGGTCCCATGGATACGGAAATCATTATACTGGAAAGTCTTTATATAAAGAAACAAAATCGGTTTACATTTATGAAAAAGTGTTTAATTATTATTAAATCGTTGTTATAATTAAGAGGCAAAGGCTCAACATAGTATATCAAATGAAACTCAAGCAATTTTTTAATAAAGCGACGGATGGTCTTTTAAATGACGATTTCCGTCAATCATTCCTCGTCGCTGTCTTATCCCTTATTTTAGCTATCATTTCCGCTGGTGCGGCCGTTACTCACTTCTTAAACGACCCACAAAAATTCTTCGCCATTATCATGACGGTAGGATTTGTTTTAGCGCTTTTAGTTTTTATCTTAACCATATTTGTTAACAAATATCATCTTTTATGGGGCCGTCTTTTCATGGCGCTCATTGTCCTTTACTTTGGTTATTTATGCTATGACGGTGGTCCAGATGGCTTCTTACATCTTTGGATCTTATTAATTCCAGCCTTCTCTTTTATTACCTTTGGTTTAAAAGCTGGTTTTATTACTGCAGTTCCTGTTTTCTTAACCATGATTGCCTTCTTCTGGTGGCCATTAGCGGACTTTAGAAAATACGCTGCTGAGCAAGCGACCTTTGAAATGATTGATAATCAAGTTGCCACACTTTCAGTTAACATGCGTTTACGTATCAGCATGTTATATGTTGTGTGTATGCTCTTGGGTTACTTTGCGGAACTCGTCCGTCACGTCGCCGCGAAGCGCTTAAGAAGTTTCACAGAAAACTTCAAATACGCCTCTATGCACGACTCTCTTACTGGTTTAGCTAATCAAAATTACTTAGCCAAATACTTAGATGAAACATATCAAAATAGAAACTTAAACACTACCCTAGGCTGTTTATTCGTTGACGTTGACGCATTTAAAAACGTTAATGATACATATGGTCACTTATTCGGTAATGTTGTCTTAGTGAAAATCGGTGAATTATTATCACAACAAGAAGGCGCCTTCGTCTGTCGTTGGGGCGGTGATGAATTCGTCGTTTGCTTAACTGATGTTAAAGAAGAAAAATTATTAGAAATGGGCGAGAAGATTCGTGCTTCTGTGAGCGCCTGTACGTTCAAGGAATATCCAAAGTTCCATATTACTGTTTCTGTAGGTGCAGTTGTCTTACCGGTTGATGAAACATTCAACTTCGACCACGTGCTAGATTTAGCGGACTACGCTAATAGGATGGCGAAAAATAACGGTAAAGATAACGTGTCCCTAGCAAAAAAGATTCCTCACTAACGATGGAATCTTTTTTTAAGCTTATCTAGATAAGTATCAGCGTCTTTTCTACTTTTAATAATATGAACTTTGACATTTGGGTACTCTTTTAAGAGCGCTTCTTCATCCGCTTTGGTGCGGGCTTCATAGTCAATGGTCCATTCGATGAGTTCAACTGCATCCTTCTTAGTCTCAACCCAAGGGATATCATCTCTAGGTTGATCTATTCTTTCTAAGATACCTTCGATGCATTGCTCTCTTGGCATCTTTAAGAAGAAGACGTCAGTTGCGTATTCTAAGCGGAGTTTTAAGGTGTCATGGTAATTTCCATCAACAATCCATTCTTCTCCTTTTAAATAAGGTAAAAGCTTTTTATTTAATTCATCAAAACTGATGGATGTTTTATCTTCATTCCAATAAAGGTTATCCATATGGATGACAGGTAAAGAAGTAATCTCTTTAAGTTTTTTAGAAAAATAAGTCTTTCCTGCACCTGGGCAACCAATCACTAATATACGTTTCATGCTTAATATCTTAATAACTTAAAAAGAAAAATTAAAGCATAAGCAGTGTCTGAAAGATAAAAATGCGTTATATTTTAGATATGAAATTATTACTCGGACAAATTAAAGCCATTATTGATCAAGGTTTACCACTTATGAGCAATCTCTCAAATGCTTCAGCGGTACTCAACCAATTAGAGAGTATCAATTGGTGTGGTTTTTACATTAGAGAAGGAGACAAGTTATACCTCGGACCTTTCCAAGGTGATGTCGCTTGTACGATTATTCCTTTAACTAAAGGTGTGTGTGGCGCTGCTGCAAGAGAAGGTAAAACTCTTATCGTTCCTAACGTCAACGAGTTCCCTGGTCACATCGCTTGCTCGAGCTTATCAAAAAGTGAAATCGTCACCCCAATTATTAAGGATAACGAAGTCAAAGCGGTCATCGACATCGACGCACCAATCTATAATCGCTTTAATGAAAGTGATAAAGAACTGCTTGAGGAAATCGCTAAGGTTCTCGCTCCACTATTCTAATATTCTATTTATAATAGAAAAAACACCACTCTACTCACTGATATTTATTCAAAGAGAATAGATATTTGGATAAGTAGAGTTTTTTATTAATCAGTTCACTGACCTTTTAGAAGCAATCTTTTAAGATTATGGCAAGGTTGGAGGTCATTATGAACTACAAAGCAAACATTCAAGAAGTCAAAATCCCAAAATACACAAAAGGACAAGAAAGATTTAACACTATCTCACATCTCATTGGTATCCCACTCGCCATTATCATTATGGTGATTGGTTTAATCGCCCTAGCTTCAAGCAGTTTTAATCCTTCTTATTTCCTTGGTGTTTTAATCTTTTGTTTAACAATTATTGATGTTTATTTTGTCAGTAGCCTTTATCATAGTACCCCCGCTGATTCTTTTAATAAGAAATTATTTAGGGTTTTAGATCACTGCACTATTTATTTATTAATCGCTGGAACTTATACCCCAATATGTGTGGTTTTGATGAGTGAACATGTTATTGGCTTAATCATGCTCATTATTGAGTGGTCATTAGCGGCGTTAGGTATCTTCTTAAACGCAATGTTCTTTAGAAGCAAAGTCGTCCAAGTCATCTCTTTGATTTTATATTTAGCTATGGGCTGGTTAGTCCTATTCTGTGGTGGCTTTATCTATATGAGCGCTTTCTCCTTTGGCTTTGTATTAGCGGGAGGCATCATCTATTCCATCGGCTCAATCCTTTATAGCGTTGGTAAAAAGAACCTTTGGTTCCACTGTATATTTCATGTCTTTGTCTTAGTTTCAACGGTGATACAAGCAATAGGAGTGATGTCATTATTTTTCTAAAAGAAAAAGAGGCTTTTGCCTCTTTTATTTTGAATCCATTTCTTCTTCTGTTTTCTTGAAAGCTTTCTTCACTCTGCCCACAACAGTGTTTTTCTTTTTAACGTTTTTAATTGGTTCTAAACCACGTAACTTTCTTTGTTCTTGTAAGGCAAGAGTGATTTCTTCTTTACTAGCCTTTGGACGATCTTTTTCATCTTCAGGATTAACAGTCACTTGTGTATATGGGATTTGGACATTATTACGTTTGAACAATAAATAGAATTCGCGCTTTAAGTCTCTAGTGACTTGGAATCTATTACCTTCATCAGTAAAGGCGATGACTAAGAAATCAATGCTAGAGGCAGTGACATTATCAATGCCTTTATACCAAGGACCTTCGGTAATGTTTGGAATCTTTTCCTTTAAGGCTTCGATTTCTTGAATGATAAGTGCTTCTACTCTTTCGACATCTTCGTTATAAGAGACTGATAAAGTCACAGAAGCAACACTTCTCATACGAGACATATTAACGACAGTGACGATAGAACTATTGGTGATGGATTTAATGTTACCACCGAAGTCTTGAAGCTTAGTGGTCTTAAGACCAACTTCCACAATTGTGCCTCTAAAACCATCAATAATGACGGTATCACCCACTGCGAAATAATCATCAAAAACAATGAATAAACCAGAAATAACGTCTTGGATTAAGGATTGGCAGCCTAAACCAACGATTAATGTTAAGATACCAACACCCATGATGATGCCAAAGACATCAACACCCCAGACAACAAGAATCACACAGATTAACGCAATGATAACAACGTATTTGATAATGGATCTCACCAAGGAAGAAACGGTCTTTGCTTTACGGGATTTGCTATCAAATAAATGGGTAATGAATGTCGCAATAAAGATGATAGTAATCGCCATAAAGAAGAAGATAATGCTCACAAACCATTTAGCGGAGCCTTCCGCGAGTATCTTGCCTAAGGCAATCCAACCATTAGGAACACCTTCTCCATAGAATGAATCGCATATTTCTTTGCTCACAAACGCTCTAGCATTCATTAAGACAATGAAACCCGCTAAAGCGATGACAAAGATAATCGCTGCAAAAACAAAGCTAGTCTTTTGCTCTTTGGTTTTTCTTTGCCACCAATTGCCTTTTTTAATTTCTTGCATAATTAGTCCTCCACAGTAAATGTATAATTTTCAATCGTTTTCTTATAATCAACATTGTTACTAAATTCGATGTAAAAGTGACCCCTATCGTGAGTCTTTAAACCAGAATAATTAACTGTATATTCTTTAGCCTCACTACAATCAACAAGCATCACGTTCTTATCGTTGATGTACAGATAGTAATAAATTGAATATTCTCCAGCGTTAGTGATTTTAAAGGAGGCATCAAATGTATGGTCCTTAACTTGATACTTAACGTT
>CADCJP010000008.1 GCA_902801805.1 uncultured Erysipelotrichaceae bacterium | reverse complement strand
TCTTTATTGTCCATATTGCGTGTCCTCTTAAGTCATAGTTAATTATACACACGATTAGGCAATAAAAAAGACCTTTTCGTCGAAATTTAAAAAAGCCATGTTATTTCGTTAGTTTCAAAATAAATTAGGCTTTCTTTTTGACTGGAATTGGTGAGAAGACAAATGATAATTTTTCTCTTTTACAAATTCTTTGAATAGCGAACTTGCCTTGTGTCATGGCGATTGGTAGACCCCCAGGACCTTGCATCCATTGACCAGATAAGTAGAAGTTCTTTAAACCACGTAATTTACCACTATGAGCAAACATTGGATCTTTCTTAGTGAATAAGAAGCTCATGTAGACACCATAGGAGGTATTAACGTATCTATTGAAGGTATGTGGTGTACAGACATCTAATAGTTCAATATCTTTTAATTCTGGGAATCTCGCAATGATTCTAGCTTTCACATCATTAGCGATTTCATTTTTCATTGTTAAATATAACTGTCTATTCTTAGAGAGTTTTCTCCAATAGGCATATTCATTACTACTTTGATCCACCATCACGGAGAGAATTGTTTTATCGCCTCTAGTGAATGATTCATCATAGGCATAGTTACGAATAGTTAAGTGGTCAATAGTTAAACCACCACAGCTAAATTTCTCGCAGTTAAATGAATATGGTGTTGGAATATTGCTATTTTTATCAATCGCAAAATGCATCATCACACAGCTAGGAGCAGGATTTCTTTTTGGATTATCAAATCTCTTTTGGAAAGCAGGGAATTTATATTGGTCTCTGAGTAATCTTTTAAGGGTGTAGTTAGTGTCTAAACAAGAGACAACGTAATCACCTTTGAATTCTTCACCATTGATTAATTTCACGCCTTTAGCGGTACCGTTTTCGATAATGACACTATCGACATTAGCGTTCACTTTTAAAGCGCCACCTAAAGAAAGGAACTTTTCTTTCATACGTTCCACCATTGGAGTGGAAGCACCAATTGGAACACCACCATCACCAGCGACAACTGTCGCATAGCTATAAATCATACTGAATAAGTTACCCGCACCGATTTGGGCTTTTTCTAAAGCAAATCTAATGACTGGGGATTTAAACTTAGCAGCAAATTGTTCGCATGATTGGGTCATAGTCGCTAAATAGCTTGGCCAAACAGATAAGACCTTTAAACCTAAAGCGATTTTTCTATGTAAAGGAATCATTGATAAAGGTAAGTCTAATGGTAATTCGACTTTAGTGAAGTCTCGTACCATCTTGAAGAACTTATGAATCATCTTACTATCAACTGGAGATAATTCTTTCCATTCTCTTTCAGCGCGGTCAAGATCTCTCCATAAAGTGACTGATTGACCTTGATATTCAAAAGTACCCCAGCTTGGAAGATATAAGATATCATCTTGGGATTTGAAAGCACCAACATTCTTCCACATCTCGTTTAAGAATGTACCTTCTTTAGTGCCGGTAAGCCAGTGAATGCAGCCATCAAGATAATAGCCTTTTCTATTCCAGCCTACACACATACCACCCACGACTGGGTTCTTTTCTAATATGACAGCGTGAAAACCGTGCTGTTCAGCATAGATACCTGCTGATAAACCAGCGACGCCACCACCGATAATAATAATGCGCTTTTCGTTTTGCATGCTTAAATGATATAGGCACAGCAAAAATTAAGCACACTACTATAAAAATTAATAACTCTACTGAGAGTGGAGCGGTTTATCTACTAACTTTTCTCTTTATAAAGAGAACAAGCACAACAATCTCGTGAACAATGACCGGTGCAACGCTTAAAGCAAGGACAATACCCCAATGCGCTAAGTCTAATGGCGCGCATGAGAAGAAGCCATTTAAGCCAGGAATATTAACAACAGCGACTTGTAAACCAACACCTAAAGCGAATGATAACCAGAGTAACCAGTTCTTGCTCCAGAAGTTATGGACGAAGGACTTCTTGATGGAAGTCATACCTAACATATGGAAGAGTTCTGATAAGGATAAGACGCAGAACGCAGCGGTTTGTGATTGCATACGAATCGCATCGTTTTCTGTTAAGACTCTAGCGATATCTTCTAATGTATTAGCGTGGCCTTCAAAGATTGGGATCATTAAGAAGGCAAAGACGGTGGTAATGGTAATTAATAAACCATAACCAAATGTCACCCAATAACCACCTCTAGAGAATAAGGATTCTTTTGGATTACGTGGCTTATCATCCATGATGCCACTTTCTTTTTCATCAGCGCCTAGGGCTACCGCTGGTAAGGAGTCAGTAATTAAGTTGACCCATAAGATATGAATAGCGAGTAATGGAGTTGGTAAGTTATGTTCCACTAAGAAGAGGGACATAATAACAACTGCGAACATCGCTAAGACTTCAGCAATATTTGTGGATAATAAGAATAAGACTGTTTTCTTGATGTTGGTATAAATACCACGACCTTCTTCCACGGCTTTTTCAATGGAAGCAAAGTTATCATCAGTTAAAACCATATCCGCGGCACCTTTAGCAACGTCAGTACCGGTAATACCCATGGCGATACCAATATCCGCCGCTTTTAAGCTTGGAGCGTCGTTAACGCCATCACCAGTCATCGCAGCAATGTTACCGTTTGCTTTAATCGCGGTCACGATTTGCACTTTGTTTTCTGGTGAAACACGGGCGAAGACATGGACTGTCTTGACCTTTTCTTGCAATTCTTCTGGTGTTAAGGCATCGATTTCATCACCACTTAAGGCTTCACCGTTTTCATCAGCGATACCTAATTCTTTGGCAATCGCTAGAGCGGTTGTCTTATGGTCACCAGTAATCATAATGGTTGTAATGCCAGCTTTATTAAAGATAGAAACAGCATCTTTACATTCTGGTCTTGGTGGGTCGATCATACCCACTAAACCAACGAAGACTAAGTTTTCTTCTTTAAGTTCGTCAGCGTATGTATAAGCAAGACCTAAAACACGTAAGGCATCCACTGCCATGGTGTCAGAGGCTTTCATAATATTTTCTTTATCTTTCGCGGTAATCTTTCTTACTTCACCATTAATGGAAATACGGTCAGCGACTTTTAAGATGGAGTCAATCGCACCTTTGGTGAAGATAATCTTTTTACCTTGGTAGTCGTGTTGTGTAGACATCATCTTACGCACGGAATCAAATGGATATTCATTAACACGTGGCGCAACCTTTTCTAAATCACTCTTATGTTGATTCATCTTATTAGCGTATTCCACTAAAGCGATTTCAGTTGGATCGCCATATAATCCTTCATCAACAGAAGCGTTAGAACAAAGGGATAAACCCATGGATAAGAATTTATAATCATCAGTGAAGATTTCATCTCCACCCACTAACTTTTCATTTAAGTAGGCTCTCACCACTGTCATCTTGTTTTGGGTTAATGTACCAGTCTTATCAGAACAGACGACACTAACAGCGCCTAATGTTTCAACGGATGGTAATTTACGCACAATGGTATTGGCTTTGACCATCTTTTGGACACCTAAAGCCAAGACAATAGTCACAACCGCTGGTAAACCTTCTGGAACCGCAGCGACTGCTAATGAGATAGCGAACATGAAGTTATCAATAATGCCATCAAGCCAACCTTCAGTGCCTAAAGGTGCACGAGTATTTGCTCTCACTAAATCGATGAGTTGAATACCGAATAAGATCACAACGATAACAATTGTTAAGATACCTAAGAATTTAGATAACTTAGCAAGTTGTTTTTGAAGTGGAGTTGTATCATCGTCTCCTTCGGAGAGTAATTTAGCGATTTTACCAGTTTCGGTATCAATACCAGTTCTAACAACAATACCTTCACCACGTCCGTATACGACAGGTGTGGACATATAAACCATATTGACTCTATCACCAACACCAACTTCTTCACTAAAGACGATATTCGCGTCTTTTTCGACTGGTAAGGATTCACCAGTTAAAGATGATTCATCAGTTTTTAAGTTAATAGCCTCAGTTAAACGTAAGTCCGCTGGAACGGTTCTACCTTCTTCTAAGATGACGATATCACCAGGAACAAGTTCCTCGGCTTTTAATTCAATGAGTTTTCCATCTCTTCTCACCACACAGGTTGGGGAAGACATCTTTTTAAGTGCCTCTAATGATTTCTCAGCTTTGTTTTCTTGGACTGTACCAATAATCGCGTTAAGAACACAGACACCTAAGATAATGACTGGATCTGCAAAATCAAATGGTTCGCCCTTTTTAACTGAGTTAAAAATAGAGATAGCCACACTTAATAAAGCCGCGGCTAAAAGAATGAAAATCATTGGGTCATTAAATTGACCTAAGAACACTAAAAAAAGCGGAGTTTTCTTCTTCTCTGGTAATTTGTTAAACCCATGTTTAATGAGTCTTTCACCAGCTTCTTGACTGCTTAGACCTTGCTCAACATTACTATCTAGTTCTTGCAAGACCTCTTTAGAGCTTTTTGTTTCAAACATATTTTGTCCCTCCAAAAAGAATTTGCGTCTTGCTCATGAACTGGTTAGGTCCCGGGTTATACACCGTGTTGACGAGATTCTAACTTCGCTACTCCCGCTTTATATATTCATATGTTTGTGCAAATGCACATTAAAATCTTATCTAACTTTTACTCTAAAGTAAATAATACTTAAATATTGAAGGCGATTTTGCACGATGTTTCAGCACCAACGTAGGCCACGTTATTATGCGTGCCCACTTTACTGACTAGGTTTTCACCAATATTAAGCTCACCATAACGGGAAAGTAAAACAAGGTCACTAATGTCTAATAAAAAAGCGGTGATAGTCTAGCCCATCATCGCTTTATTCTTTAGTTATTCAGTAGATATTCTCTTATCTAATCATTAACAGGAACGTTTGCACCAATGGCAACAAGAATTGTCAATAATAAACAGGCGACAAGTAAAGCCACGCTGACAATTCTGATAACAACGCGATGTTTACGATCGATGACAAAGAAATCACTCATTAGAAGAAACATGTCAACAATGAGGATAACAAAAGCAATTAGACCACCTGGAAAGTTTTGGCCCATGCTAAAAGCTAATGGGGAAACGTAATAGGTGCTACCAAATGAATGTTTGCGGCACCAAGGTACAACTAAAAGCAACATTGAAATGCCACAGATGACCGCAAAAACAATTGTTAATGGGCGTTTGTTGAGATTAACTTTTTTGAGATTGTTTGCCATATCTCTTCACCACCTTTCACTAATTAGACGATTTAGGGTATATAAATCCGCTAAAGTTTAATTACAAAATGCTGGAAACGATAATTGGTGTGGCAATAGCCACAGCGATGATGAGTAATATCAAGACGATAACCAGTGGCGCATATTTATTGGTATCTCTAAACATTTGGATACGATTTTCATATTTTTGAGCCACTTTTTGGTAGTCTTCGTAAGTTAGTTCTTCGAAGTATTGTTCGTTAATATATCTAATCAAATCACTATCTTCTTTAGTGCTGATATAAATCATTTGGTCATAACCGATAGCAAACGCAATCGCGGAAAACTCTTTTTCGTTATTAGGGTTCATTTTGAATTTCACTCTTCTAATGCCCCTTACTTCATTCATTGCAAATAGTTTCGCATAAGGCTTTGAATCATTAGTCATGATTTCAAGAATAATGATGCCAATGATGGTAATCATCATGAGGATAGTAAACCAAAGACGGAAGAATTTACCCCTATCTTCACAGATGCTATCTTCTATTACTTTAAGATGGACTTTTCTTGCTAAGCCTTCTTTATCAATGATTAGTGCTTTAAAAGTCTTTTTGCTACTGATAGTCATAGTTTTTTTCTCTTTAACTTATTTTAGCACACGTAATTTACTAATCATATATTTTTATAGAATATATCAAGACTAATTTTATCTCTAATAAACTTAACTTTAATCCCCTTAAAAAGAACGATAATAAGATTATGAAAAAGCGCTTATTTATACTTCCAATTGTTTTATCTGTTTTTTCTCTTACTTCATCTAATAAGAAGCAAGAACAGGTCAACACCTTACAACTCAAATTGTGTAGAGATGGCGTTAGTCTTAGTGACTTTTAGGGTTATTATTTAAATCTTTTATCACTATATTAACTAGTTCTTTAATTTCGTCTGGATCCTCGCTGTCCACTAAAAGCATAGGCTTCGCGGATGGATATGGAATCTGGTCTTTAAGACCACTATTTTCTAATGATTTGGTTTTCTTAATTAAAAATCTATTATCATAGACACCACCAAAAAGGATGCCATCTTTATAAAGCATAAATTCACCCATCATCTTTTTATAGGTGATGTTTCTTGTTTCTCTTAATAGTTCAAGAACAAATTCTAAGTAATCAATTGAGCTAGCCATAAATCTTATTCCTATTATATTTTAAATAAAAAACTTTGACACGTATCGCATCAAAGTTAAGCACTAGATGGTGCCCGAGGCCGGAATCGAACCGGCACGGTATCGCTACCGCTGGATTTTGAGTCCAGTGCGTCTACCAGTTTCACCACTCGGGCAGTGAGTTAATTATATAACAGCGATGAAAAAGATAGAAACACTAATTTTATTAATTAATCTCTGTTTTCTCCAACATAGAAAACCGCTAGAGAGTCAGGACCAATATGAGCGCCTGTAATGAGGTCATAGAAATAGATTTCCACATTAGTAACGCCGTGGTCTACTAAGTAGTTCTTAATAGATACTGCGTCATCATAGGCATCGCAGTGAGAAATATAAACAGTTTGCTTTTCAGGATGTCTAATTTTTGCGATTACTGTTTCCGCAAGTCTTTTTAAAGCCATCTTACGACCACTGACTTTACCAGCGACTTCAATCTTAGATTTATTGCTACCTTTAAGGATGAATTTGATTCTTAAGAAGTTAATGAATTTCGCTAATAAAGCGGACACTCTACCTTTTTTAATGAGGTATTTGATATCACCAACGGTGAACTCACTTCTCACTTGGAATTTGAATTTCTCACATTCATAGCAAATATCTTTGAAAGACATACCCTTCTTAACTAATTCATAGGCATGGAGAGCTTGTAAGCCTTCACCAAAACCGGCAGTGGCGCTATCAACGATATAGACCATTTCTTTACCTTGTGCCCTATTGATGTTGTCTCTAGCTTGGCAAGCGGAGTTATATGTTCCAGAGATGCCTTTAGCCATCACGAAGCAGATAATTTGATTACCCTCTTCGATATCTTTCTTAAAAGCTTCTTCATATGTATATGGTGTAATTTGTGAAGTATTGATGTTCCCACCTTGACGCATCTTTTCATAGAAGGAATGGGAGAATTGATCCACATCGATCTCGTCTTTGTAACATTGATAGGTTTTTTCATCAATGGTTAATGACATATTCACAACAGTAATGTCTGCATTTCTTTTCTTAATGATGCCTGAGAATAAATTGCTACCGGCATCAGCGTAAATCTTAATTGCCATAAGTAACCCTCCTTTGGGACCGAGAGTATGGTAAACAAATTAATAAATTTAATAAATCTATTAATAAAAAAGATTTTTCTATTACGAAAAACCTAAATTCTACTCAAAAAATATCAAAAAGTAGATTACGCAGTAATCTTGTTTTCTAATCCACCTTCAACAATGTAATCTTTTAATAAATCACGAGCGTAATAGCCATCTTCATTATATGACTCAATTACTGTTAAATTATTAGGACCATAGTCAGAAGAATAGGAATCAGTAACGATATAATAGGTCTCATTATTATCAATGTTATTCACTAGACCTTCACCATATAAAGAATAATCAATGAAGTAGTTTTCATTGTCGGTGTTAATGAACTGTTTTAACAAGCTAGCACCACTTACGGAGCAGAGTTGAATGTCGTTATCAAACGGGAAGAGATTATATAAATCAGCGTAGCTTACATCTCCAGATGATAAATAATATGGGGAACGGCAGGAAATATAACCACCACCTAGGAAGATGTTATATTGTTCGCCCCACTTTTCAAGGCCCGCTTCTAAATAGAGTTCACTAACAAGGTTTCTTAAGTATGTGGAATCTCTTCTAGAAGAGTTCACACCGATTGGCATTCTCGCTGTGCCTATCACACTTTGATACTTATCAAAAATCTTTTGAGCGTTTTCGTTGTCCGGTAATTTCCAATAGTCATTTGTGTATATGCTTTGGATCTTTTTAATATCATAAGTATCATTAGCGGTATCAATATCAAGGCGAATATATGGAAGGCTCTTATTATAGCCACCACCTTGGACATGATAGACACCTTTCGCGTCTTTTCGTACGTAATTTTTATGTGTATGACCTTCTAAAACGAGGTCAACATAGCCATCGCTTAAATCAAGATTATAAGCACTATCGTCATCATGAATAGAGTAGATAATAAAGTCACATCCTTGCTCTTTTAAGGATTTTGCCTCCGCTTTGACTAGGGAAGTGAGTTCATCACCAACCTTAAAATAGATATCTTTCACTTGAGATGAAGAGATAGAAGAATAACAATCACCTATTGCCCCAATGATGCCGATTTTCGCACTGCCAATTGTGGCAATCGTGGAAGGCTGACAATAGCTCGCTAAAGAATTGGTTTCTGTACTATAGATATTAATGGCTAAGAATGGGAAATTGGCTAATTCCTTATTAGAGGCAATATCATCTTGTCCCCAATCGAATTCGTGATTACCTAAGGTCATGGAGACAAAGCCTTGTTCGTTCATCCATTCAGTGACTAAATTACCATGAGTGAGATTACTTTCCGCAGAACCTTGCCACATATCTCCTTGGGAGATTAATAATCTATTGTTACTATGTTTTGTTAATTCATTTACTAAAGTAGTTGTTTTAGCCAAACCTAAACCACTATCGCTATCAAGAGTGTTACCGTGTAAGTCATTAAAGGCCACGATATCTAGAGAGACGATATGAGAAGGATTATTGCCTTTGGATCCGCTTTTATTGTTTTGCTTATTAGAACAACCTAATAAGGATAACGAGATAGCGAGAAGGCACGTAATTAAGGGAGTGACTTTCTTCATATGCACCACATTTTATTATATTTTCTAATAATAAAAAATAGATAAACACAAATAATTAGCAGATTTGCTCACTCTTAAACGTCTAATTAGCGAAAGCAAAATGTTGCGTTTGTTCTTTCAGAAATGGATAATGCTATTATGACTAATCGATTAAAACTATTTCCCTTATTAATGCTATTACCGGCCTGTATGGCTAATTCAGCTAAGCCAACAAAGAAATACACAAAAAACTACGATAACGTGGATATTTATGTGAACTATGTTGGTGTAGACGAAAATCGCAAAACCGAAAATAACGTTTGTTATGAAATCGAAGTGAAGAATGTTGGTTCATCCCACATTGCTCCTGTCACCACTGTGCCTTTCCGTTCTGATAGTGAAAGTAGAATTTATTATTTAGATTTAGAAGCCATTAATCCAATCTTCTCTGAACAAAGCATTGCCCCAGGTCAATCCGCTAAATATCACACCTATGTGAATGATAAATTTAGTTTTGAACAAAGATTTGATGCAGTTTTCACTACATATATCCATGAAATTGATGACTGTAACTTCGATGGAGCGGTCATTAAAGAAGACTATAAGAAAGCTAATCAATATGTCTTAAAGGTCGATAACAATAAGATTCCTGACGCTAATATGGCTTTATTCATTGATGTGACATATAAAGGCGAAGAAAAGAGTTTCTATATGTACTTCAACCCAAAGCATAGAACATTCACTACGAATGAAAAGTTAGATTTGGATCAATTAACTATTAATAAAATCACAGCGTTCGAAGAACAAAGAAAAGATACAGGTAATTCCTGTACCACCACTAATTCCACACTTTGGATTTTGCTAGGTATCTTCTTCGCTTTAATCTTAGGAGCAATCTTAACACCAGTGATTATCACTGCTGTGAGAAGAAGCAGAATATAAACGCTACTAGTTAGCGTTTTCTTTTCCTCTTGTTTTCACGTAGTGAATAACAGTAATGGCTCCCACGAAAGCATAAGCGGCAAAGAACAATATAGTTAGCACCACGATTAGAGCGTGTAAGTCATATAAATAATTGAGAAGCAAACCAACGATAAATGATGTCATATTTGCCGCTAAAGCGTGGAGTAATGTTTCGATATATTTACTCTTGCAAACTAAGAAGATAATTAATGCTTCTACTAAAGTAGTTAATACTTCATAAAGACCTAGAAATAGATAATAATCATTACCCGAAAATCTAGTTAATAAGATATTCATCAAAAGATTTAAAACGATATTAGAAACACTCGCTACTATGAATAGTTTTAGGTTACGCCATCGCATTAATAAATAGATTGGTACTTCAATGGCTAAAGTAATGGCTAAAGGAAATAGAAGTTCGAGCATAACGATATTATATCGTTTTGAGAGCAAAAGAAAAACGCTCGTTTGAGCGTTAATCTAAATTAAGCAATCTTGATATCGATGGAACCGGTATCACTCTTTGCTTCAAACTTGCCACCAGCTTGATCCCATTCTTCCATACTTGGAAGTTTGACTGAGCCTGTGTCTGACTGAGCGCTGAAGAGTTTTGAAGTGAGGAGTGTTCCGTTGATGGAACCTGTGCTTGTTTCCACGTGAATATCTTTGGCGTCACTTCTTGTAAATATCACATCACCTGTGGATGTTTTGATTTCAATCTTGTTTTCAAACACAGCATCAGTTAAATGGACATGGCCTGTGCTAGCTTTAGATTTGAATGAACCACCTTTGACATTTTCAATGTTGAAGTCACCTGTGGAGGATTGTAAATCAGTGGCCACTTTTACTTCACTATTCTTAAGATAGACATCACCTGTGGATGATTTAACTTTTAAGTTATTAGCCTCAGCGTCAGTTAAACGAACACTACCAGTATGGACTTTGACTTCGATATCACCAGAGACTTTATTATTAATTTTAACTGCGCCTGTATCTGAGGATAACTGCATATTCACAAATGTGAAGTCTTTATCAATGGTGAGATCACCAGTAGCAGAATCCATTGTGATATCGTTATAAGCTACTTCTGGTAAATAGATGGTCACTTTCATGGATTTCCAGTTCCAGTTGAAGAGGAACTTTTGATACCACTTACGGTCATCGACTTGTTCAACCTTTAAGACTTTATTGGAAACTGTGGCTTTATGATAAACCTTTTCTTTTTCCACACAGACGACCTTAGCTTGATCGTTTTCCGCTTTTTTGATTTCCACATCCGCGGTACTAACTTTGACTTCGATATCATCGATATCGCCATCTAATTTATATTCATTAGTGACAAAGTTGTCATTAATATTACCTTTGGCCATGCCATACGCAAGAATTGCGGCACCACCAACGAGGCAAACGCCTCCAAGGACAATAAGTCCTACAACAAAACCTTTCATTACTTTTTATCTCCTTTTCTGATGAACCAGGATTTAATTCCTATGAACATCCCTCTTGTGGCTTTAGCCATGCCTTTACTAACTCCAAAGCACGCAAAGCCGAATCCGATTGCACCACCGAAACACATGAGCGCCATACCAATGTATGGGAGGTTAGCGGTGATACCACTACCATCAAAGTAGCCTAGGAAGAAGCTTAATAAGCTCATAAATGTTGCAGCGATTAATGAAGCTTCCACTGCGTAAGTGACGATTGCGCCTGTCCACATGAGGATGAATCCCACAAACATGAGGACAAATGCTGTAATCATTAATGGGAACCAAAGTGGGAAGCCTAAGATAATTAACACTACTTCCCAACCTCTGAGTCTTCTCTTTGGTTTCATTTTATGTTTCACTAAACTAACTAATGGTGTTTCTTTAGCGATTTGTTTAATTACTTCATCAACTGTACCGATATCTGCGACGGCTTCTTCTTCCGATTTACCTTCGTCCATACGGTCATTGATCATTTCTTCGTAGAAGCTGATACGTTCGTCTACATCTTCTTGTGGTAGACCGACAAGTTTGCTTCTAAGTTCGTTTAAGAATTGTTTCTTTGTCATACCTGCTCCTCTCTTTCTATGAAGGAATAAATTTGCATTATTTCCTTCCATTCATTTTTGAAGTCTTCGATTCTTTGACGCCCTGTGCTGGTTATGCGATAGTACTTTCTTAACCGGCCCTCATATTCCGCGGTTCGAGTAACGAGCATGTGCGAATCTTCTAGACGTTTCAAGATGGTATAAAGAGTGGATTCAGATAATTCAAGGATTGGTTTGAGGTCTTTAATGATCTTATAGCCATAGGAATCTTCGTTCTTAATAGCCGCTAAGACACAGACATCTAGTACACCTCTTTTTAATTGAGCATCCATAGCATACCTCTTTTCACGGTATACATCATATCACGAGGTATATAGGTGTCAATACATTTTTATTATTTTTTTATTCTTTGTGGCTTTCGCATGTACGTAACTTCTTCCAAAAATAATAAAAACATCCTATTTCATTAGGATGCTAATTTTAGCGTTGAGCAAGTAGTTATAAATCTTTTTCCCCACTGCTAATTTCTTTTTGTGATTGAAAGTTTGGATATAATTCTTTAAACAAATCTAACGAAACAAGACAAATAGCAACAAGATAGATGATGGCGCCAGCTCTAAATGACAAAGATGAGTCGCCACCAATGTTAATGAAGTAAACCCTCCATAAATATGCGGAATAACCAATCATAGAAGTAAGGATTGCCATAATTGCCAAATAAAACTTTTTAGGAAATAGCACAACATATATCATAATTGCAACGTCAGCAATGTAGTAATAACGGTCATGCATATGTGGCAAAACAAAAGGTGTGAGCATGACAAACAGCAAAAACACTTTCACCAGTGTCTTATCATTAAATTCCACTGGACTTCTATAGATAAAGAAAATGAATAGACCAATGATAATAATTGCAAAAGGAATCGAAAAAGCAGCAATGTATTGTTCTTCAGCAAAATTATTGAAGATTAAAGAGTAAAGGGTTGAACAATTTAAAGCAATTTGTTTGTAACTATTTGTGCTCTGATTGAAATAAACCTTGCAAATGTCCTTAAATCTAACAAAGAAATTAGGTGCTGCAAAACATGCAGGTATTGCAAAAGCAACATATACAAGAGGTATCCAAATCAGGTATTTTAAATTCACTTTCCTTCTTAAGAACATAACAATATAGAAAGGAATAACGAAAACGGCCTGTAATTTGAAAGCAAGTGCAAGGCCAAGCATAATTGACGAGGTACGGTGATGGCTCCTCATGAAATAATAAAAGCTCATCACAACAAAAGAAGCATAAATTGAGTCACATTGCCCCCAAAGTGAAGAATTAATAAAAATGGTTAATCCAAAAAGAACCAATCCATAGGTTGTGATTGCTTTGATTCTGTCATTGCATGAAATTCTATAAACAATCAATCCCGAATAAATCGCAATCAAATAATCGAATGAAATCGAAATTGTTTTAATACAGCGAAGTAATTGTAAACTACCTGGCTCTAATCTAAAAATCGAGAAAAACCATAGGAAATAGTTATACGCAGGTGTATAGTCACCCACATTTCGTCCCATAGCCATAAAACCATCATCATAAAAATTCTTATACCAGTTATTTAAAAAGATTGTAAAGTCATCAGTTACTTTGTCAAATAAAAGCACACGAATAACAATTCCAAAAATCGTTAGAACGATTAATAAAACAATCCAATCATATTTTTTTAAAAAACCAAAAAATGCATCAGCAATTTTTTTCCAAAAGTAACTCATCTTTTCTAATATATTTTTCATGTATCTGACAGTTATTATATACGAGCTGGTGCGCTTGACGCGATTTAAACGCGTGACCTCAACCTTCGGAGAGTTGCACTCTAATTCAACTGAGCTACAAGCGCAGTTACTATTATAGCGCATCAAATGATTATTTATCTCTTAATAAATTATTGTTGAGGATGATTTCACCATATGCTTTACCAAGTTTGTAAGCATCTTCAGTATTGTAATGGAAGGTATTATAGCCACCTTTAGCGTCATCACCAATTTCTAAACCTAGACCACCTTCTTCGTGATTAGCATTAATGCAGAAATTAAGGTCTTCTTCAGATTCGTTAGCGATTTTCATCTTTGCATTATTTGCGGCTGTGCCATAGCTTTGTTTACTCTTACCTTTGCCATCGTAGATGGTGCAGTCGATAAAGGCGATTTTGTTTGGGTCCTCATCCAAGGCATAACTCTTGAATTCTTCTTTGAAATCATTAAGAAGTGTTCTCATGTATGTTTCATATTTGGTTTCGCCACCATCAGATTCACCTTGGTGCCATAAGAAACCTTTTAAGACTGGGACTTTACCAGTATCCTCAATGGCTTTTAAACAATTGTGAGTATATGTTTTTAATAAATAGAATAAAGATTCTTTTGGATCATCATTACGGCTGCTCCAGTCTGGGTCACTATTCTTATAGTTACCATTGGTAAAACCACTACCGGAGAAGGCACATTTCACTAAGTGAACTGGGTTTTCTTCTGTGGCGTGTTCGGCGATGGTATTAGCAATACCTAATTCAGGACCAAAGAATGGGTTTGGATTATCGCCTTTATCACCGACACCCATACCAACTTTGGTTGGTTGGAAGTTAGGATTTAATCTCTTTTCTGGAGTGGATGTATCTGTACTAGCGGTATGCGCTTGCTTCCAGGTATTTGGGTGATAGAAACCATAGTAAGAAGTTTTAACGGTTTTGATACCTTCGGAAACAGGTGTGAAATCCATACCTTCAGCTTCAAAATATTCTTTTAGTAATTGTTTTTTACTTGTTGGATGCATCCAATAGGTACTACCTTCCATGTTGGATTGACCAGAAAGAACAAAAACATCAACGTGAGTGTTATCTGGTTCTGGTTCTGGTTCACTTTTAGCGTGATCACAAGCGGATAAAGAAGTCGCTAATAAAGCGCCTAAAAACAAAAGTTTATTTGGTAATTTCATCATTACTTTTCTCCTTTTATATATGTGTTGAGCGTAATTATTATATCGGTTTTATAAATAAAAAGAACCACTTTTCTTTATGAATTTATAAATAATTGTTTGCTTTTATTCTTAATTAAAGATATAGTGATGATAGAAAGGTTATCGTTTTGATAGATGACCTATCACATAAGATTATGAGTTTAAAAGATGCAAAAGTAAATTTTTTAGTCGACATCGCTACTGACTTATTTATGGCCCGTTCAATTCAAGAGGTCACTATTAAGGATATAGCCGTGTCCGCGCAGGTAGGTGAGGCCACCATCTACCGCTACTTTGGAAAGAAACAATCCTTAGTAGTCCGTTCGGCCATGAAATTACAACAAGCAGTTAATGCGGAATATTTTAAATTGGAAGAGGGTAAGACCGGATTAGAAAAAATTGAAATCTTCTATCAAAGTTACCTTGATATCTTCAAGAATCATCCTGAATTTTATAAATTCATCAATGAATTCGATGCTTTTATGGGTGAAGACGATAGCGGCGCTATCGACCCATATGAATCAGTTGTTGGCCAATATGAAAAGGTCTATATGGAAGCCTATAAAGAAGGGGTTAAAGATGGATCTATCAAACCACAAAAGGATATTAAAATCTTCTACTTTAGCACCACTCACGCATTGCTTGAATTATGCAAAAAGTTATCAATTAGAAAAGCAGTATTAACTCAAGATAAGGTCCTTGATAAATCTGCGCAGGTTGGATGCCTAATCGATATCACATTATCATCATTAAGACATTAATAAAGGGAATCTTTTAAGGGAGTCAATTATGAAAAGATTATCGAAAAAACAAATGATTATTTTTGCCATCGGTCAATTAGGATGGTCACTACTTTCTGGTATCATCAGTGCTTGGTTAGTGACATTCTATTTGCCAACAGGTGGCCCTACTGGCGACATTGCCGCTGGTGCAACACAGTATATTGTTCCAGGTTTAGTTATCGGTGGATTTATGACAGTTTTAGGTTTAATCACTGCATTAAGCCGTGTCTTTGACGCTGTGACTGACCCACTCATTGCCTCATTATCCGATAGAAGCAAGAATCCAAGAGGTAGAAGAACACCATTTATGATGGTGGCCGCTATTCCACTTGCTATCGTGACAGTGTTATTATTCTGCGCTCCATTCGGTGGACAAGCTGAAGGTGGTAATGTTGGTAACATTATTTGGATTAGTGTTGTGATCGTTTTATTCTATGCGTTTATGACAATGTATTGCACACCATATAACGCTTTAATTTCTGAGTTTGGTAAAACTCAAGAAGATAGAATGTTCATTAGCACCGCTATTTCTTTAACATTCTTTGCTGGTACATTGATTGCTTACCTTCCATTCGTTTTAGCGGGTGCTGGTATGAACGAAATCAAAGATGCCGCTGGTAATGTTACTGAAATTATTCGTCAACCAAAACTAGTAACTAGTATTTTAGAAAATGCTGGTATGAGCGCTCAAGCTGCTTATGCTTGGTCATTCCGCATTTGCTTTATCGTTTTAGCGGTTATTGCTGCGGTTTGTATGCTCTTACCTGCAATCTTATTAAAAGAAAAAGAATTCGTGGAAACAAAACCAAGTGAAGAAAACGTTATTAGATCACTTGTTTCCACATTCAAAAATAGAGACTTTAGAACATTCTCGCTTTCCGACATTATGTATTGGGTTGGTTTAACAATGTTCCAAACCGGCTTACCATTCTTCGTGAAAGTCTCACTTGGTTTCGATCCAGGTATGGTTATGGTCTTTATGGGTGGTATGACAGTTTTAAGCGCGGTGTTCTATCCATTCGTCACTGGTTTAGTAAAGAAATTTGGTAAAAAGAGACTTGTCATTGCTGGTTTCTTTGGCTTAGCTATTTGCTACGCAATTACATCTATTGCTAGTATCCCTAACTTCTTACCAAACCAAGGTGCAGCAAATGGCATGAGCTGGTTATTCGGTATCATCATCATGATTATTGCCGCTTTACCAATGGCGTTATTAGGTATTATTCCTCAATCCATCGTCGCTGACGTTGCAGAAGCTGAAGCCGTCACTACTGGTCAAAATAGAGAAGGTATGTTCTTTGCTGCTCGTACATTCGCCATGAAGTTTGGCCAATCTATCGCCATGATCTTATTCACCTCATTAGCGATTATTGGCACAACACAAGAAAAGAACAGTAATGATATTACTGCTTCTAAATTAGGTTTAGTTATCGTTGCTATTGTCGCAGCATCATTCTGTATTTTAGGCGCTATCATTCTTCTCTTCTATAGAGAAAAGAAAGTTATGAAAACCATTGCTAAAGAAGGCGATGAAGCTTTCTTAAAAGCTATTGAAAACGAAAAAGAATTAGGTGAAGAAAAATAATATGCGTATCGCCTATTGCTTAAATGGTAAAAAGAAAGTTACTCGTAAAAGTAACGCTGATATTACCATTACTGAAAAAAGAGATGGTAATAGAACCACTACTAAGATTATTGCTCACGCTGATATCACTCTTCTCAAAGCGGATGTCTCTTATCCATGCCATATTAACTATAAGGACCACTATTTCCTCAATGGTTATCAATCATGGACTGATACTCGAGAATATAAGCTTAGTACTCAATTAAGAGATATTAGAAAGAGTCCGCATATCATTAGCAAGATGTATGCGATGTCCGCTTATGGTGATGCTCAGTTTTATAACTATTCGATTAGAAAAAGCCATGGCTATGATGTCTTTTATAGCAAAGGCAAGTATGAGATGTTTATTTATAATGTAAATTATAAAACTGCCTATCTAATCATCGAATTAATCAAAGATAGAAGTTCTATTCACCTCATTAGTGACATGCAAGGACTAAGCCTTAAAATAGGTCAAGAAGTCACAGTGTTTGATTATTGTTACTATGATAACTTTGAAAAAGGTTTATATGCTTTCTGGGATGCTTTCCCAATTAGAAACGTCAAAAAACTACTAGGTTATACATCTTGGTATAACTACTATCAAGACATTAACGCTGATATTATTCTTCGCGATTTAGATGCTTTAGATAGTAAATTTGATGTTTTCCAAATTGATGATGGCTATGAAACATTTGTGGGTGACTGGTTGGACATTGATCCAATGAAGTTTCCAAATGGCTTAAAAAATATCATCGATAAAGTGCACTCAAAAGGTATGAAAGCGGGTATTTGGTTAGCCCCATTTGTCGCTGAAACAAAATCTAAACTCTATCAAGAACGCCCAGATTGGTTAAGAAAAGATAAAAATGGTAAACCAATTAAAGCGGGTGGTAACTGGTCAGGATTCTATTCCTTAGATTTAGATAATCCAGAAGTTGTTAAATACATCAAAGACTGCTTGACCCACTACGTGGAAATGGGTGTCGACTTCTTTAAGTTAGACTTCTTATACGCTGCGGCTTTACCGACTTATGAAGGTAGAACTAGATGCATGGTCCAAGATCAAGCCTATCAATTATTAAGAGATACCTTAAAAGGTAAAATCATCCTTGGCTGTGGAGCGAATATCATTAACTCTTATGAACACTTCGACTACTTACGTGTTGGACCAGATGTCTCTTTAGAGTTTGACGATGTCTTCTATATGCGCTTATTCCATAGAGAAAGAATCTCCACGAAAGTGACATTACAAAATACTATTTATCGTTCATTTATGAACAATCACTTATTTGGTAATGACCCAGATGTCTTCCTTTTAAGAGATACAAACATCAAATTAAGCAAAGAACAAAGAGAGGCTTTAAGCACATTAAACGCTCTATTTGGTAGCTTACTTTTCACCAGTGATGATATCGCTGAATATGATGAAGAAAAGAAGAAAACATTCAACACGGTATTGAATATCTTCTATAACGCTCATAATCGTAGATACATCACAAAAGGTAATTTAATCCATATTCAATTTGAGTTATATGGACAAATGAAATACCTCACTTATGACATTAAGAAAGGAGTCTTTGTCAATGAAAGATAGATCCTCAAATATCTTTAATAACCCTATGCCTAGTAAGGTTTATAAAGGGGCTATTAAAAGCAAACAAAAATATATTAAAAAGTATGGTGATGATAGTAACACTGATTACAAAATCAGTTTTAAAGACATCCCAACCTTAGATTTTATTAACGCCTCTAATATTGTATTTGGCGATGAAAACCAAAAGTTTGAAGATAACGCTTTAATCGTCGGCAATATTAGAATGGGCTTTGGCCACTACCGCATCTCTATTGCCATGGCTAGTGCGGCTAGAGCGTTAGGCTATAAGCCATATTGGTTAGATTTAGCCTCTTTTGATGCCACTGGCTCTAAGATGATTAGAGAACAAAACAATATGTATTCTTTAGCCTCAAGAATTTCTCAAAAATCAAAGTTATTTAATAAGATTGTTTGGGAACCATTAAACTCTGAAGGCTTTAAAAAGATTACATACAACGCCAAAGATCAAAAGAACAGCGAATTATTAGTGCCTATCTTTAAGCATATCAATAAAGATATTCCTTATATCGCCACTCACGTGTGGCCAAGTCAAGCCGCTGTTCATGCGGGCATGACACACGTTGTCAATGCTATTCCTGATAACTGGCCAATGGGTTTACACCTTTCTGAAGGTGCGATTCATACTGTACAAACACCATTTGCCTACTTTGGTTATAAGACATTAAACGGTTTTGATAAAAAGCCACTTAACGGTATTCCTGATGAAGAGTTAAAAATGGTTGGTTGCTTTATTGACCATGAACTATTAGTGGATTTAGAAAACGATAATAAACGTCGTAAAGAAAGAATCGCTAATGGTAAACCATTACGTATCTTAATGACTGTTGGAGGAGCTGGCGCGGGATTTGATATGTTCTTAGCGATGGTTAAGCATCTTATCCCATATGTGAAAGAAAATAAAGTTGCCCTATTCATTAACTTTGGTGACCACGTTGATGTCTATAACAAGTTATGCGATAAGGTGAGAGGTATTCAAACCACCAATTTCTTCAATCAATATGAACATTTAAAAGCCTTTGTTAATAACATTAAAGAAGGCGATGCTTCAGGCATTTACTGCATTTATAACAAAGATATCTTTGAAGCAGTTTATAGCACTAACTTATTAATGCCTGTTTCTGATTTACTGGTTACAAAGCCTAGTGAGCTTGCATATTATCCAATTCCGAAACTCTTTATGCGTCACATCGGTGGCCATGAAGTCTATGGTGCGATTAACGGGAGAGAGAATGGGGATTCCACTCCTGAATGTCCAACCAAGAAAGAAGTTAACGCGATGCTCGACCGTCTCATTAGCGATAGGGAGCTCATTCCACACATGTGTGATCGGATTGATGAGCTAAAGAGAAACGGCCATTATAATGGAGCCTATGAATGCGTCAAACTCGCAGTTGGTAAGAAGTAAGACTTGTTGACTTTGTTTCTAATTCGAAAAGAATCATGTTTACTTGATGGGCATGATTCTTTTTTTCTAGAAATAATCGTTACTAAATGTACTTTTTTGTATTGTTTAGACCCCTTATTTATTATTAAAAAGGTAAAAGGGACCGATATTTATTTATTTTAAAAATATTTCATATAGAATAATGGCTTGAAAGGGGATGCACACATATGAGCGTACTAAAAGTTGAACATGTGACGAAGGAATTTAATCTCACCTTCAAGCAAAGACAAAAACAAAAAACAAGTGCAAAAACATTAGTCGCTGTTAATGACCTATCTTTTAAAGCAGAACCAGGTATTATTTATGGTTTATTAGGCCCTAACGGCGCAGGCAAGACCACTACTTTAAGAATGATCGCCTCATTAATCAAACCTAAAAGTGGTTCTATATATTTGGATGATAAGGAAATCAATGAAGATATTTACGCCTATCGTAAAAAGATTGGTTTCTTAACGAGTGAACTAAAATTAGATGGTTTCTTCACACCCGCGGATACGATTACCTACATGGGCAAGTTATATGGAATGACTGATCAAGAAATTAATTTAAGAAAGAATGTCTTATTTAGATCATTTGGTATCGATTCTTTCCAAAACACTCCTATTAAAGATTTATCCACTGGTAT
>CADCJP010000007.1 GCA_902801805.1 uncultured Erysipelotrichaceae bacterium | reverse complement strand
ACTCGATGTCGTGGGCAAAGATAAAAGCATTATTTGTGCTTATGTTAACGGTCGTGTCCGTGAATTAACATACACATTAGATAAGGATTCTGAGATTGTCCCATTAACCTGCAAAGACAGAGACGCCAAACCAATTTACGAAGCATCTCTTCGTTTCTTAGTGGCCATGGCAATGCATAACATTCACCCTCACTATGAAATCAGATTTGCCTATAACGTTTCTAGATCAATCTTCTTACAAATCTTAAATCCAGGCACATGTGCTTCTGGTATCATGATTAAAGAATTAATCGCTGAAATGAATAAGCTCGTCGAACAAGATTTACCACTTGTGAGACAAATCGTTTCAAAAGAAGAAGCCGCCAGAATCTTCGCGGAAGATGGCTATCAAGATAAAGTTGATATCTTAAGATATAGACCAGAAAAGACTGCGCATATTTATCACTGCGGTAATTATAGAAACTACATGTATAACCGTATGGTCCCATCCACAGGCTATATTAAAAAATGGCTCGTGAGATACTACCATCCAGGCATTATCATTCAATATCCACGTCCTGATTTTAACGGTGAAATCCCACCATTTGAGGACGCCCCAACATTTGGTAAAACTTTAAAGAGAGCGCACCAATGGGGTGTTGCTACAGGTTGTGATAACATCGTCGGTATCAATCAAAGAATTGAACAAGACGGGGATGTCGAATTTATCACACTTTGCGAACAAAAACACAACCGTCAATTATGTGAATTAGGCCAAATGATTGAAGACGAAAGAGAATCCATTCGTTTGATTTGTATTGCTGGTCCTTCTTCTTCTGGTAAGACCACATTCGCCAATAGATTAAGAATTGAATTATTATCTCGTGGTATTAAACCAATCCGTATTTCTATGGATGACTACTATTTAGATAGAGGTAAAGCTCCTCTTGATGAAGATGGTAAGCCAGACTTAGAAAGCGCTGACGCTTTAGATATCGAATTATTTAACCAAAACTTAGCGGATTTAGTCGCTGGTCTTGAAGTTGAATGTCCAAGATATGACTTTAAAGCAGGTGCTCGTGCGGCTACAGGTAGAAAATTAGTGGTCCCACAAGATCAACCAATTATTATTGAAGGTATTCACGCTTTAAATGAACGTTTAACCGCGTCCATTCCTGCTCACCAAAAGTTCAAAATCTTTATTGCCCCACAATCACAAGTCAATATCGATAACCATAACCCAGTCAGTTTGACTGACTTAAGATTATTAAGAAGAATTGTTCGTGACCACCAATTCCGTAATTCTTCCGCCATTAGCACTATTGCAATGTGGCCAAGTGTTAGAAAAGGTGAATTCAAATGGATTTATGATACACAAGAAGGCGCTAACTATGTCTTTAACTCCTTCTCTGCCTATGAATTATCCGTCATGAAAAAGTACGCGATGCCATTACTTGAAGAAATTGATACTGAAAGTGAGTACTTCCCAGTTGCAGAAAGACTCATCCGTATGCTCAAGTTCTTCGATGACTTAAGTGACAAATGGGTGCCATGTAACTCCATTATTCGTGAGTTCATCGGTGGCTCTTGCTATCAAGACGACTAATCAAAATTTATTTGATTAAAACACACTTTATTGTATAATACCCTCTAGAATAATCTGGAGGGTTTTTATGGCTCCTTATGTTGGCAGATATCTTAGCGAAGAAGAAGAATTTCTTATCCATGATGGTTATCGTTTTACTTTAAAAGAAAAACCTGATCTAGATTCTATGGTGGTTATCGCTAAAAGATATAGAAATGCAAAGAGCACTACTTCTAAAGTTGTAATTGTCTTAGGTGTTCTTTTAATCCCTATCATCATTGGTATATTGTTCATCGTTTTAGCGGCTGGTAACCTTAATACTATTGATTATAATAACCACTCAAAATATGAATGCATTTACTATAACGAAAAGAATAATTCGCTCGTCTTCCGTTCTCTTGATAGAGGAATATGGTACGAAGTAGGTATTAAATATATTAAGAATATTTTTGGAACTTATCGCGATGATGACGTCTTCGGTGTTGTCATTGATATCGGCGATGACCTTGATATAGATTTAAAAATTGGTTACGCCACTGTAGAAGAAAAGAAATCTTGTTTAAATAAGATTGAGCTAATCAAAAAAGGTGAACTTAACAATTAAAAAAGGCTATTCAGTAGCCTTTTTTTGATTCCATTTTTTCTGTAGATCTCTAAATGCTTGGAGCTCTCTTTTGTGAATAATCACTAGTTGAGCGTAATAGACTTTACGCATTTCTTGATATTGTTTCATTTGTTCTTCGGAAACGCGTTTAGAGAATAATGAGACAAAGACTTGTTCAAGTCTAAAGAATGATTCGTAAAGACTTAATAGAGTCATGTAATAGAAATATTCTTTGTTGGAATAGATCAGTAATGGCGTGCTATGAATGATTTCACTACTGATTTCATAACGCTTCGCGTAGACTTCTAAACCAGCGAGTTTTTCTAAACCATCACGGAAGTTAAGCTTGAATGATTCTTTTTCTTCCTCAGGAACGATTTCATAAAGCCAACCATATTCAATGTATTTACGGATGTCTTTACTCTTTAAACCATATCCACGCATTTCTTCTTTCATTTCATAGAAAATGCGATCTTGTTGTTCTTTATCTGGGATAGTGTTATTAAACGCTAAACCGAAATTCATATGTCTTAAGTATCGATTGATTAAACGATCACCATATTTATCTAAAAGAATTAATGTACATTCACATTCGTGAAGTGTTCTCCAAGAAGAATAAGCTTCTGTTTCATAACCATTTAATAATTGTTCTAAGATACTACGAGAAATAGTTAATGACTTCATTAAAAGGTCACTGATAAGAGAAGATTGAGGATCGTTTTTCTTATAGCCTTTAACGATATTGAGCATGAAGTTTAAATAAATATTTAAAGATGATGCTGGAGGCATGAAACGATTACCTAATTTCTTTTCCACGTGGTTGAAGATAGAAAGGGATAAATACTTATCCGCGGCGACACTTGCCATAGAAGAAGGATAGTCTTCGTTATTATTGAACTTTTCGATTTCTTCTGGATTCAAATGAGAGATGGAATAATAGTATTCACCAACACAGTAAAATAGGAGCTCAACTTGGTTAATTTCTTTAACCTCTATTTGTGAATTCTCCTTATCGAGCATGTTGATGAGTTCATTCGCCATATCGTAGACATCGTAAACATAGTCAGCGTTGATTGGGACACTAACTTGTAAGGAGCTGATATAGCGTTTGACTTGTTCTTTATTCCATTGATTGTTTTGCATATTATTTAAACATTCTTGTCGCTTTAATCGCGGTCTTCCAACCCTTGTATAATTCTTTGACTTCTTTCTTACTCATTTGAGGAGCATAAGTCGCTTGATATTCATGGATCTTTTTAATGCTTTCTAAGTTAGGGAAGAATCCACTTTGTAAGCCCGCCATATAGGCTGCACCTAATGCGGTGGTTTCTAAACATTTTGGTAATTTAATAGTTGTATTAAGGATATCACTTTGGAACTGCATAAGGTACTTATTTTGTGTGGCACCACCATCAACCTTTAAAACAGTGATATTTTGTTTAGCGTCTTTTTGCATCACTTCCATCACATCTTTACATTGATAGGCGATCGCTTCTAAACACGCTCTTACGAACTGTGAACGATTAGTGCCTCTAGTTAAACCAAAGACTGCACCACGAGCGTCATCGTCCCAATATGGGGTACCTAAACCAGTAAATGCTGGGACAACATAGACACGACTTCTATGGCTTTGTAAAGCCACACTTTCAGCCTCGGAAGCATGTTCGATGAGTTGCATTTCATCTCTAATCCATTGAACAACCGCACCACCAACAAAGACTGAACCTTCTAAGGCATAGGTGACTTTGTCACCAATTTGCCAAGCGACAGTACTTAAAATACCGTTATTAGAGAAGACTGGCTTATCACCGGTATTAACTAAAAGGAAGCAACCTGTACCGTATGTATTCTTACTTTCACCTGGTTCAAAACATGTTTGACCAAATAAAGCGGCTTGTTGGTCACCAATCACACCTGTGATATGAGCAGCGCATTTTAAATAAGAAGCTTGTCCATAGTCATAAGCACTTGGTTTAACTTCCGGTAACATCTTCATTGGGATATTGAATAGTTTACATAATTCTTCATCCCATTTGAGTTCATTGATATTGAATAGCAATGTACGAGAAGCATTAGTAATATCAGTGGCATGGACTTTACCACTTGTTAATTTATAAATAATCCAGGAATCAATTGTGCCGAATAATAGGTCGCCTGATTCCGCGAGTTCTTGACCATTTTCAATATGGTCTAAGATGAATCTGACTTTACTAGCAGAGAAGTATGGGTTTATTAATAAACCCGTCTTTTGATGAATGAATCCTTTTTGTGCGCTTAAGGCATCACAGATATCCGCGGATTGTCGGGACTGCCACACTATCGCATTACATACAGGCATACCAGTCTTTTTAGACCAGACCACGGTTGTTTCTCTTTGATTAGTTAAACCAATGGAATCCACTTCATCAATTGTTAAATTAGCTTTGATCAAAACTTCATTGATGACATCAATAACACTCACCCAAATAGCAAGAGCGTCAACTTCCACCCATCCAGAATGAGGGAAGAGGCATTTCACCTCTCTTTGCGCCATTTGGAATGGTTTGCCTTGACGGTCAAATAAGATGGCTCTTGAGCTCGTTGTGCCTTGATCAATCGCTAAAATATAACTCATATAAATTAACCTCTACTGGCCATGAATCTTTCGACTTCACCCATTTCTTTAGCAATGTTCTTAGAAAGGACAATTGAACCATTGTCACTGACTAAAACATCGTCTTCGATACGGACACCAACACCATAGTTAGCGAAGTATAAACCTGGTTCAACAGTAATGACGTTACCGTTTTCTAATGGTTTTTCTCTCAACGAGATATCGTGTGTATCTAAACCTAAATGGTGAGAGCAGTTATGGTAATAGTAATTACGGATATCATCATCCATTTTCATTAAGCCAGCGTTAATGCAGGATTTTCTTAAGAATTCAGTGGCGAATTCTTGAAGTTCTTTGATGGTAACACCTGGTTTAATCTTTTGAATAATGGCCTTATTACAGTTAAGAACGATTTCATAAATAATCGCTTGGATACCAGAGAATTTACCATTGATTGGGTAAGTACGGGAAATATCCGCACTATATTCTTCGTGGTTATAACCAAGGTCGAAGAGAATTAAATCGTTTTCCTTTAAGGAATCGTTTTGTTGCTCATATGGATAATGTAAACATGTGGCGTTTTTACCTGAGGCCACGATTGTGGAGAAGGCTAAGGTAGAGCGATCATGTAAACGACCATATAATTCAAAATAATCAGCGAGTTCGTGTTCTTTCATACCAACATTGAGTTTGCTAAGCATAAAAGCAATACCGTTATTGGTCTTTTCAATCGCGCGGACTAAGTTTTCAATTTCTAAAGAAGACTTCACCATTCTTAAATCTCTTAAGATTGGGTAGATATCAACAATATCTTTATGGAAGTCTAATTGTAACTTCACGGAATAATCTTTCATGAAGCAATCATCTTCAAGCTTTTGTTCTGGGGAAGATAAATCTAAATAGATGCAATCGATATCACCGTATTGTTTCTTATCTTCATCTAACGCTAAAGAGAGCATTGTCTCTAAGTTATCAGTGGTATAAACACTCTTGATTTCACTAATCAAAGAAGCAGCGTCTTGGGTTAAACGTTTACCAGTCCACTTCTCTTTAAGTTCGCTATATGGGTCAACGAAAAGGTAAGCTTTTCTTTCACCTAATGTTTTTAATAACATTAAAGCACTGTGTTCTTGCTTAATACCAGTTAAGTAGAAGAAGTTTTTATTGACGCAGAAAGGAAGAGCTTCGTCTTCACTTGCGATTTTACTAACACCAGAGAATAAGATGGCAATACTGTTGTCTTTCATCTGGTCGAATACTTTTTTACGACGGTTTTCTAATTCTGACATATTTATTCTCCTTTGATTTTATCAACGATTGGTTGGATTTCTGGAAGAATGAGTTTTTCAATTTCTCCCTTATCCATTAAAGCGGTATTCGCACTGTTAAGTGGTAATTTACCTAAGATCTCAAAGTTCATTTGTTTAGCGAATTCTTCTAAATGAGATTCACCAAATAAAGGAATCTTTTCCTCACATTTTGGACAAACTAGGTAGGACATATTTTCAATGACACCTAAGATGTTGATATTCATCATCTCCGCCATTTTGATGGCCTTAGTAACGATTAAAGAGACTAAGTCTTGAGGAGATGTGACGATGATTAAATCATCGATTGGTAAACTTTGGAATGTGGTTAAAGCGACATCGCCTGTGCCTGGAGGCATATCGATTAATAAAACATCTAATTCGCCCCACGCCACGTTTTCAAAGAATTGTTTGACGAGGTTGCCCACTAATGGACCTCTCCAAAGAATTGGATCGGTTTCGTTATCGAGTAATAAGTTCGCGCTCATCACTTCGATACCACCTGGTGTCTTACATGGGAAAATAAAACCATTTTCACCATAGGCTTTTTCTTTCACACCAAAGGCCTTTGGAATACTTGGGCCAGTGACGTCAGCGTCTAAGATACCGACCTTTAAGCCATTTCTATTTAAATAAGAAGCGATTGAGGAAGTGACGAAAGATTTACCGACACCACCTTTACCGGATAAAACCGCAACGATTCTTTTAATATTACTTAATTCATTTTGTTTGCTCTTTACGATACGTTCGCCGCATCCTTCGACTGAGCAGCTTTCACAGTTATGATTGCATTCTGCCATAATGTTGACCTTTCTATAAAGCGATTAACTCGCTACTATTAACGACATCGATACCTGCTTGTAAGTAGGTTCTGAGTAATCTAGAGGCCCCTAATTTGGTTCCTCCGAAATATCTTACCACTATAAGAGCGACATTATTAATGTCTTTTTTATAAAGTAGTTCTAATAATGGGTGTCCCGCTGTGCCTTTTGGTTCTCCATCATCACTTGATTTACTTTTCATATTCACGCGGTAAGCATAGACCACATGTCTTGCTTTTTTATGTTCTTTTCTTAAGTTAGCAAGGATGGGTTTAAAATCTTCCTCATTGTTAAGAGGGAGAAAATAGGCGATGAATTTACTCTTCATCACCTCAATCTGGTTCATGTATTGCGTTTTGATTGTGTTAGCCATACTAAGATAAGAAAGCCTCCACTCTTTCGCCGTATTCTTTGAAACAGAAAGTGTTACTGTAGACGTTATTTGGAGCATCTGGATCCGCGACTGTTTCATTAACAGGGACGAAGTATTCCATTCTGCTATTTGGAACAAGAGCGACTAATTTGAATTTAGAATGAGCTTTAGAGAGATAGATGACTTGGGCAACTTTAGAGTTCTTACCGTTTTCTTGGCCCATCTTAGCAAAGTTATTCTTTAAAGCAGCAACTTGTTCTGGAGTTAAGCCAGAAGTAATGTTTTTAACTTGGGCTAAGGAATCGATCATGCCATCTAAACCATCTTTTTCAATGACAGATACTGTAGCGTAATCATCAACAGTAATCACACTATCATCGACATCATTACCGAAGCTGAATAATTGATAGACATAGCCTGGATATTCAGTAACATTACTAAGTTTAGCATATTCGTTTTCTAAGACGTTATTTAACGCGCCAGAAATGAACTCACTAGCGATGACTGAACGTTTGTAGTTAAGTGGGTCAGTTTCATTAGTGGCGTTATATGCAGAAGCGATAACCGCTAATAAAGCAGGTTTGGTGTTTTCTCTAAATTCATCAGTCTCAAGTTTATTGGAGGCTAATGCTTCAGCGGTAATCTTACCATCACTATTATTAATTAAAGTAATTAAAGCTTCAGCTTCAACAGTGTATGTTTTCACTTCCGCATCTTTATATTGGTCAAACGCTAAAATATGAGACATACGAGAGATTTGTTGAAGTTTTGTAGCAGCTGGTGTGCTTGGATTAGCGTCTCTATTGATGTACTGAGCTAAATCATTACCTAAAGCGTTAACATAACCATTTTCGATATTCTTATTGGTATTTAAGATATGGGATTGATAGAGATATTTAATTAAACCTCTTAAACCGTTTTGACCTTCAGTGGTTTTAACAAAGTTAGGTAAGTTATCCATACCATCGAGATAATGGTCACCGACATATAAGGAAGTCATAACATTGTAAATGTTATCGATTTCAGTGCCTTCACCCGCTAGAGCGTCACTACCACCATAAACGACTTGACCTAAACGATAGGTCGCGTAATCAACATCGCTATAACTTGTTAAAGTACCAAGCTTAATCGCGGTAAAGCCGTCTTTAATAAACTTAGGCATTGCATCACTCACTAAGTCAGAGGCGTTAAGCGCAGTTAGCATACGTTTCACATCCGCTGGTGAGAGTTTATCGAGTTCAAAGGTAGAAACATCTAAAGATGAACCATTACCTAAATCCGCAGCGGTATTAGCTAAATTCATCATCGCATCGATTTCTTGATACCAGGCTGTATTAGCGCCGGTATGGTAGATGGTTGTTGAAGCTTGACCATCATCCGCTAAGGTAACAGCGTTAACTTTAGCCGTTAACTTATTAGCGGCGCTACCATAGGTAGTTACATCATCCGCAAATGTTTCATCATAAGCAAATGTATCTAATTTAACGAAGGAGCAAATCTTGCTCATCATTTCTTCGAATAAGGTAAAGCCTGTACCGGTTTGATATTGGTTGGTGTAATAAGGATTTAATCCATCATAACTTCTGGCTGGAGTATGGAATAAGTTAGAATCATGCATGTCTTTAAGCACGCTCTTAAGAGCGCCACCAGTGCCAGTCAAAGTCTTCAATGTTTGAGGATCTGACATTTCTTTACCGTTTAATTGGGTATTGAATTCCTGATAATCGGTTAATAAAGAAATGATGCTGGAGATATCTTTTTGTAAGTATTTTGCAGTAAATACTGGTTCACCTCTTTGAATGTGATCGATGTAGTAATAATGATAGAATGGGTCAACGCGTTTAAAGTCGACTTTTTCACCACCATTTTCAATGGATAATTGGTCATTTTGAATGAAGATGTTATAGATGGAATTTGGTAAGGCATCGTATAACAAGTCACTGTTATTGAGTTTAGTGAATAAAGTTTCAATGACTTCGACGTTTTCACTCTTATTCATATCAGCTTCATTAATGGAGTTAGCTTGTGTACCATCGCTTTTCTTTAAGGAATATAAGGCATCAACGCAGTCCATTAAGCCGTTGATTTCATCAAATTGTTTATTTCTTTGAGTATCAAAGTCTAAAGATTGAGCGGTAATTTGTTGGTCGGTTAAGAAGACGGAAGTGACAAGATATTCAATCTTGCTTTCTTTGCTTGTGTATTCTGTTGCGACTTTATCTTTTGGTGAATTATCACCTAAATAGATGACATCTTTGATGCTACTTTGAGCAAGCATAGAGTTAAATAAGCCTTGGAATGTGGTAAGGCTGTTATTAATCGCGGAGCCTGAACGATGGAAGATATAAGAACTATTGAAGTCCTTAATGGCTTTCTTCATATCTTCGATAAAGCCATCTTGATTCATCTTGGAGTAATCAAAATCACTACCGACAAGGATACCTTTAGTTTTGGCTTTGTCGATGACTTTATAGAAATCAATCATCTTATCGAGTTCAGCTTTTCTAGCTTGGCGACCATTAGCAAAATCAAACATTTCATAGTTAGCGTAGTTAGCGTCCACGATGTAGATGTTATAAGCACTGGATAAGTTGAAGGCACTGTAGCCATTTAATAAGTTTTCAGCGGCGACACGATAGAAGTTATATAAACAAATACGTAAGCAGCTTGTTTCGTTAATGGAGCTTAATAAACCATCGAGAACTTCAATTGGTAAGTTATTGAATGGTACTTGTGTACCAGCATCTGGACCACTTGTTCTCTTTTCCATAACACGTAATGAGTAAGTCATAAACTTACAAACACGGGAAATTTCATCACAGTTAAAGACTTCATCATAATCAGCAATGAATGCTTCACTAGCGTAATATGCACCCCAATCATTGGTGAGATATGGACCAGTCGCGTTAGTTAAGTCCGCTTTATGGGCGGCTAAGAAGGCCTCTTGTTTAGCGGTAAAGCCAGCATAATCACACCAATCAGTGACTAAGGTTGGGTCACTATTTACTTTGCCGTTTAAATACACGAAGTCACGATACGCAATCATGTGAGTATCAACTAAAGCGTAGTCTGGATTATAAGTATTCTTATATTCTTCAAAATATGGGTCAGCGTTAGTGACATTTTCCGCTGGTTTAATACCCCAGTTATCTTTCCATGACCATGTTGCGTTTTCGCCTGGCTTTGGATCGGCTAATAAGTCGTATTCAGAAGCATTAACACTAAACTTGACCATTGAATCGTTGACCTTAGTGTAGAACCATTTACCAAATTGGTAATGGCTGACATTATCTTTATCAATGTATGTGAAAATACCAGAATTGGCTAATTGATGGAGCATGTCATTTAATTCGACGATGTCATGGAGTTTAGACATATCGAAATTAGATAAGAAGTTCTTCGCATCTGCATCATTTTCTGGCACGAGATTATATAAGGAATCTAATAAGTTAGAAATTCTTTGACCTTCTTCAGCCCAGTCAGTGATGTTAGAGAAGGAAACATTATTACCTTTATCAACAAGGAAGCCACTTAAGGCATCGCCTAACATATCATCTAAGAATGGGCCTAAGCTTGATTTAAAGATGTAGGACTCATTCACTAAAGTGAAGAGTTTTGGTAAACCAACTTTGCCATCGCCCTCATCTTTTAAATTAGCGATAGATGATCTACTTAGACCATCGTTAAACATATCAGCGGCTTTAGTGACATCGTGATTTGCGATGTATTTGATGATATTGCCAACCGCGGCAAATTCATCATCCCAAGTATGAGAGTTAGTTTCGACTTTTCTTAATGTTTTACGTTCAATACTTAAACCAATACTTGAGGTCATGCTGAAGACATATTCTAATAAACCAAAGAGGTTTTCATTCTTTTCGTAGTTATCATTAGCCTTTGGTGTTGGATTGAATAATGGGTTTTTCCAAATGACAGAGAGAAGTTTAGTTAAAGCATCGACAACGCTTTCATCTTTAAACTTATCCATTAAGGAATCACTATTACTACCAACAAGACTATAAATCTTATTAAGTTCTGACCAGTTATCTAATAAAGAGGCAAAATCAGCGAAGAAGGTATGGTTTTCTTTTTCCATATCGTGATTAATCGCGGAAACAATGACGTCACTTCTTAAACCGATATCGTTTAATGTATCAGAGATGTTACCGAATAAACCTTTTAAAACAGGCACAACTGCATAGTAAAGTAAGGATGAATTATCCATTTTAATAATTGCATCACCTAAGACATTGATATGTTTAATATCGATAGAAAAGAAGTTATTTTGATCGGTTAATAAGGATTGGAGACCTCCACCACCAAATAAAGCGGTTAAGAGTTCAGTATCTTTAGCGAAGGTACCAACAATATCTAATAAGGAACCGAATTCCTTTTTAAAGTTAGAAAGGATGACGCCTTGTTTGAGTTTAGAAACCGCTCCATGGTAGGAATATAAATCCTCTTCAGAAACATCTTTAGAGTAATCTTTCATGAAATCTAATTCGAATAAGGTATCAACAATACTTGGAAGAGCCATTTCGATAATCTTCATATCAAATAAGCAGTAATTTCTTCCTTCAATACGCTTACCGTCTTTAAAGACGATGGTACGTCCGTTTTTATCAACGTTAATTGGTTTACCGTCATCTCCCATTTCACCAACGACTAAAGCATTGAACTTATCAACGTTAAGAGAAATGAGTTCTTCTAAGGTTGGTAATTGTTCTTGCTCGGTTGGCGTATAAGCACCATTTTTCACCATGATAGCTTTAACGAATCGACGGTCAAGAGTGGCGGCTTTATGTAAGAAATCAAATAAGACGTAGCATTCAAAGCCCCAAGAAAATTCATTGAGTTCCTCCCATGAGAATGGCACGTACTTTTGAGCCTGACCTGACTTGTCCGCGAGTGTGAAATAGTATGCGACCGCAGGAACAACACGGGATAAGACTTTAGAATCATCAATAGATTTGAAGATACCAAGGATTTTATCAAAGTCTTCGTCAAAGACGACTTCTTCGATGAAGGAGGTGAGATCACTACCTTCAAACGGACGCATCTTTTGGACACCATCTTCTACAATGATTAATTTATCGAGGACACCACTTTCAAATAAGCAGTCCACCATATCTTGGACATAACCAATTTCGTTTTTCCAATCAGCGTCACTAACATCTAATAAACGGTTAGGAACAATGTTATCCATCACTGAGCTATTTAAAGCAATGTCAGCGACTAATGGGAGAACAGAAGTAATTAAACTAGAGTTCTTAAGAACACCAAAAGCACCATCAATGACTTCTTGAGAGATGAGACCGATTGGATTATAGGAGATTTGATTATCTTCACTGGAAGTGATACCAGAAGCACCGATCACAATTAAGTTTGTTAAGTTAGCTAGTTCACCCACTAAGGAGATGGAGACGTCTTCACTGATACCAGTGGTAAAAGTACTGAATAAACGTGTATCAATAGTCATACCACTATCATCAACAGTCCAGTTGAATAAGATTTTAGCGAATAAAGAATCGTTATAAGCATCAACGAAATTACCAATACTAGTAATGGTTTGGTTTTCCCCTGTTGGCTTATTTCTTTGATAGGATTGGTTTAATGAGTTAACTAAAGAGGTGAAAGGTGTAAAGAATAAAGCAGTTGTGACCACAAAGGTAATTGCTGTTTCAATAGCACCTAACCATCTTAATTTCACGGTCTTACGAGCAATTTTTGGCACAAAGTGTTGGAAAATAAGGAACCAAGATAAGAAACTGAAAAGGTTACCTAAGGTAAGGATTAAGATAATATCGACGATAAATAAGACAATCTTTAAAGCGGATTCCACTAAAGCGAACGCAAAGTTTGTCGCACTAGCGGTAGAAGCTGAGACATTAAATGTTAAATAAAAGCCTTTAACGAATTCTGTGGCGGTTTCTTTGACGGAAGTAACTGGTACCCAATATGTTTGGACTCCGCCTTGCTCTAAATGTTTAGTGATATAAAAAGAGCCTTTAATCCAATGAGATAAGTCAAAGCCTTCCACGAATTTACAAATTGGATCTAAGGTGACGAACGCGATGATAATTAAAGAAAGCATGAAGACCATGTTATGGGTAGATTTCCATACACCACGTCTTAAGCCTCTAAATGCTGCGGCCACAACACCACCGATAAATAAAACAAAAAGAAGCACAAGTGCTAGATTAAAGTATCCGGTGATTGCTGTATAATCAAATTTCATAACGCCAACAAGAATAACTTAATACAAGTTATGACTATAACAAGACCTGTAATTAGTGTATAATTTTTTTAATAGGATTAAAAGCAAATGTTTTTAAGGGATATAGTTGAGGGCGCTAAATGTCCCAATTGTGAGAGTTATCACGATGTGACACTTGAAGAGTGTCCAAAGTGCCATAAAGCTAATGAATTATTTAAGATTAGACGCTACCCAAAACGCGTTGTTTTTTTACATCCTTTTGTTCAGTTAGGAATGTTTCTAGTAGGCTTTGCCTATGGGGGCATGCTTCTATTAGAAATATTTGTCGCTACTTTTAGAGAGTTTTTCCCTGCAGATAAAGCATTCAGAAATGTCCTAGCCATGTCCATTATTTATGGGGTGATGTTTGCTAGTTTAGTGCTCATTGCT
This sequence comes from uncultured Erysipelotrichaceae bacterium, assembly GCA_902801805.1. The sequence continues at coordinate 17,658 of CADCJP010000007.1, read as the reverse complement.
TTATTTTCCGGAAGAAGAAAATTATTTCTCGAAAAATTCACAAATGGTATCGATTATTTATATGGTATTGGTTACGCAGCCACGATTGTGATGGGCACAGTCATACTAGGTGCGATACTTTCATGGTTTTATAAAATAGATAATAACGCTAATCAGGAGGCTATCGAAGCAGCGGCTACTGGTTATCCTCTTTTAGCGATTCCTGTCCTTTGTATATTAGGGCCTCTTTGTGAAGAATTAACTTATCGTGTTGGTCTATATTCTTTTTTAAGAAGATTTAATAAGTATTTTGCTTTCATTGTGACCACGATTATCTTTGCTTTTATTCACTTTGAAATCGGCGCGGAAGATATCATGCTTGAACTTCGCTCAATGCCAATTTATTTGTTCTCTGGTTTTATTTTAACGTTAGCCTATGAACATCGTGGTCCAGCTTGTTCAATGACAGCGCATGTTTTGTACAATACATTTGCGTTTCTGTTAATATTTATTTGAGGATTGTATGGAAGATAAGCGTAAATTCCCACTTATATTAAGCAGCTTCTGGCTTAAGGTTATTGCCTTAATCACTATGACTATTGACCATATTGGTCTTACTTTTGGTATTGATCCATTCCGTTATATCGGTAGACTTGCCCTACCACTTTTCTGCTTTATGATTGCAGAAGGTGTTATCCATACCCGTAACTTTAAAAAATATGCTTTAAGATTAGGAATTATGGCGGCCGCTATATCACTAATTGTCTTCTTAACTGAAGCACTTCCATTTATCAAAAACAACGGTGGTTCTATGAAGACTGCTGGTGTCATATTTATTGACCTACTTTTAGGTGCAGTTGCTATATTCTGTTTAAAGCAAAAGAAATGGTATCTGAAACTATTGGCATTACTACCATTAGCGTATGGTATTACTTCATATTTTGTGGATTGTCATGATATGTGTGGCTGCCAAGGTGAAGTCTTATGGTTCCCATATTTCTTGCGTACACAATATGGATGGTTTGGTATTACCTTAATTATTGGCTTCTACTTTGCTCATTTATTAGGTATATCATTTGTTAAAGGATTTAGCGCTCAAGCGGGTACTGATCCTGATTTATATGCCGGCAGTGATTTAGAAAGAAACGCGATTAATATGATTAGTGTTCTTATTCTAGCGGTATTAAGTGTTGTGCTTTATTTCTCTGAAAAAGCTATAGACGCTAATCTTTATTATTTACCTTACGCTATGACTGATATCCAAATTTACGCTATTTTTAGCGGAGCGTTTATTTTGCTTTATAGCGGAAGGCGCGGATATAATAGGAAATGGTTCCAGTATGGGTCTTATCTATATTACCCACTACACCTGGCAATCATTGTATTAGTTTATGTAATAACTAACATATAAAAGGAGGAAGAATTATGTTGAAACATATTAACGATCGTGACGAATTTAACGCCGCCATCAAGGAAGGCGTTGTATTAGTGGATTTCTTCGCCACCTGGTGTGGCCCATGCAAAATGCTTTCCCCTGTTTTAGAAGAGGTAAGCAATGAAGTTAACGCCACTATTATCAAAGTGGATGTTGATGAAGCTGGTCCATTAGCGGCACAATATGGTATTCAAGCAGTGCCAACTTTAATGTTATTTAAAGATGGTCAACGCGTTGATGTGAGAATGGGTTATCAAAATAAAAACCAACTCTTATCTTTCATCAATCAATAAGTAATTTATTGAATTATAGGCGTGTAGTGATATATAATCATTACCGCTACGCAAGTGTAGTTCAGTGGTAGAACATCAGCCTTCCAAGCTGATTATGCGGGTTCGATTCCCGTCACTTGCTCCAGATGAAAAAAACAGGTTTGAAAACCTGTTCTTTTTTTACTGCAATAGATTAGTAATCAGTTTGACGATTATTTCCATCTCATTAGGATTACTTTCAGCAGTAAGAATGGTTAAGGCCACCAAAGCTTCATTTGAAATGACTTGTTTATTATTCCTATAAAGATGTCCGCTCTTATATAGGAAGTTAATAAATAATGTAGCAGCTATTCTCTTGCAGCCATCAGCAAAAGGATGATCTTTGACAAGGAAATAGAGCAAATGAGCGGCTTTTTCTTCTATCGATGGATATAGTTCTTGGCCGAACACATTTTGATAAACCTGAGAGATAATGCCGTTGAGTTTACCTTGCTCTTTTTCAACACCAAAGACTTGAGACATATCTTTAAATTTCATTGAATCAATGATTTCTCTTGCCTCTTGATAGGTCATGACATAGTCACTCTTGTTGCCTTTTGGTTTAACTAATGTTTGATGATCGTAACTATCGAGAAGGTCTAAGGCTCTTGTATATTCGTTGATAACCTTTGATAGCTCTTCTTTGTCGATATTCAACGAATAGGAAAGCATCCTATTTTGGATATCAATTGTTTTGTTGAGAGCTTCTAGACGTTTTTGATTAACAGCATAGCCTTTAATTAAGTAGTCTTTTAAAATCTGATTAGCCCATCTTCTAAAAGCGATTCCTCTTTGTGATCCAATTCTATATCCGACTGCTAAAATGACATCTAAATTATAAAATTTAGAAGGTCTATAATTAACCCTTTCGTCGAATTTTTCGACAGAAGTATTTTTGTCTAGTTCTTCACTAGAAAAAATGTTGTTGATGTGGTATGTCACAGTACTTCTTGCCGCTCCAAATAACCTAGCAATTTCATCTTGTGTCAACCACACTGTGTCATGCTGTAAATCCGCTCGTACATCGAGCTCAAAACCATTGTCAGTGAACCTGACTAATTCAAATTTGTCCATATACAATACCTCCTAACTTGGACAATGCAGGTGTCCTCAAAAGGAGGTATATAAAAAGCCATCCAAATAGAAAACACCTAATGTAACTAACAATTGGTATCCCTACCAACCATAGCTACTGGTGTTACATCCTCTATTGGATGGCCTCATGCTCAATATTACTATTGTGTGGAGCGCGAGCAGTGTTTCCTTACATGACCGTGTCCTAATGGTCGCCCTTTATCATGCAAATACTTGTTGCCAACTGGGCAATACTTTCCACATTGATATGTCCTAACACATAACATACCAGCTCAAGCAACCATTTACCTCAGTGTACCTGCGTATGGTCGACTTTGCTAATAGCTAGTTCATAGCGCCTGTGGTCTACTTGTTTGAACATAAAAATTATACCATAATCACAGTATTTTTTGTTATTTTTTATCCAATAAATAACGATCTTTTTTTATCTAATCTTTTTTGTATTTAAATGTTTATATTTATAAAAAAATATCTTATGATATTTAGTATGAATTACGAAATTGTCCTAGCTACATCTAATAAGAATAAATTAAAAGAAGTGAGACAAGTTTTGTCTCCACATAAAATCGTTGTCTATGGTCTTAGTGACCTTGGTCTTAAAGTGGAAGACGTTGAAGAAAACGGTAAGACCTACGCTGAAAATGCGTTAATTAAGGCTAAAGCTGTGCAAAAAGTCACATCTTTCCCTATTATCGCTGATGATTCAGGCTTAGAAATTACTGCTTTAGACAACCGTCCGGGTATGCACAGCGCAAGATACGCTACCGCTATGGGTGGTCACGCTAACGCGATTAAGGAAATCTTAAAAGACTTAAACGATAAAGAAGATAGATCCGCTAGATTCGTTTGTGACATTGTTTTATTAAACGTTGAAGATAAACCATTAATATTTGAAGGCATTGCTAGAGGCACCATTGCAAAAGAAGCACAAGGTGAAGGTGGCTTTGGCTATGACCCAATCTTTGTGAGTGATGAAACAGGCACCTGCTTTGGCACCATGCCAGAAGGTGAAAAAAACACGGTTTCTCACCGTGGTAAAGCTCTTAAAAAGCTCTTAACTTACTTAAGAATAAATGGATTTGTGCCTTTATAATACTTCTTATTGTGTTCGTTTTTCCATACAAAGTGTAGGATAAATAACACTATTGAGATAATCACTAGTGCGGAAGCAAAAACAAGAAGGATTATTTTCGCCACTAGATTTGGAATTGGGAACGAAATAACTAGAAGCACTAAAGCTGAAATAAAAGCGACTAAAGCCACTGGAACAGAAGCATTAACTAATCTTGCTAATGTGATGTTGTTAGCAAACAACTCGTCCTTAATTAAGGATTTTTTACCATCCTTAGGATAAAGTTCGATCTTTCTCTTTTTATTTTTCTTATTAGGTTCAGTTACCACTGGATTATCGTTTTTAATTGAACCAATTGGATTACGGTTATTATCAAAGTGTTGGAATGTATAGGTAAAGCCATCAACTGTATGGAAGACTTCTTTATAAGCACTCACATAGTGAGCTTTATCTCTTTCTAATCTTTCAGCGATTTCTTTGAATTGCTCTTTGCCGTTTTCTACGAAAACATTAGCCTCGCTAATTAAGAATTCTTTGTATTCTCTAATTTCATCAAGTCTTTCTAAATAGAGAATGACACAGTCAATGTCATAGAATGGACCATTATGAAGAGTGACTCTTTTTCTAAGTCTCGCTTCATAAGTATCCAAAGCATAAATAAGTAAACCCATGAAATGGAATGCTTCAGTCACTGTTTCTGTATAGTGGAACCATTTAGGCGCTTCTTGTTTATGAAGAGCTAAGGCAAATGGGATTTTACTCTTTCTTAAAGAAGAGAGATACACTAAAGAAAGAACCCTACCGAAGTGGGCTACTTTAATGGTTTCGTTAATATCAATGATATGGGCAAATGTTTGATAAGCAACTAAATACTGGGTCGATTCAAATAAGGCTTTAGAAGCTTTCTTTAAGTAATGGATGATTAAACCACGATAGTTAGCGATCGCTTCTTTTGGTTGCATTGCCGCCATACAGTTTGGGCAATAGCAAACCTCCGCATCTTTGTTAACGCCAAAGATACGTAATTTTTCATCACCTTTACAATGTGTGCAAAAACCTTTCTTTAATGCCATAACGTTATTCTACCATAAAAAATTTTTAATTATTTTTTATTTTTAGTATCACTTTCTAAACGAGCAGTTACTATTTCTGCATTTCTATAGATATCTTCTAAATTTTCCTTAAGGAAGAATTTACCATTCTCATAAAGTATTTTACCATCGATCATTGTTAATACAACATTCTGTTTATTTCCAGAGTAGACAAGGTTAGTCACAATGTTATTGAGTGGTTGCATGTTTGGTTGTGATAAATCAATCATGATAATATCAGCGAGCTTACCTTCTTCTAAGACATCAGCGTCATCTAAACCCATCGCTTTCGCGGAGTTAACTGTCGCCATTTTTAAGAATTCAAAAGCGGGAATCGCTCTAGCGTCTTTACATTCTAGCTTATTTAAAGAAGCGGCAAGGTACATTTCTTTAAACATATCTAAGCCGTTATTAGAGGCTGGGCCATCTGTACCCATCGCGATGTTTAAACCCATCTCATAATATTTCATTAGAGGGGCAACACCTGACGCTAGTTTAGCGTTGCTGCATGGACATGTAACGATATAGAGGCCATTATCTTTAAAGATTTTAGCTTCTTCATCGGTGAAGTGAACACAGTGATAAGCACCACCGCCGTATTTAAATAAACCTTTTTCGTAGATATATTTAGCGGGGGTCATATGGTGTCTTTCAACACATTCTTTAACTTCTTTTTCAGTTTCACTGATGTGAGTGAAGAATGGGGATTTAAGATGCTCAATTGTGGCTTTTGCCCTATCAAAGCAAGCATCATCTGAAGTATATTCAGCGTGGAAACCAATACGGATTCTCACTAAGGATTCTTTTCTATCGTTGAACTTATGATAAGTATCAAAGATATAATCCATTGGGTATTTTTCTTCATCAGGCATCACTAATAAAAGTGATCTCATGCCAAATTCTTCAGAGGCTCTGGCCATTTCAGTTGGATAGAAATAATGATCAAATACCGCGGTGATACCACTTGTTAAGTATTCTAAGTAAGCGACTTTATTTAAGTAATAAATATCGGTTGGTTGAAGATTAGCTTCATGTGGGAAGACCACATCAAATAGCCACTCTTGTAATGGGACATCATCCGCTTTACCGCGTAAGAACACCATCGCACTATGAGCATGAGCGTTTTTAAAGCCAGGCATTAAAAGATTTTTATGACAATCAATTTCACGGTCAAAAGGACCATACTTTTGATAGTCATTACCAATATAGGCAATGCGGTTATCTTTAACCACTAAATTACCTTCGATGATATTCTCATCTTTCATGGTAAGGATACGAGCATTTTTGAATAAAATCTTCATAATTACCTGCTTTCACACATCTCTTTGAGATGTAATTCGTATTCATGTAGCTCTTTTGCTACTTGATTAAGCTTATCTTGAGATGGGGTTGGTCCCACTTTTTCTTTGACATCAAATGGCTTACCAATGACTAGTCTTGTCATATGCCAAATATTCTTTCTTCTTTCATGATATACCGGAATTATTGGTTTACCACTTAAATATGCAATTAAGATGACGCCGCCTTTGAAGTCGTCAATTTGATCATCTCTTTTAATATGTCCTTCTGGGAATAATCCTAAGACATGCCCATTAGCGACATATTGACTTAAAAACTTCATCATAGAGAATGATGGTTTATTACGGTCAATCGGATATGATAGGAAAACGTTTTTATAAATCCATGATTGGAATTTATTTTTCAATAATTCCTGCATAAAGACGAAGTGTAAACGTCTAGAAAGGAACGCAGTTAGTAGGATAAATGGATCTGAGAAGCCAACGTGGTTAGAAGAAATGATCGCCCCACCTTTGATTCTCTTTTTAGCTTCTGGCCCATCATATTTCTTTTTAATACGATACCAGAGCATGGTTTGCCAAAAACCAAACCACTTCACTAGATCATAAAGAATATACTTGAAAGAGAATAGTTTTGCCTTTGGGACTTTTTGTTTCTTATTAGCGTTCTTCATATCTAACTTTTTATATAATATATAATCTCGCTTATATATTCAAATTATTGTTGTGTTACTTCTTTACTTTAAAACATCTGTTTGTTATATTTAACAAAGTAAAGCGATGAAAGAAACAAGTACGCTTAACGATGTTTCTTAGAGAGCGGTCGGTCGCTGCAAGACCGTAAACTAATTAAGCCGAATACATTCTGGAGCTGCTTCCTGAACATATAAGTAGGGAAAGACGGGTTCGCCCGAAATAGCGAAGTGTCACTGACACACTAAGGGATAGCTTGTGAAAGTTATCTAAATAGAGGTGGTACCACGATTAATCGTCCTCTGTTCCATTTTTTGGAATAGAGGTTTTTATTTAAAGGAGATTCAAAGATGAAAATCTACGAAGAATTACAAAGAAGAGGTCTCATTGCCCAAGTTACTGATGAAAACGAAATCAGAGAACTCATCAATAATGGAGGAGCAAGATTTTATATTGGTTTTGACCCAACTGCGGATTCATTACACGCTGGTCACTTCATGACATTAGTCTTAATGAAGAGATTACAATTAGCCGGTAACAAACCAATCGTCGTCTTAGGTGGCGGTACTGGTTTAGTGGGTGATCCAAGTGGTCGTACAGATATGAGAGCGATGCTCACAGAAGAACAAATTGCGCATAACTGCGAACGCTTCAAAGAACAAATTGGACGCTTCATTGAATTTGGTGAAGATAAAGCCGTTTGTGTGAACAACGCTGATTGGCTAAAAGGGTTAAAATATGTTGAACTTTTAAGAGATGTCGGTGCCTGTTTTTCCGTTAATAAAATGTTAACAGCAGAATGTTACAAACAAAGAATGGAAAAAGGTCTTACATTCCTTGAATTTAACTATATGATTATGCAGTCTTATGACTTCTATTATTTGCATGAACATTATGGCTGCAATATGGAATTTGGTGGCGATGACCAATGGAGTAACATGCTCGCTGGTACAGAGCTCATCAGAAAGAAAACTGGTAAAGATGCCTTTGCCTTAACTATTCCTTTATTAACTAATAGTGAAGGTAAGAAAATGGGTAAATCCGTCAAAGGCGCTTTATGGCTTGATAAGGAAAAGACCAGTCCATACGAATTCTTCCAATATTGGAGAAACGTTGATGATGCGGATGTCGATAAATGCTTAAAAATGATTACTTTCTTACCAATCGATGAAATCGAAGAGATGACAAAGTGGCCAGGAGAAAGAATCAATGAGAAGAAAGAAATCTTAGCGTTTGAAATCACTAAGTTAGTGCACGGTGAAGAAGAAGCAAGAAAAGCATTAGAAGCCGCGAGAGCATTATTCTCTGGTGAAGGTGATGACGCTAATATGCCAACAACAGAAATCGAACTCGAAAACGATATCGGTTTATTAGATTTACTCGTCTTAACAAAATTAGCCGCTTCTAAAGGTGAAGCTAGAAGACTTATTGATCAAGGTGGTATTTCCTTAAACGGTAGCAAAATTAGTGATGTCAATTTAAGAATCACCAAAGCCGATTTAGCGGAACCTCTCAAGATCAAAAAAGGTAAAAAAGCCTTCCATAAAGTGGTCTTAAAATAGGACACTCCTTACTTATCTATAAGTAGGTTAGGAAAAATAATAAAAAAGAAAAGCCGATTTGTTCGGCTTTTTTATTCTTCAACGAATGTCACTTTAGCGAGGAACGATGTCGCTCCATCAACTTGGACTTCAAATGTTTCTGGATTATTTAAATCGGAATAAACAGAGACTTGGTCTTTCTCTCTAATTTCTTTCATGTAATTCAAAGAGATGAATGATGGACGGTGTGTTTTATAGAATTCAAAGTCATGGACATCCATTAATAATTCGACATAACGGACATTATTCATGTGGCAGTTAAAGTCTAAGTCACTATAATGGATTGTTCTATTTTCAATGAGATTCTTATTTTCACTAGCAGCGATCTTACCAGGTAATGGTAATTCGTATTCGCTTGTTTCAGGTGGAAGTTTCTTAATTGTGTCCTTATCAACGATCACTTTTCTTGTTTTCGCGTCAATTAAGGCCCAAATGGAAGAAGCTCTAATGATGACTTCGTTTTTCTCATCTAAGATAAAGAAGAAACGTGGATAAAGCATCGCGAGGTCTTTACCCGGGTAAGTACACACTGTGATTTTTTCGTTACAGTGTGGTAATCTTTTGATTTCCACATCCATTCTAGTAATGACCCAGTCAATACCTCTTTTAGATAATGAAATAGAGTCTGAACCCACTTCTTCGGTCGCCTTTAAAGCGATATCTTGGAAGATACGATATAAGTTTGCTGGCTTTAAATTGAAACGATAATCGACATCGTTATTGGAAATAATAAATTCTTTCTTGTACATGCTGTTATTCTCCTAGTGCCTTTTTGACTTTTTCCGCGGAGGCGAAGGCAAACATTAAGTTGTAACCCCCACACATACCATCAACATCAAGAAGTTCACCAGTGAAATAAAGACCTTTTTCTTTCTTTGATTCTAAAGAATCAGTTACTCCTTCTAAAGCAAGACCACCATGGCTTACTTCCGCGATTTGATAATCATAGAAAGCTTTGAAAGAAAAGACTAGATGATGGATATCTAAATTATTCATTAAGAGATATTCAGCGACTTTAGGGGAAACATATTCTTCATATCTTTCCTTTTTAATTTCTTTGTAGTTAGGGGCTAAATCTAAAACGATTTGTACGTTTCTTAAATTATTAAGACGATTAATTCTGCTAGAAATATTAAGGATGACAATACCACTTAATCCATCGTCTTTAAATAAGACTTCCCCATCTTCTTGATAGATAGCTTTATTATCTTGATACAAATAGACTCGGCTTCTGACTCTTTGACCAGAGATTCTCTTTGTATTTTCTTTTACTTTAATTGGAGAGAGTGTCGGTGATAACTCTGTGATCTTATAGCCGTGCTTATAAAGAATATCAATGACTGTCCCATCTGTTCCAAGTTGAGGGTATGACTTACCACCACTAGAAAAGACTAATTTATCAAAGATAAACTCCTTATTCTCGCTTTTCACAACGAATTGATTGTTCTTATTTTGGTAATCAATAACTTTCTCGTTAGTGAATATCTTCACACCAAGTTGTTCTAGGCGTTTATTCATCATTAACACCACTGTTTGAGCGCTTAATGATGTTGGGAACACTAATTCATCAAGATAAGTTGGATGCACACCAAAACTCTCAAAAGTCTCAATAATGTCTTTAGGAGTAAATTCCTTTAATAACTGATTAGCGAAACCACTATTGTATTTATCAGTTAAATCACCTGTGTTCGCATAGTTGCAGCGGCCATTTCCTGTGACCAAGACTTTCTTTAAGATCTTGTCATTTCTTTCAATGAGGGTCACTTCAAAAGAAGGATTTCTTTCTTTTAACCTAATGGCTAGAAAGACACCTGAAGCACCAGCACCAACAATTCCAATTTTCATGGCTGTATCATAACACCTAGTGTTAGAAAGCACAATAAAGGACTAGGTTGCCCTAGTCCAATTATTCGATTTTGTAAATCTAAATCCTATTCAGCTTCATCAGCTTCTGGGATTGTGACTCTGAAGCCAACGTTACCCCAAATGTTTTCTTCGGTGTGTTCACCTGGGTGAGAGTAGACAGCGATTGTTTTGCCATCACCAGCATCGAATGGAGCATCTGTTGTATCGATAATACCTGTAGACACGCAGTTTTCTTGCTTGTTGTTTTGGATATTAAGGTGGGTATTGTAGTCACCACTTGTGGCGCCTTCTCTAACCATGAAGTCGATATTGATAACGATGAATGCTTCAGTACCTTCGACGACATAGAAGTAGTATGGGTTACCTTCTTGTTGTGAGCCTTCCTTTTGGACACGTGTGCTTGTATTTGGAAGTTTTTGGAAGTTAACGAAGGAATTATAACCGTTGAGTTGTTCTTCTGTGAGGTTAGCGTTATTAGCACCACCGATCTTAGCGAAGATACCTGTGCGGCCATATAAGTCTTTAGCGATAGAGGCTTTTTCAATTCTGACTGGGCCTAAATCGTCAACGACTAATTTAACGCTGTTGCCAGCATCTGCATCGGCACGGAAATAGTATTTGAATGCGTTATCTTGTAAAACTGTTGTTGGGGCTTCGAATTCTAAATGTTCATAGCTATAGCCCTTAGCGCCAGCGTAGATAGCGTATTTGTTACCACCATCTAAGATGTAGGCATCTCCATTCTTAAGATTGGAGAGGTTTAATTTAGCTTCGAATTTCTTGTCAGCAATTGTGACGTCGATGTTATAGTCGGCATCTGCTGGTGTGGCTTTACCATAGACGAATGCATCTGCTGGTGCAGCTTCTTCGCCACCGCCTTCGCCTTCACCTTCGCCTTCGGCTGGGGCTTGACCAGAGTTAGCGTTGTAAAGTTCTAAACCAAACGCGAATTTTAAGGAAGTCGCTTCAACAGCTGTGACTGAACCTTTAACGGACAAGATGACATCTTGGCCTTCTTTAGCAATGCCGAGCTCTTCCATGCTCACTGTTGGTGTAGGAGGAAGTGAGGAACGACTTGTTGTTGGTGTGTTACCACCGGATTTGCCAGAAGACTTACCACTATTTGAGCTGCCACCATTATTATTACAGGCACCCAAAATGAGTGTTGAAGCAACTAACAAAGCACCGATTAATTTTTTGTATTTCATAATAATCCCTTTCTGTACATTAAATGTACTAATGAAATAACAAAACTAATGTAGTTTGTTTTCAAAAAATAAAATACTTGATTTTATAATAAGGGGGTTTTCTTGTTTTGGCAAGACCCTACTAACCTTCTTTTTTATCTTTTCTATGAAATAGAGAGATATGCATGGACTCTGGAAGAACCCAAGAAAGGATGAAAGAGATAATAAACATATTTAAAACATTATTGGCTAATAGATCACTAATCCAACCTAATCCGAGCTTTCTAAAGACGTTAACGGATAAGGCAACATCATTACTGCCAATTGAGATATTAGCGACTGTAATACCGAAGCCTAAACAGACACTGATGGCGGTGATTAAGATATTCTTATCACTCCATCCGATTTCCGAAATAGACTTCATACCAACGACGGCAATGGTACCTAGTAAGATGACCATTGTACCACCGATAACAGCGTCAGGGATGGAATAAATGAAATGTGCCACTGGCGGGAAGAAGCTAGCGATTAATAATAATAAGGCACCAATGAAAAATGAAAAGCGATTAACGACTTTATTTTGAGCAACGATACCAACGTTTTGTGCGTAGATAGTCACTGGGAAAGCACCGAATAAAGCACCAATAGAACTATTAATGCCGTAGCAAATAAGACCACCATTTATTTCACGAAGTGTAGCTTCTCTATCTAAACCAGATTTAGCAGTTGTCATAGTATTACCAATCGCTTCCACAGTTGTGGCAATAAAGCAAATAGAAGTAAGAATACATGGGACAAGTTCGAACCTTACTTTAGTAAGATTAATGAGATGCGGATAATCAATCACACCATGCGCACCAACTGCTTCAGTGACGGCCATGCTAGCAAAATCAACCATTCCTGGGATGCAGCAGCTCACAATATAGCCAACAGCAATACCCACGACTATGTTGAGATTTTTCCAAATGCCCTTCATAAAGAGGGACCATAATAGAGCGGTAATTAATGTCACAAAGGCGACGATGATATAGCAAAAATATGGAACACCTGTTCCAGTTTCACCGGTGGCGATGATATTTTGAATGATTCCATCTCCACCCAAGAACCAATTCGCGCCACTGCTTAAAAGTGATAAGCCGACACCTAAAACAACTATCGCAGGAACAATTGGCTTAATAAGCTTGCCCCAGAAACGATAAAGAATGGAGAAAGCGATGGCGAATAAAGCACCGAAGATCACGGAGCCCATAATTGTGTAATAGGCTAATTCTGGATTACCAACGAATTTTTCAGATGTACCAATTGTTAATAGGACTGGTAAAAAGGTAAATGATGTACCAGTAACTACTGGTAATCTCGCACCAAAGAATAATTGAATAATTGTGCCTAGGCCCGCCATAAAAATGGCGCCAAGCATGGAATGGATAGCGAATTCACTACCAAATAAACCGATTGCGGTAAAGACAATCATGATTGGCATGATATTAGCGGTAAACATCGCTAAAACATGTTGCAAGCCAAAAGGAATCGCTTCCTTTAACGAAGTGCGATTATCCAAATTAAACAAATTGTCTTTAGAGGCAGGACCTTGAAAAATGGATTTGATGCCTCTTCCTAAATCAGCAAAAAATTTCATTAGTAATTAACTTTATCTACGATACGTTTATATTCCCCATATAACTTGAGGCATTGTTTGCGGTCCAATTCTTGAATGAATTGTTCACGATGAGCAAATTGTTCATAGAACTTTTTATCTCTAAAACCGATTTCCTCGGTATCCAAGATATTACATCCATAGAACACTTTTTCGATATTGGCCCATAAGATGGCCGCCATGCACATTGGGCATGGTTCACCAGTTGTGTAGATTTCACAACCGCTTAAATCAAAAGTACCAAGCTTTTTACAAGCTTTATGGATTGCCATGATTTCGCCATGGCATGTTGGGTCGTTGTTTTTAACAACTTGGTTATGGCCTTTAGCGATAACGACATCGTCTTTTACGATGACCGCTCCAAAGGGACCACCATGTCCCGCTTTGATACCTTTTCTGGCCTCATTAACGGCCATTCTCATATATTTGTTCATGTTGTTCCTTCTAGGCAAACAATATTGTGATAAGCGCCATCCATTGTTCATGGCTTAAAAAGCCATCAACCTCATAGAGGTAGCTACCACAGTACTCCCTAATTTTGTTGCCTTCAATTTGGGCAATGTAATTGCCACAATATCTTCTTATTTTTGATCCATCGAATTGTAGGAGATTGGTACCACAGTATCTGCGGACATAATCCCCATTAAATTCATAAAGATAATTACCGCACCACTCACGGAGTTTACCGTTTTCGATGGAATAGAGTGTACGACCACAGTATTCACGGATTTGGTTACGGTCAAATTCTAGAATATAGTTTCCGCAATACCTTCTAACTCTTGCCATATTTAGTTCGAGGAGGCTTCAGCGGCTCTTTGGTCAGTGATGTTATCGATAGCGATAACGAAAGCGACGAAGAACGCTAAATCTTGATCGTCATCGAGAGTTAAGACGAAGGAATCTCTTAATGAGATTTTTCTTGAAACGTGACCGATTTCTTTACCGTTTAATTTAATTTGATAATTGAAACCTAAGATATTGCCACAGATTTCTAAATCGCCTAATGATGATTCGACGAAGTAACGATCGTGTAAGGACCAGAATTTTCTTCTAATCCTCGCAACCATATTGCCATCCTTATCATAGACCATGGCTTTATGAACGAAGAATGTCCAGAATTTGTTTCTCACAGTGTATAAGAGTTTACCTTCCATATCTTGGACAAATTTCTTTCTTGTGAATGTCCAGAATTTGCCTTTGACATAAAGAACGTCTTTTTCGTCCATGTCTTTGACTTTGGAACCACCTCTTAAAGAGATCCATTTGTTTCTAATACTTACTTGTTGCATATAAACACCTCACTTGTAAAGCCATAGAAAATTGGTTGCTAAAACCAATAGTTATGACATTTCTTAAAATCTTTACCTAGTTATATTTTAATATAAATAAGGATTTATAGAAACTATTATTTTTGCGCCTGAATTATGAACTAATTCATATTTGTCACAGGGGTATACTTTAAACTATTTCTTCAAACATAACAATAGTTATTTAAATAAAAAGAAAGGGAACCTAATGTCCCCTTTATTAGTTCAATAATTCTTGAGCGAGATTGTATTCCCCGTTTTTAATACGGCCCATTAATTCCTCATATGTGAGAGGTTTACCGTATAAATAACCTTGGAGTCTACCACAGCTCGCTTCTTCTAAGAAGGCAGCTTGTTCAGCGGTTTCAACACCTTCACATAGTGTCTTCATACCAATTTGATCTGCCATCGCGATGACTGATCTAATTAATGATTTAGCCTTTTCGTTACCATTGAAGCCCATCAAGAATTTCATGTCGAGTTTTAAGACATCAAATTCATAGTCTTTCAAGACGTTGAAAGAAGAATAACCACTACCGAAGTCATCGAGCCATGTGGCAAAGCCTTTTTCATGGAGACGATTAATCGTGTTCTTTAAGATATCTTCTTCATCAGTTAAAGCGCTTTCAGTGATTTCGATATGGAGTAAATCATGAGGGATGTTATATTGTTTGACTGTTTCATCAACGACTTGGACGATATCGATAACACCAAAGTCCGCTCTAGAGAAGTTGATGGAAACTGGTAAGACTGGTAAGCCTTTATCAAGATTCTTACGAATGTCTTGGCAAACAAGTCTCAAGATTTCTCTATCTAACTTATAAATAAGTTGTGAGCTTTCTAAAACAGGAACAAACTTGCCTGGAGAAAGGAATCCGTATTTAGGATCAATCCATCTCGCTAAGGCTTCAACACCACATAAGGTTCTACCTTTAGACCAAACCACTGGTTGATAGTAAGCTTTTAAGTAACCATTCTTAATCGCCTCATCAATATGAGTGACGATATATTGGGCCATTAAGTAGTTATCATGCATTTCATCATCGTAGTAATCAAAGACGTGATTACCAACGAGTTGTTTTAAATTGCCGTAGGCATATCTCGCTCTTTCCACACAAATACGGACACGTTCATCAGGATTTGTGGTGATATAGATACCCGCTTTCATGCCAATACGAACGTCCGGATCTCTAGCTTCGAGCATCTCATTAATGCGTTTAATCTTTTCTTCTAAGTTTTCATTTTTAGTGAAGACCACAAAATGGTCGTCAGATTGACGGGTAATTAAGGAATCTGGGAACACTTCAGTAATTATTTGACCTGTTTCTTTTAGGAAAAGGTTGCCTCTTTCAAAACCTTTTTGGTCGTTGTAAATCTTGAAACCTGTGAGGTTTAAGAAGAGATAAGCACCACCACCTTGACCTAAGTCACCTTGGTGCATTTTATCTCTGCCTAGAATGCAGAAATATTCAAACGATAATAAGCCAGAAATCTTATCTTTTGTGGCCAACTCTTCGAGTTCTTCATCTTTTTTAGCTTCACTAATACGTTGGTTAAAGATGGAAATACAAACCATGGTTAAGGAGATGAAGAATGTGATGTAGTTAATCTTGTCACCTTCTGGCACCACTCTGCCACCGAAACCAGCGACACGGTTAATAGCGAAATAGAAGCCAAGGAACAACGTTCCTAAAATACCAATTGAGATTAATGGATTCCAAATTAATAAGCAACCGATATAGATGGTAAACATTAAGAAACAAATTATTTGTTTGTTTTTATCATCATTTATCAATACATTGGCGGTTTTACCGTTTAAATCAACATCTGTGTAAACTTTAGAACTAATAAAATCTCCATAGGAGACCATCACACCAAACATCAAACAAACAAGCGCAAATAAGGAAATGATTAAAACAGAACCTAAATTAGCGTTTCTGCCACCTTTATAACGATAGACGTTAGCGATAATAATGCCAACGTCAAACAAGAAAACAGAGACATAGAATAGTAATCTAAATACACCGCGGATGACTTTAGCCTTACTAGGGTCCGCAAAGTTGATTGACCCATATTTAAATTCCAATGGTAATAAGCAACACAAAGCAATAGATAATCCCGCAGCGACGATTGAGACAATCATCTTTCGAAGCGATTTTCTTTGACTCACGTATTGAGCGGAATAAACTAGCATTGCTAGGCCAAAGAACATCATCAAGAAATAAAGCGATGTGTTAGAGAACACTACTCTAAACCAACTATAGGTATTATTTGGGTCCAAGAGTGTTGGAACGATATATTTATTTGTTTGTCTAATAACAAGCCAAACTTCAAGAACAAAAATAACGGAGGACATGAAAATCGCGGATCTCATGTTCGCTTCGTTAAGATAGTTCTTTACATATTTACTATTTTTGCGGATACCAAAAATATCTAAAAAGCCATTCCAAATTTTTGATAACGTTTTCATCTGCTCTTTTAGTATATCGTATTTCGCATGTTACACCTACACATTTTTGTATCGCAAATGAGCGTTTTTCTGTCAGAAATAAAAGAAAACCCACATCGCTGCGGGCTTTTTTGTTTTTGGATTATTTTATTGTTGAACGGTTCTAAATCTAACTACGAATATTCCGTTTGGGAACATCCCTTGTTCAAATTCACCAAGATATAGCTTCGGATAAAAGTAGAATTGAACAAGATAGTATTTAGAATCAATGGTGATTTCATAATACCAGTTCACATAGCCTAGCTCTTTTAAGTCGCCTTTTTCATCAGTTAAGTCTGATAAGGCAAAACCATATTGTTCTAAGGCTTCACGATAAGAAGTGACTTGATCACCGATTAAGTAATCTTTGTAAGTGATATCAACAGGTTCACCTTCTAAAGACATGATTTCTGAATCGTGAGCGTAGCTTGCACCACTTGGAGCAGGAACATCATCACCAAACATGGTGTGTAAGGCGTCTTTCACTTCCTTAGGGAATTCATTGGTGCTCACTAAAGGAGTGGCTTCCGCTAAGAATTGTTCGACAAGTGGATCGGTGGTTGTACCTAAATCCTTAACAA
>CADCJP010000006.1 GCA_902801805.1 uncultured Erysipelotrichaceae bacterium | reverse complement strand
TTGTATGGAACATTACTTCAAAACACTCAAAAAGAAACAACCAACCTTTGGTTTCTCCCCAGATAGTGCTTATCCATTAACATATGCCGAAAAAGGCATTATTGGCTTTAAAGTTAAAAAGAAAGTCAACTTCCCAGAAATCAAATGGATGAAGGGTGGTGTCGCCTCTAATGCGGTTATTGAAAAGTGTGAAGTTTTTCTTAAAGAAGACCTTAACCTTATCTCTTATTTAAATGACCAAGAAGCGGATTATTCTTACCTTGCTAAAGGTGAAGAAATGCTTTTGACATTCAATGGTGTAGCCGCGCATGGTTCCATCCCATGGATGGGCAAAAACGCTGCGATGGACGCGGTCAAATATTTAGGCGAATATTATAAAAACGCTGACTTTAAGAAATTATATGAATTATTAAATGATCCTAGAGGCGAAGGTGTTAATGCTGCCGCTAATAGTGAAAATATGGGAACTAACTCCCTCAATGTTGGTTTATTCTCTTATGAGAATGATGAATTAGAAGTGGTTGTTAACTACCGTCACGTTGAAACCGTCAAAGCGGAAGACATGATTAATAACATCAAAGAAGCTTCTAAACCATTTGAAATTGAAGTAGAAGGTATTTCCCCATTACTTTATTATCCAAAGGATAGTGCTTTAATTACGACCTTATTAAGAGTCTACCAAGAAGAAACAGGTGACTATGAAACTGAAATCATTGCTTCTGGTGGTGGTACATACGCTAAAGAAGCGGATAATGTCGTCGCCTTTGGTATGGAATATCCAGGACACGATCCAAAGATGCATGGTGTTAATGAAAATACCAAGAGAGAATATCTCGTTGAATCTATGGGTATCTACGCTCACGCTATCGTGGAATTAGGAAAGCTTATTAAGTAATGAGAACAAAATATAAACCATGGGCTAAGCCATTTATCGAAGAACACACCGAAGTGATGTGTCCTTTTGATGCGCTTAATAATTATAAAAAATATTATTTGGAAGTTGGCTCTGGTAAAGGCCAATTCTTAGTCAACATGGCAAAGAATCATCCTGATAATTTCTTTATCGGTATGGAATGTAATGTTACATGCGCTGGCTTTACCGCGAAGAAACTCGTGGAAAACGAAATCACTAACGCAAAGCTAGTTTATGCCTATGCAGAACAAGTCTTACCATTAATTGATGAAGGTAGTGTGGAAGGCATTTTCTTAAATTTCTCTGACCCATGGCCAAAGAAAAGACACGCGAAAAGAAGGTTAACTTCTGACTCATTCTTAAATCAATATTTCCGCATCCTAAAAAAGGGCGGTAAATTAATCTTTAAAACCGATAATTATGACCTATTTACATACTCACTAGAATTAGTGCAAACTTCCGCGTTTAAACTCGTTGAAGCTAACTATTCTTATGATGGTAATGACCCATTTGATGAGATCACAGAATACGAAGCTAGTTTCCGTGAAGAGGGTCAGCCAATCTATCGTTTGATTTTGGAGAAGTTATGATTTCTAAATACGGACTAATTAACCATTTCGATAAGATTAATGCTTATTTAAGTATTATCTTTGATGATGTCCCAAATAATCTTCTTCCAAAGCAAGACGAAGACTTATTAATCTATGAGAAAAACGGTAAGATTTACCGCATCGATATCTTTAATTTAAAGAAGTATGTGAAGATTAGATTCCATGGCTTAATCACCTTACCTAACTATGAACTTATCGCTATCTTAAATGGCTATTTAGGTAAGTATGATATTATGCTCATGAGCAAAGGTGATTCGGGCTTCTTTATTGAAAAAGATAAGGATGTTTACAAAGTAAAAGTTGTTAAAGATACATTAACTGCAAATGGCAGTTTTGTCAAAGAAGATCGTTACGCGACTTATCAAGATTTAGATGAAAATGAACCAAACGAAGAAATCATCTTAAATAATGATGAAGTTAGCGATGAAGATATAAACAAGGATTTTTTCCAAATGGAGGAACGTGAAGTATGATGGAAGTAGAACTTAAAAAACAAGGCAAGATTTCTCGTCTCACAAACAAAACATTTAATTTCCCAAAAGAATTAGGAGAAGGTTTCTATAGTGCAAACTATTTCTTAAAGAGCCGTAAGATTGTTGCTGAAAACTTAAAAGGCCACACTGTGACTATGCAGTGGTTCCAAAGAAGAGATAACTCAATGTTATGCGGTGTTGATGAAGCAATCGCGATTCTTCATACCTTTGCCGTTCATCCAGAAGAACTCGTTATTGAAGCTCTAAATGATGGTGATATCATCCAAGCTAATGAACCAGTTTTAAAAGTCACTGGTACATATGAAAACTTTGGCTTTTTAGAATCCGTTATTGATGGTGTCTTAGCAAGAAGAAGTAGTGTAGCAACGAACGTTAAAGAAGTACTTGATGCCGCTGGGGATACACCAGTCTTCTCAATGGCGGATAGACAAGATGATTTCCTCACCCAAGTTGGTGATGGTTACGCCACTTATGTCGCTGGTATTAATAGAGTTAGTACTGACGCTCAAGGTAAATGGTGGGGTGGGAAAGGTATGGGCACCATGCCACACGCTCTTATCCAAATCTGTGGTGGCGACATTATTAAAGCCGCTGATGCGTATGCAAAAACATTCCCAGAAGAACAAGTAACTGCGTTAATTGACTATCATAATAACGTTGTGCGTGATTCCTTATTAATCGCGCGTCACTTAGGCCATAAATTAAGAGGCGTACGTGTTGATACCTCCATGGTGTGTGTAAAGAGCTTATTATCGCTTTAAGAAAAGCGTTAGACGATGAAGGCTTCAACTATGTTGGCATTACCGTTTCTTCTTCCTTCAACGCCGAAAAGATTAGAGAATGGAAGAAATTAGGCGTCCCAGTCAGTATGTATGGTGTTGGTACATCATTTGTTAATAACATGACATGTGGTTTCACTGGTGACTTAGTGATGCTAGATGGTAAGGGCGAAGCTAAAGAAGGTCGCGCTAATTATAAAAACGATAAATTAAAGAAAGTTCCTTATCCTATTTATTAATTAAATAAGAATCCGTGAAAAAAGTTCTAGCGGATTCTTTTATTTTCCTCGTCTAATTAGTAGGAGGCCAAATCTATGAAGAAATCTTTACTAGTATTATCTTTATTAACTTTTAGTGTTGCTGGCTGTAGCAATGGACCTGCAAATAATACATTTGACATCCCTTATGAGTCATTTAGTTTCTCCCTGGAGTGGGGCATTGGGTATGATTCTTCATATAATAGTGAAACAAAAGAACTTGTGAAATTTAAAAACGTCACAGAAAGAAAACCTGAAGAATATATCACGACTTATGAGTATCCAAAGCTCAAAGAGCTTTATGATAGTGTGAAGGCCATGAATCCTTGTGCTTATCCTGATAAATATGATCCTTTTGAAGGCAACGCACATGTTGCTACAATGCCATCCACAAACTATAAATTAACCGTGGGTGATAAGACTATTGAAGTTAACGAATTCCCAGTAAACTTTTACGATAGAACTGGGCTCACTAAGAAAGGTGAAAAACTTGTCGACATATTGCTAGACATCACTCAAACAATTCAAGGATCTGATGAGTGGAAAGCCTTACCTGATTTTGAAAAACTTTATTCATAATAAAGCGCAAAAAAACTGTCCCATTCTTGAGACAGCTTTTTATTTTTGTAGACTATTCGACATCTTGCAAAGCGTCATAGCCTTCTTCGCCAGTTCTCACTTTGACAACGTTTTCTACATCATAGACGAAGATCTTTCCATCACCGATATTTCCGGTATATAAGACTTTCTTCGCGGTTTCAATAACGGTTCTCACTGGAATCTTAGAAACGACAATATCTACTTGTACCTTTGGTAAGAGATCCGCTTCAACTTGCACGCCACGATAGAATTCAGGTTTACCTTGTTGTTGACCAAAGCCCATAACGTGCGCCACTGTCATACCCATAATACCAATCTTGCTCATAGCCGCTTTTAAGGCATACAATCTTTCTTCTTTAAAGATAATCTCTACTTTAGTGAACTTAGCGCCAGTAGAAGAGGTTTTGACTTTCTTAACAGGCACAGCTTCACTAACTGGTATATCTCCAGTAGCCATTGGCTCACTCTTAATGTAATCAGCGTAGGCGTTAGCCGCAATAGCAAAATCAGCGTAGGCATTTGTTAAGCCGTGTTCAGTGCTATCAAGACCTTTAATCTCTTCTTCTTTGCTGACACGCAAACCAACTGTTTTCTTGATAATGAAGAATGTAGCAATCATAAATACTGCGGTATAAGTAGCGACAGTAATGAAACCTAAGCATTGTACCCCTAATTGATAGAAATTACCGGTGTAGAAGAAGCCGTTAAGACCCGCTGGGGCTTTAGGATTGGCTAATAAGCCAACAGCAATAGTGCCCCAAATACCATTAGCCATGTGCACACCAACTGCACCAACTGGATCATCAATATGGAGTTTGAGGTCAAGGAATTCAACCACAAAGACCACTAAGATACCAGAAACTAAACCAACGACAGTAGAACCAATTGCATCAAATGCTGCACAACCAGCGGTGACACCAACTAAACCTGCTAAGCAAGCATTGATACACATTGAGACATCTGGTTTACCATTTTTAATCCAGGTAAAGATCATCGTTGTAACAGTCGCCACAGCTGGAGCAATGGTGGTATTAAGGAAGATGGTTGCTAATTCACTAGTGGATGTCGCAGCCGCTCCATTAAAACCGTACCAACCAAACCATAAGATGAACGCACCTAAGGCACCTAAAGGAATAGAATGACCTTGAATAGCGTTAACTTTAATGACTTTACCATTAGCGTCTCTTTCATATTTACCAATACGTGGACCAAGAATAATTGCACCAATAAGAGCAGCAATACCACCCACCATATGAATAGCGGTGCTACCAGCATAATCATGGAAGCCGAGATTAGCTAACCAACCACCACCCCAAATCCAGTGTGCTTCAATTGGATAAATGATTAAGGATATAACCGCAGAATAAATGCAGTATGATAAGAACTTAGTTCTTTCCGCCATAGAGCCAGAAACGATTGTTGCTGCAGTAGCGCAGAAGACAAGGTTAAACACAAATGTCGAAGCAGCGGTGAATCCTTCAGCAGGACTTTCAATAAAAGCCGCAAATTTAGCGAATAAATCAAGATTAGGAATACCAATAAGACCGAAGAACGTATCTTCGCCCATCATTAAACCAAAACCTAATAACATGAAAACTACTGTGCCAATACAGAAGTCCATCAAGTTCTTCATAATGATATTGCCGGCATTCTTTGCACGAGTGAAACCTGTTTCAACCATCGCAAATCCTGCTTGCATGAAAAAGACAAGAGCTGCACCAATCAAGTACCAGAATTCAATTGTCATAATAATTCCTCCTCACTATCTAGAAATAGCTCATGAGGGGATTGTAAGGGTTTATAACATATTAATCAAATACGTATTAAATTATGGTTACGATACAAAAAATGTATGTCAATAAATCTTAACGTGCTGTGTAAATGGACTTATTATTGATACTATTTTTTTGGCAAAAGGAATTTGATTTCATTGTGCAAGGTTTTGAACAAAAAAGGTTTTTCCGCAAACCTGTTTATGAAACAAAAGTTGTTTTTGAAATCGATGGTGGTGAACAATTGTCCTTGCTTGAATAGTTTTTAAACAAATAGAAGATTAAAAAACCATCCCAGTAACGAGATGGTTTTGTTTTTTTGCTTTTCGAATATTAGAGTTTGCGGTTGTAGTATTCGACGATTTGTGATTCTGTGATATCTTGTGGTAATTCTTTACGTTCGACTTCGCGGACATATTTACCAGATAACTTTTCAGCATCCACTTCAACCCAGCCAACTTTTGTGCCTAAGGTTTCTAAGGATTCTTTAATCACTTTGAGGTCTTTGCTGTTTTCTCTGACGCTCACGACATCACCGACATTTAATAATGCGGATGGGATGTCTAACTTTTTGCCATTAACTTCGATGTGGCCGTGGTTGACTAATTGTCTGGCACCTCTTCTAGTTCTAGCAAAACCCATTCTGTAGACTAAGTTGTCTAAACGGGATTCGAGCAATTTCATGAAAGCAACACCGGTAACTTCTTTACTTGCTAAAGCAATCATGAATAAGCGACGGAATTGTCTTTCGTTAACACCGTACATTTGTCTTAATTTTTGTTTTTCAATTAATTGTTTGCCGTATTCGGAATTCTTTTTACGACGGGTGTTACCGTGTTGGCCTGGGCCATAAGGACGTTTCGCTAATTCTTTGCTTGTTTCTAATGTGGAAAAGCCTAAGCGACGGGATCTTTTCCAATCTGAACCTGTGTATCTCATGTTCGTTCGTTTTCCTTTCTTTATTTCTTCTTGCAAAATAATGAATAGGTGTGAATTCCTCATCCCGGATGTTTGATTAATCGTTTCACCTTTGAGCTTCGGTTACTTCGTCACAGCCGTATCAAACGTCGGTCGGATTGTATTCACATGCTGCATTACATGCAGTAAATAATATATAGAAATTATCTAATTCCGTCAATTAAAAAAATAATATTTTTATAATTTTAGTAAAAAGAAGAGTTGATGGAGCATCTCTGGATTGCTACTAGTAGTGGTTGGAGCTTGATGGAGAGCGATTCTCCAAACGAAATATATAGTGAATAGAATAATGAATATCAATGATATAGAGCCAGTAATCGCTAATGGGATAACATTTCTTTTTGGCCAGTGGTTTTGAATGCCTTTAACTAAATTGATAATGGCAATAATTAAGCAAGGAATAAAAATAGATAAAAGCATTAAGAAGAAAACGAATGCTAAGATGCCCACTAAAAATATTCCCATGAAAGCCATATCATTATTTACCCCTTTTATGTGTTAACTAAGTTTTATTGCATTAGCAAAAGATTGATAGTGCTAGCTATTTGAGAGGAGCTACTACTGCTAGTTGCAAAAGATGGATTTGTTATATAAACGACAAGTGCCGCAATTAAAAAGATCGTGATTGCAAGAAGGAACAATATAGAAATTGGGCCAGTAATCACAAGAGGAATTACATTTCTCTTCGGCCACTTATTCTTAGCGCCCTTCACTAAATTGATAATGGCGATGATTAAGCATGGTATAAAAATAAAAAGGATTGCTAAAACGATGAGTGCTAATGCAATCCAAACTAGTACACCAAAGATGCCGATGAGAATTGTAACAAAGAATGCTCCAATAAATGCCATGGGAATACTTTATAATTATTGATTAACCTTTGCAACTTTTTATAACAAATAATCGAAATAAAGTGACAAAGTTTGAGCACTGGTGGTGCTTTTAGAGTTATGAGCATGAAAGCTTTCTGCTATTTGCTGGCATATTTCAATACAACGCAGAGTGGTGAAAAATAGTAAGATCATGATGATTGCCCAAATTATGATACAGACGATTAAGCCTTTTTTGGCATTGGGAGTTTTGTGTGCTGAACATCTTATTATGTAGGTTATTATTAAACACAACGTCACAATCGCTCCAGTAAATAAAACGATAAATATAAACGGCCAAGAAACTAAAAGAAATATGTCCATGCTTTTCTCTTCCTCTCGCTTATTAGACAGTCATTTAGCAACGAAACTGCTAATCGATGAATTATAAGTAAATGCTTTTATGAAATAATATTTCGTAAAAACTCTTTTATATTAGCGTGAAAAGTCGTTAAAATAGTAGTGTGGCTTAAGCCATTAGTTTTATAATCGCATCTAATAGGAGGTTTCCTCATGTATTTATTAATTAGTACTGGTCAAAAAGTAGGCCTGATATTCGCTATTGTTGGTGGTGTCATCATCCTTGGCGTTTTAGCGTTCCTTCTCTATCATTTTGTTATTTCTAGAAATAGAGTCAAACACCAAGTACGTGAACTCCAAAAGAAATACTCATATTTAGATGCCTTATTAATCGGTCAAGATTCCCAATATATTCACCGTCTTGAAATCATTTCTCGTACAAACTTACTCTATGTTGATAAGCATGAGAAATTCTCTCGTCGTTTCAAAGAAATTTATGAAAACGATGATAAGTTTGCCGAATCAATGCTCAAACAATTAAACGCTCTTATTTCTAATAAGCAATTCAAAAATATTAAGACAGTTATTAGTGATTCTAAAAAAGCGATGAAAACTTTTGAAGATAAAGTTAACGCTTTAGATAACGACTTATATACATTAATCAAACCTGAAGAAGATTCTCGTCAATCCATCCTCAAACTCAAAGAGAATTATAGACGTGTTAAACAAACATTCTATGCGAATAGCTCTGACTTAGATTTAGTCAGCTCATCCATCAATCAAGTCTTTGATAAACTCGATCAAATGTTCGTGGAATTTGAAACACACATCGAAAGTGCGGAATATGATGATGCACAAGCATTGCTACCAACTATTGGCAAAGTAGTGTCCGCTTTAGAATCCGCTTTAAGCCAATTACCAAATCTCTGTATCTTAGTGAATACTGTTGTCCCAGAAAAAATCGTGGATATCAAAAGAGATTATGATGAATTAGAACAAAAAGGTTTACCTTTATACAACCTTTCTTTCCAAACCAAAATCAATGAATGGAACAATGATTTAGCGATTATCCGTACTCGTTTAACAAAGTTACAAATCGCTAACATTATGGAATCTTTAGATGGTCTCCAATCTGAAATCGAAGAGATGAGAGACTTACTTAATAAAGAGAAATCCGATAAAGAATTTTTCGAAGAAAACAATCAAAGCATTTATCAAAATGTAATCGATTTAGAAAAAGCTTTCTTAAAGATCTGCGCTCTTCTTCCTGAAATCTATCGCACTTACATTGTGACAGACGAAAGAAAAGAAAAAGTGGAGCAATTAAAGCAAACAATGAATACTTTAGGCACCATTAAGCAATCTTTAGATAACTATGTCCATTCTTCTTTAAAACAACCATTCTCTACCCTTAAAGGTAAGCTTGATGAATTAAGCGCGCAATACGAACTCGCTAAAGAAGGCATTGAAGAATTCAAACAATACATTGAGTTCTTAAAGACTTCTAGTGAAGAAGCCTACACTTTAGTGTTCGTTTATTATTATCGTTTAAAACAAGTGGAAGGTCTCCTTAGAGAAATCGCTATTCCAGAATTCTCTGAACCATATACCATCCGTATTGAAGATTGCTATGATTTGTTAAATCAAATCGATAAAGCTATTAAGATTCAACCAATCGCTGTTGATCAAATTAACGACATGGTTTCCACTTTAAAGAACAACGCTAATGCGGTGTTTGAAGAAATCGAAAATAAGTTCCGTGAAATGCAACTTGCCGAATCCGCTGTTGTCTATGCTAATAGAGACAGAAATCATCAAGATGATGTCCATCAACAACTCACTGCTTTAGAGAGTGAATTCTATCAAGGTGAATTCGTGAAAGTTTATCACGAAGCGAATGCGATATTTAAACGCATGCACGTCGAGGACACAGGTACAGCGAATGGCTAATATCATTTATCTCGATAACGCTGCTACCGCCAAAGTTGATCCAGAAGTTTTAGATTCATATAACCAAATCACTCTCAAATACTTTGCTAATCCAAGCAGCATTCATTCTCTTGGACAAGAAGCATCACGCTTATTAGATAAAAGCCGTGAGCAAATTTTAAATGTTCTTAAACTCACGCATCACGAAGTGATTTTTACTAGTGGTGCTACTGAGGCTAATAATCTAGCGATCAAAGGATATTGCTTCGCTAATCGTACACGTGGTAATCACATCATCACCAGTGCGAGTGAGCATCCTTCCGTTTTAAACACAGTTCTAGAACTTCAAAATTTTGGCTATGAAGTGACCGTTCTTCCAGTAAATGAAAATGGCGCAGTAGAGGTTAAAACTTTGAAGGCCGCAATTAAGGAAAATACCATCTTAGTTTCCCTCATGATGGTCAATAATGAAACAGGGGCTATTAACCCAATTAAAGAAGTTGGTGAATATCTTAAGAAATTCCCAAAAATTGCTTTCCATGTCGATATGGTTCAAGCCATTGGTAAAATCCCATTAGATTTAGAAAATATCGATATGTTCTCAATTGCGGGACATAAGATTCATGGTTTATTAGGCTCAGGTTTATTAGTTAAAGAAAAGAAGATTATTCTTAAAGCCATTAATAATGGTGGTGGTCAAGAAAATAACTTAAGAAGTGGTACGAACACATTAGCTCTTTCCGCTTCTTTAGCAAAAGCCTTAAGAATTGCGATTTCTAACCAGGCTAAAGACTACGAACACGTTAAAACTTTAAGTAAAAGATTATTAGATTATCTAAAAGATAATCAAGATAAATATTTCATCAATTCCCACTTCGAAGAGAATCCATATATTGTTAATTTCTCTCTTCTTCACCATAAGGCAAGCGTGGTGGTTGAAGCTTTATCAAATAGAGGAATTATGGTTTCTTCTTTATCCGCTTGTCACGCTAAACATGAAGACTATAGTGCGGTGGTCTACGCCATGACCAATGACTTAAACATCGCTCACAATACTATCCGTGTTTCTTTTGGAAGAGATAACACATTAGAAGAGGTGGAAGACCTCATTAAAAACTTAGAAACTATTATTAAGGAGATTAAACAATGATCACCTACGACCATATCATGATCCGCTTTGGTGAATTATCCACTAAAGGCAAAAACAAAAAAGACTTTATCCGTACTCTCGCGGACAACATTAAAAATGCCCTTAAAGATTGGCCAGAACTCTCTTTTGATGTGCGATATGACCATATCTATGTCGGCTTAAATAATCTCCAATACGAACCAATCATTGAAAGACTACAAGATGTTTCTGGTATCCACGCTCTTTCTTTAGTGTATCGTGCTAGTAAAGACATCGAAGATATCAAAAATAGTGCTTTAGCACTAATGAAAGAAGAAAAAGGTAAAACCTTTAAAGTCAAAGTCAAAAGAGGCGATAAGACATACCCTATTATTTCTGATGAAATTACCCGTATTGTCGCTAGCCATGTTTTAAGAAATACGCCAGAACTTAAAGTCGATGTTCATAATCCAGAAATCTTACTTTCTATTGAAGTGAGACAAGAAGCCACTTATATCTTCACAAAGACATTCTTAGGCGCTGGGGGATATCCATTAGGTGTTGGTGGTAAAACCATGCATATGTTGAGTGGTGGTATTGATTCACCTGTTGCCGCTTATCTCATGATGAAAAGAGGTGTCAGCATTGAATGTATCCACTTTGCTTCCCCACCATATACACAAATGGGTGTTATCTATAAACTCGAAGACTTGTTACATGTTTTAAATAGATATCAAACACGTATTAGATTGCACATTGTTCCATTTACCAAGATTCAAGAAGCAATTTATGATAATGCCCCTGAAAGCTACTGCATTACTTTAATGAGAAGAATGATGTTCCGCCTAGCGGACGCTTTATCTAAACGCAGAAGATGTCCAGTCATCAGTAGTGGTGAATCAATTGGTCAAGTGGCGTCACAAACATTACAATCCATGCATGTTATTAACGCAGTCACTAATACACCAGTTATTCGTCCATTAGCGACCACCGATAAATTAGAAATTATTGAGATTAGTAAAAAGATTGGCACCTACGATATCTCCATTAGACCATATGAAGATTGTTGTACAATCTTTACACCAAAAGCTCCTAAGACTATGCCTCATCAAGATGAAGTGGAAGCTTTTGAAAAGAAATTCGATTACGAAACATTAATTAAAGAAGCACTCAACAACATTGAAGTAAAAATCATCTCTCCAAATCAACAAGAGGATAATTTACTTTAAGCAAGACGCCACTAGTTGGCGTTTTTTGCTAGATAAATTGTTTGATTTAATCATAATAATCTTTATAATAGTAACGATACTATTATCATAAGTGTTGAGGCTATAATTATGAAATTATTCACAGACTTCAAAATTAGACGCATTGTGACTATTGCGTTACTATCTTTGGAAGCCATCTTCCTAGTTCTATTTTTCTTTACTGGTATGAAGGAAGGAAACACGTTTGCTTTCTTTGCCGCTGATGAACTTGAAGTAGAGGTTGGACCAAAGATTATTCATGCTCTCGTGCTTGGCATGACGGCGATTAATTTCTTAGTGGCCATCTCTGGCGTCGCTACAGAAATCTATAAAAAGCGCAGCCTAACAGCGGCAATTAGTAGTTCCGTTATTGGCTTATTGCTCATTATCGTTGCTGCAGCTAATAAGATTTATAATCTTGTATTCCCAATCCTTGCCTTTATCTTAGCGCTTATCATATTAGCCTATTTAGTTTATTTCTTTCATAAGAATAAGAATCCAGAAGTGGTCGCTAAGCTTCCTACTAAGAAAGAAGAACTTAGAGCCTCAATCATCACTTTAGTGGTTCTCGCGGTTTCTTTATTTACCTCATTCTTAATCTTTATTATTCCAGTTTGTTACTTTAATAAAACACCATATTTCACATTATTTGATGCCTTAAAAGACGACGCTAGATTAGTTAATCTCATCTCATTTGTCGCCTTCTTTATCATCTTTATTTTTGAAATTATCTACTTCTCAAACGTCATCACTTACTTTAAAAATGACGCACAAAAGTTCTATAAGAAAGCACGTAAGGCCTTATACGTTTCATTTGCCTTAACTGTGATTTTCTATATCTTTGCCATTATCGTTCAATTCGCCTTCGCTAAATCCGCGAAAGAGGAATTAGTGATGGAAGGTCTCATCTTTGATGATGAACCATTATCCACCTATAGCTCCGCTTATATTCCTATTATTATTAATGCAATCGTCGTTATTGCTAATGCGATCTTTGTTTCTAAATTCATCGAAAGAAAAGAAAAACAAAAAGATCCAAAATTCCTTAATAGAACAATTGCTTTAGGTTTCACATTAGCCTTTATTGGTTTATTAATTGCTGCTTTAATGTCCAACATCATCGTTATTAACTTTGAAACTGACTTTGAATTAACAGTGGTGAGGATTAATGGTTTCTCCATGTTAAAGAATTTCCATGATATCCATAAAGCGGAATATCAAGCTTTTGCTTTATTAATCTATTTCTTGCTAGTAGCGATTGTTATTATGGTCAGCACAACTGTTTCCTTATATATTAGAAGATCCAAATTCTTCTATAAGGTTTCATTTATTTCTATTATTGCTTCCTTCATTGCAATCGTGAGTGTGGCTTTATTTGGCAAATACTACCAAATCGCTGAAAGAATCAATAACTCCACATTGATGGAAATCCTTGATTACTATGGTGCGGATCTCTCGTTTGAATATACAACTAAGATTTCTTCACAAACTATTTACTTTGCCGCTGCTGGTTTAGTCTTGCTCATTGCTTTAATCTTTGTGAGACCATTCTCCAAATATCTTAAAGATGAAGGCATTGACGTTAACATCAATGATGAATTCGGTGCTCTTGCTCCAGCCGGTGGTGGTTCCCCATTAGGTAGAGAAGATGTTTCTGATGCGAGAAGCAGAGACTTCGATGCCTGCCCAGCCTTCAGTGAAATCGACGCCGAAGAAGATGAAATCTTACTTAACGTTGAACAAAGAAAGCAAGAATCATTCAAGAATGCTTCCTTACCAACAATTGTGAGATTCATCGTGGAATACGCAAAAGAATCTAGATTACACCTTTCTTATAAAGAAAGTGAAATAGCCCAATTCATCGCTGGTTTAGGTTCCTCTAAATTAAGCATCCTTCAAGGTATGTCTGGTACAGGTAAAACATCTTTACCAAAAATCTTCGCTGAAGCCATCTTTGGTGATGCCTATATCGTCGAAGTTGAATCCTCTTGGAAAGATAAGAACGAATTAATCGGTTACTATAACGAATTCTCTGGTAAATTCACTCCTAAAAAATTCGCGCAAGCTTTATACCGTTCTAAATTCTCTCCAGATGTCATTACATTCATCGTTCTCGATGAAATGAACTTATCCCGTATTGAATACTACTTCAGTGACTTCCTTTCCTTAATGGAAAATGAAGAAGATAAGCGTGAATTTAAGTTACTTAACGTCCAACTTAAGAATATTAAAGGTGGTCAAAACCTTTCTTATAAACAATTAATCAAAGGTCATACATTAAAAGTTCCAACAAACGTTTGGTTTATCGGTACCGCGAATAGAGACGAATCAACATTCGAAATCTCTGATAAAGTCTATGACCGTGCGATGACCATGAACTTCTCCGCTAGAGCGGATAAGATCAAAGCGTTCAACGAACCAATTGATAAACGCTTCTTAGACTATAATGTCTTCAAACAATTAATCGATGAAGCTGTTAAATCGTTTGCCTTTGATGCTTCAACAAGTCCAACAATTAAAGAAGTGGAAGCTCTTCTTAGACCATACAACATTTCCTTTGGTAACCGTGTTGAAAAGCAAATTGAAACATTCGTTTCCGTTTACTGCTCTTGCTTCACTGAACCAAGAAAAATGGTGGACGAAGCTATCGAAAAGATTTTATTAAGTAAAGTCGTTGCTAAGCTCGAATTCAAGAGTGTGGAAAACAAAGAAGAACTCGCTCACGCTTTTGAAAAGTTAGGCTTAATGGAATGCGCTTCCTTCATTATTAATAAGATTAACGAGGACTTCTAGAATGACCAAATCTTTAGGATATAAAGATGCCATTAGGTTTATTAGCCAATTCGACAACATTACATATCCTGAGTTTGATTATTATTCCGTCACTAATATCAATCTCTTCACTTCTTTAGAATCAGTGGATTTTAAAGAAATTGATGCCGGTATTAGTGAAATTGAAAAAACACTCGGGGCGATAAAGAGAATCTTTGCCACCCCAATCGTCCATCTTATTGATGAAGACGTCCTTGTCCCAGTGGAAGCGGTACGACTTATTAACACTAAAACAATGAGTTATGCTTCTAACCATTCAGAGTTATGGGAAGACTTAACTGAAGATGGTATCAGACCCAGAAAGTTATTAACTAATAACTATCGTGATAACTACGCAATTTATGAAAACGTTGTCTTTGCTAGATGCGTTTCATATTGTCTTAATTATGTCCGTCATTATAATCGTCTTCTCTCTGATTTAGTCTTTGCCCATAATAAGCTCGAAATTGACCTCTTACAGAGGGAAAATCACTTATCCTATTATTTAGCGTTAGGCAAGCTAGAAACCGGCTATATTCGTTCGTTTGCTGACTATTCCGATATTGCTTTAAAGCTCATCGCTAGAATGGAATTCATTATTTCCGTTTTAGAAGCGAGACTCAAACGCCCAGTATTCGTACAAGCGCGTAAAGTTAAAGGCAAAATCAAACTAAGAAAAACCAACATTTTAGCGATGCACAAGGATTATCAAAAGATCTATCGCTTTATGAAAAATATCTATGGTAACGATGTTGAAGACATCAAAGAAGATATCGATCCTAAAGAGTACTTATGTTTCTGTAAGCTCTTAACTATCTTCTCTATTGGTCACTTCAATTTCCAAATGCCTAAAGATGATAAGATTAACTTTAAGAAACTTAATCTTCATTTCTCATTTAAAGAATATCAATTAACTTTAAAAGATACGAAAGTAGAAGGCCATCCCGCTTTAGAGTTAACATTCTTTAAAGATAAAGAATATAAAATATTCTTAGTGCCTTCTTTAGACGCTATTAAGTTCCCAAATGCGGAAGTAGAAACGCACGTCTTATCTCCTGAATTTGAGACTGACGATATTCTTGTTTCTATTAACAATATCGATTCATTTAGACGTATTCAACAAATACTTCTTAAAGGTATGGTTTATTCCAGTGATGACTTTGATAACTGCCCATTCTGTGGTGGTAAGATGGTCAAAGAAAATAATATCTATTACTGTGATGTTTGCCGTACAGAAATCATTAAGACACACTGTGAAGAAGAGAATAAAGATTACTTCATTACCGATATTAAAAACTATAAGTTAAAGCCATACGAGGAAGAACTCGCGAAGAACAAACGTTTCCAAAAGAGAATGGTGGAAGGCTTGATGCATTACCGTAATATCACGAAGATCACTAATGATTTATCCTGTGTTTGCCCGTATTGCAAAAAGGTACACAAAATAGAGAAAAACGAAGACAAAAAAAGCTGAGCGTTTGCTCAGCATTTTTATTTGATTAACTTAATTAAGCCTTTTTAGCAGTTTTCACTAAATCAGCGAAAGCTTTTGGATCATTGATGGCTAATTCAGATAACATCTTACGGTTGATGTTGATGTTAGCTTGTTTTAAACCGAACATGAATTTGCTATAAGAGATATCGTTTAATCTGCAAGCAGCGTTGATACGTCTGATCCATAATTTACGGAAATCTCTCTTTCTGTCTCTACGGGAGATGTATGCATAGCGTAAGCTGTGCATGACTTGTTCTTTCGCAGTTTTGAATAATAAGTGTTTGCTACCGAAATAACCAGAGGCTCTTTTTAAAACTCTTTTACGACGGGCGTGTGTGACTGTGCCACCTTTAACTCTTGCCATATTCTAGTGTCCTCCTTATTTAACGATGAGAAATTTAATTCTCTTGTAGTCTGTCTTGTGTAAGACAGCAGACTTCATTAAGTGTCTCTTTTGTTTTGTGGTTTTGTGTGGGGCTAAATGTGAAACATAGGCGTGATGTCTGACGACTTTGCCTGTGCCTGTGAGCTTAATTCTTTTCATTAAAGCTCTTTTGCTTTTCATTTTTGGCATAATATTTTCCTCCTACTTCTTCTTTGGGGCGAGTATTGCATACATCCAACGGCCTTCCATGGCTGATGGCTTTTCAATATTCGCGTATTCACTTAATTGAGCGATGAACTTATCCATGACTTCCTGACCGACTTCGATATGAGTCATTTGACGACCACGGAAACGCACACCAACTTTAACTTTGTTACCGGCTTCTAAGAATTTTTGCGCGGCTCTGGCTTTGGTATCCATATCATGACCACCGATTTGTGGTGTTAATTGGACTTCCTTAACTTCTACAACGTGTTGATTTTTCTTGGCTTCTTTGGCTTTCTTTTGTTGTTCAAAGCGATATTTGCTGTAATTGATAATCTTGCAAACTGGAGGTTTGGCGTTAGGCGCCACACAAAGAAGGTCCATATCGTATTCATTGGCCTTGAATTGTGCCTCGCGAGAAGACATTGTACCGATTTGTTCACCATTTGGTCCGATTAAAAGGACTTCTGGAAAACGAACGTTTTCATTAACTAAATCTTTGTTTTGGTTGTTGTTGCCAGGTTTTTTGTTATTGGCGTAGCGATTGTCGATGATAAGTATCACACTCCTTTTTGTTAAAAAACGGATGCATATTGCACCCGTTAACATTCTTAGCCCATAAGAAGTAGCGTTAGCCAACCAACTTTTGTCAGTCTGGCGAGAAGCGGGTGCCTCTGCTTTCTACGTTTTAGCGATAAGATATTATCATTATTAATATAATGTGTCAAATAGTTTTGTTAATTTGGTTTAGATAAAAATGTATGGAGTTCATCGATAGGAATTGGTTGTGAGTATTTGAAACCCTGTAAGTAGTCCGCGGACATACTTAAACAGCGTCTCTCATCCTCATTAGTTTCAACGCCCTCAAATAAGACGCTAAAGTTGAAATTAGAGAACATCTTAGCGAGGTTTTCAACAAGCTGTTCAGAGCGTTTATCTTCACCTGAGGCAATGACCATTGATCTATCGAATTTGATTATATCAAATGGTAACTCAAAAATACGTTCCATGTTGGAGTAACCCGTACCAAAGTCATCGAGGTAGAATTTAATACCTTTCTCGTGCAGAGTTTCGATTCTATCCTTCATAATCATGAAGTCTTCAAGGTTTTGCGATTCAGTTAATTCAATAGCGATATTTTCTGGATCAACGTCGTTATCTTCAATAATCTTTATAATGTCGTCACAGAAATTGCCGTTCTTAAGTTCAATCATCGAAACATTGACACTGATACGATTGATTGAGTAGCCCTCTTGACGGTACTTCTTAACGATTTGGCAAGCTTTGTTGAGAACAGTCTTAGTAATCGCGTGCACTAATTCATTTTCTTCAGCGATTGGTACAAATGTACCAGGATAAACTAAACCTGTTTTATCTAATCTCAAACGCGTCAATGCTTCCGCGGTATCGTATCTCTTCGTAGAGATGTTATAAACGGGTTGCGCAAAGACTAAAACACGTGGATCATCTAAGTCACCTGTTCTAGCGATATCCGCTAATTGTTCAGTAATATAACTCTCAGTTTTATAACGTTTCAAATCGCTATCTTTAACACGATGAGTAACGTTATCAGGAATATCATCATTAACATATTCAATAAAGGCCGCATATTCGTTATGCGCAATCTTGCCTTGTAAGGATTCACCATAAACAATCTTATATGGAATCTTCAATATAGCGTATTGCTCTCTAAAGGCTTTAAGAATTGTTTCCATCCATTCTTCATAGTCTGGATTATGGTCTTTTCTGGCGATTAAGATAACTTGTCCGTTATTAATTTGGAACATAGTTCCATCTCTAAAAAATTCCAAAGCGAAACGTCTAATCTGCGCTTTAACTTCTTCAGGGAACGATTTACCTTCACCAACATAATCCGGAAGAGTCATGCTCATAAAGATAAACTCTAGCTCTTTCCTATATAAGTTTTTGACCATATCACGCATAGCGTACTTATCTAATGTACCCATAGAGATGTTGTATGGATTAGCATGCATGGTGAAGAGCATAGCGATCACAGGAAGAGCAAATGTCATTGTTGTCAATGACGCTTCATTAATAATTAATTGTGCAGTTCTAATAAAGACTGATAGGGCAATAACCGCGAAGAAAACGTAGGCTACTCGTTTGAAAACGAGTTTTCTTGCTTTAAAGACGACGAATGATAAGAATGCAATATAAACATAGTAACCAATGATAAAGACGTCGATGAATTCGCGATACGCTGTACCATCTTCGATATGGAAGCCGAATCCGAGAATAGAGAAGAGAATATCAATGCCCACTAAAAGGAGGAACAAACTTAATGAAACAATGCTGATTGCTTTCGCTTGGTTCTTGCGCATGTTTGTCGCATAGGTCGAATATAAAGCAAATAAGAAGAACACAATGAACAAAAGCGAATGGTATAGTATTCGCATAGTGTATATTAAATATTTAATATTCTCTGTATAATGCGTCAATAATTCGTGATAACCGATATTATCTATCGCAGCCAATACGAGAATAAAGACGATACCAAAGAAAATATAAAAGCTCTTAGTCCTGTTTACGTAAGAAAACATTAATAAGATAAAGACAACACAGCAAAGAGCGATGACAGCGACATCACCCATTCTGGAATATAGACGAATTAGTTCAGTTGGCATATTAAGACAAAATGCACGTCACTAACGATTATAAGAGTGCCAAAAAAGATCTCCCTAAATCAATTTATGATGCACCTTGGTTAATTTCATTATATACCAGCAATTAGAATAAAATATATAGTTTTATACGCATAAGAAAAGCGCGCCTACAATGACGCGCTTCGTTTTGTTTTGATTAAATCAACAATTACTTATTTTCAGAAGCAAGTAGTGCTTTATTTTTAATTTCTTCATCGATGAGTTTTAAGAATTCATCAATGCTGACAGTGATTTGCTCTTGAACACCAAATCTTCTATAGGTCACTGTTCTATCATCTCTTTCGTGATCACCAAGAACAAGTGTGTATGGAATCTTCTTCATTTGAGAAGATCTCATTCTATAACCGAGCTTATCGTTAGAGTCATCGAGAGTCACTCTAAGACCATGTTCTTTGAACTTCGCTAATAATTCGTTAGCGTATTCTAAGTGGTAATCATTGTTAACTGGTAATAGGTTAACTTGCACTGGGGCTAACCAGGTTGGGAAAGCACCCTTAGTTTCTTCAATTAAGAAGGCAATGAAACGATCTAAAGAACCTAAAATTGCGCGGTGGACAACGACTGGTCTAGCTTTCTCACCTTTTTCATCGATATAGGTAAGTTCAAATCTTTCTGGTAATTGATAGTCAAGTTGGATGGTACTTAATGTGACATCGTGACCAATCGCACTCTTAACTTGAACGTCAAGTTTTGGACCATAGAAAGCCGCTTCACCAATGGCTTCATAATAATCAACACCTAATTCTTTTAAAACTTCACGTAATTGGTTTTCACTCTTTTCCCAGAGTTCATCATTACCGAAATATTTTTCGGTATCGTTAGGATCTCTTAAAGATAAACGGAATGCATAGTTTTGGAATCCAAAGTCGTGATAGACATCAAGAATAAGTTTAGTAACTTCTTTGAAGACATCACCAATTTGAGTTGGCATACAGAAGATGTGGGAGTCGTTTTGATAGAACGCTCTAGTTCTTTCAATACCAGTTAAGGCACCTGAAGCTTCAAAACGGAAGTCAGCCGCGATTTCTGCAATCTTTAATGGTAATTCACGATATGAGTGCAAAGCACTTCTGTACATAACCATATGGTGTGGGCAGTTCATTGGTCTTAAGACATAGGATTCGTTATCGACATCCATTTTTGGGAACATATCCTTTTGGTAGTGGGCCCAGTGACCAGAAGTCTTATATAATTCAACGTTGCCTAAGCATGGAGTTAAGACGTGTTTATAGCCTAAGGCTATTTCTTTATCCATGATGTAGTCACTTAACATACGTCTAACAAGGAAACCATTAGGTAACCACATTGGTAAACCTTTACCAACAAGGTCATCGTACATAAAGATACCTAATTGTTTGCCTAAAATACGGTGGTCTCTTCTCTTTCTTTCTTCAAGAATTTCGAGCCATTTATTTAAATCTTCAGCGGTATACCAAGAGGTACCATATATTCTTGTTAATTGTTTGTTTTTACTATTACCTCTCCAGTAGGCCCCTGCTAAAGAAAGTAGTTTAAAATGTTTGATTAGTCCTGTGGACATAATGTGTGGTCCGCGGCATAAATCAACGAAGTCGCCTTGCTTGAAGATGGTAATACTTTCATTAATTTCTTTAATGAGTTCAACCTTATAAGGATTGCTTTTGAATAGTTCGAGAGCTTGCTCTTTAGTGAGCTCTTCGCGAACGATTCTTAAATCTTTGCCTGCTAATTCTCTCATTTTCTTTTCGATAACTGGGAGATCGTTTTCTGTAATAACGTCTTCACCGAAATCGATGTCGTAATAGAAGCCATTCTCAATAGCAGGTCCAAAGCCAAACAGGGCTTTTGGATATAATTCTGTAATAGCTTGCGCTAATAAGTGAGAAGTAGAATGGTTCAATACTTCTAGTGCTTCCGCACTGGTTTTTTCCATTTCAACAATGGAACCGTCATGTTGTTGTACTTTCATAAATTTAATTCTTTCCCTCCGCAATACAATAGCGGGCTTATCCTTTTGGCTTATAGCCATTTATTGCAACATATCGATTAAATCTCTTAATCCATGTGTATGCCTATGTTTCATTTCAACGGCTTCGTCGATTGGGTAATCAACGATTTCGTTTTGTTTAATACCAACGATACGACTTGTTGGTTCTTTATCACATAAGAGGTCGACAGCTTTAGCGCCAAATCTAGCGGCTAAAATTCTATCGTGAGCGGTTGGAGAACCACCTCTTTGTAATCTACCAAGAACTTCTGTTCTTGTATCGAAGCCAGTTTCTTTAG
Organism: uncultured Erysipelotrichaceae bacterium; assembly: GCA_902801805.1. The sequence continues at coordinate 3,301 of CADCJP010000006.1, read as the reverse complement.
CAATTTCACCGGCTAATTCATTAATATCTAATAAGTTTTCACTGACGATAATGATCGCGTGGCTCTTATTTTGAGCTTTCATTTTACGTAACTTGCGGAATAAGACGTCCTTCTTTAAAGGATGCTCAACACAGATGACGCCTTCAGCGCCTTCTGCTAAAGCAGCAAACATTGCTAAGTCACCACAGTGACGACCCATAACTTCAATTAAAGAGCAACGTTGATGAGAACCAGATGTATCTTTAAGTTTATCGACGCATTCACAAATTGTGTTAAGCGCTGTGGCAAAGCCAATTGTTTCATCAGTGCTACCGACATCGTTATCAATTGTGCCTGGGATACCAATGCAGATAATGCCGTGTTTAGATAAAGCTTGTAGACCTCTGAATGTACCGTCTCCACCGATACCAATTAAAGCGTCGATTTCAAAGTCTCTTAAGTTATCCGCAGCTTTCTTACTAACGGCTTCTTCTTTGAATTCTGGAATACGAGCACTTCTAATGATTGTGCCACCTCTATTGATGATATCTTGGGTGAAGTCTTTGTTGACTTGTTTGATGTCGCCTTCGACTAAACCGCGTAAGCCATCATAGACGACATACATCTCTTTACCTTGGTACAAACCAGCACGGATACAGGCACGTAAACAGGCGTTCATACCTGGGGCGTCGCCACCGCTTGTTAATATCGCAATTTTTCTAATCATGTCAGTTTTCTCCCTAATAATAAAATTATTATTACGGCAACATTATACACTCATAATTTTAAAAAGGTTCCCAAAAACGATTTTTTCCACAACTTTTAATGTGGATAAGTGCCAAATTTACAATTTTTCTTGACTTATTTATATATAAATATATAAATGTTTAAACACACTATGTGGATAAAATTTTCTTCAAAAGTGTGTATATCTTTTTTATTTTACATTTGTTTTTTCTGTATGTGATAATAGCGTCACCGACAGGCAGAACTCCCCTATGAAAGTATTAGCACATCAAGATTTCTTAGAAGTACGTTTAGCATCGTTGATCGCTGATTATGATCGCGATACTTTAAGCAACTTATATCAACCGATGATTGGCTTTGAAGCCTTGTCTTTATACATGACTTTGTGGAGTGAAGCTAATAACGAAAAAGTCTCGCCTCTATGTACACACGAGCAAGTATTCTTGCGTATGAGGATGCCCGCTAGTGCGTTCGTAGATGCACGTAAGTATCTTGAAGCAACAGGCCTATTAAAGACATTCGTCAGTGAAGGCAATGACTTCAAGATTTACCATTACGAACTCTATGCTCCTAAATCCCCAAGTGGATTCTTCGATGACACGCTCCTATATGGCATGCTCATTAGAAGCATTGGTGAAAGTAATGCCAATAGACTTAAAAAGATTTATGTCCTTGATACTCACCAAGATTATGGAAAAGAGATTACAGCCTCCTTTGCTGAAGTCTTCCATCCAGAACTTAACGATAGCTCATTCGTAGAAGCTGCGGAAAGCAAAGGTGGGGTGAAAGGTCGTAATAGAGGCAAGATCAAAGGCGCCTTCTCTTATGAACAATTCTTCAATTCTCTAAAAGAGATTTCACAACTCAAAGAATCCGCTTTTAGAAAAGAAGAAATGAAAGAGATTGAAAGATTATCAACACTCAATGGTGTTGATGAAAATGAAGCGGCCAATCTCGTTAACCAAGTCTATGACTTGGAAAAACCAAAAGGCCAGCGCTTAGACTTCGATAAACTTGCCTCATTAATGCAAGAAAAGACGAATTACAAATACCGCTACAAAGGTAAGGACACAGAAGTGGCACCAAACCTCAATACCGGTAACAGTGATTTGGCAAGAAAGATCAATCTCATGGAGACCAAATCGCCAAAAGATTATCTGGCTTACTTGCAAGATGGTACTAGACCAGCAGCCGCTGACATTAGATTAATCAACGATTTATCTAAAAACTACCATCTACCAAACCCAGTCATTAACGCTGTTGTAGATTACGTACTCGCGAAGGCGGATAACGTGCTCTCAAGAGCGTACGCAGAAAAGGTGGCCGCGTCATTAGTAAGAGAAAATGCGCGTACAGCCGTGGATGCCATGAACTACCTCAGAAAAGTCGATAAGAAGACTAGAGGTAAAAAACAAATTAAGAAAATCGTTCTTCCAGTTGAAGAAAATATCGAACCAGTTAATAAAAAAGAAAAAGAATCTGACTGGGAAAGTGACTGGGACAGAATGATGGATGAATTAAATGGAGGTGACGACGGTGGAAAAGCTTAAAGTCGATAATCTTAAAATTCAAAGCGATGATTCTCTCATCGATCAAATGAAAGAAGCGTTGCATAATTGCCCTTCCGCAATCAAGTATTGTAAAGAGCTAGGCATGAGCGAACAAGTAATAGATGATAATGTTGTCAAAATCTATGATTTTGTCAGAGACATTAATTACTGTAGAAATTGCCCAGGTTTAAAGAAATGTAAGAAGGACAACGCCTATCTCAATAGCAAAGTAACATACGCAAATGGTGTGGTGGAAACTCAGCTCATCCCATGTCGTGCATTACTTAAACGTGTCAGTTTTGAAAGACAATTCTTAACACAAGATTTCCCAGATGAATGGCTTGATGTCACAATGGGTGATGTTGATAAGAGTGAAGCGAAAAGTGAAGCTGTTAAGACTTACATGTCCTATGTTAAAAACGAAGATACCAAATGGATTTATCTCTATGGTGGTATCGGTTCTGGTAAGTCCTATTTAGCTGCAGCGATGGCGATTGATCTAGCCAAAAGAGGCATTAAAGGCAAAGTCCCAATTTGCTTCATGAACTCTAGCAAGCGCATCCTTGAACTCAGTGAGTTAAGTAAGCAAAAAAATACTGACGAATTCAAGAAAAAACTAGAACAATATAGCACTGTTCCAGTCTTAATCATTGATGACTTTGGTCATGAGTTCAAGAGCGATTTCATCCGTGACGCCATTGTTAACGAAATCATCACATCTCGTTGCAATAAAAAGTTATTTACTATCTTTACAAGTAACTTCACACTCGATGAAATCAAAGTCCTTTATTCCACATCCAACGCTGGTGCGATTATGTCTAAACAAATCGTGAAGACAATTAAAGCGATGTGTCTTGAGGAAGTGGATTTAGGCGATCTTCAACTTTACAAATAACTTCGCGAACTTCTTGGCGTAGACATGCTAGATTATCGTTATTATTAACGATAAAGTCTATCTCAGAGAGATGTTCGTTAAACAAATTATTTTCATCATTAATGCGCTTTAAAAAAGCGCTTTTTTCTTT
>CADCJP010000005.1:22784-32931 GCA_902801805.1 uncultured Erysipelotrichaceae bacterium | reverse complement strand
AATCCAGAATTAACTGTGAGAACTAACGCTAGTTCGGATAAGACAGTAGATGGCATCCCTATGACGCATAGAGTGAGAGAAATCCACGTTAATACAAAGGTTGAAAAAGGTAAAGGCCGTTATACTTTCATCACCGCTGGTATTAATACCAAGAGTGAATGGATGGGTTGGAAACAAGGTGACCCAGAAATGGTCATTAACCAATATCAAGCCATTACAGAAAAAGAACTCTTAGGAAGAGTGGTCGTTAACTCTCCATTCTTAGGAGCCATCTTCTCATTCGTCAGCTCGGTATTAGGCTTATTAGTGTTATTACTCATTCCAGCCTTCTATCTCGTCATTACCTCAGTTATTGATATCTTTAAGGCCTATAAGGATCCTGAAGAAGCAAAAGAAAGCGCCACAAATAATAATGGTGGTGCGCCAGTTAATCTTTCTGATGCTGATAAAAAGAGATTAAAAGAACAACTCTTAGAAGAAATGATTAACAAAAAGAAGGGAGACAATAATGAAAAGAAATAAACAACGCTATTTTGCCTTAGTTGTCATCTTTGGTATAGTCCTATCTTTGATGATTGTCTTCTTAGGCTTCGTCTTAATTGGTAACATCTTTGGTGATAATAGAGCCTTAGAAAACATTATTAACGCTTCCGTGATTGTTTTCACTGCGATTTATGCGATTATCTTTGCCTTCTATATCAATAGTCGTTTAACTATTACATCTATTCAAAACGATAACGAATATAACTTAGGTGAAAGAAATACCTTTAATAACTTATATGCTTTCCAAAGACAAGTTGAATACCGTCATAGAATTAACAATAGATTCTTTAAGAAGTCACAACATATTATTGCGTTTACCTTCTCTTCTATGACCGTCACTCAAAACGTTAATAGAAATAGAGAAATCTATGCCTTAAATTCCCATTTAGCGGCGTTCTTAGACGAATTATATACAAAGATTAACTGTAAGAAGAACTACATTGTTAGTGCTTTCTCTCGTGGTGTTTTCCTTATTTACTTACAAAGACAAAACGAACAAGTCATTCAAAACATTTGTGAAATCTTAACTAAAGAAATCTATGCTTTCGGTGAAGAAAACTGCCGTCATACCTGGGTACAACCATTCTTTGGTGTGACCGTGATGAATAGTGAGGAAACATTAACTCACCAAATTGAAAACGCTTTACTAGCGAGAGATCATTCAGAAAAGAACTTTGAAACAATTACTTATTATCAACCTAACTTCCGTAAGAGCGTTTCCGCTTCTGAAGTTGATGAATTATATGAAGCCTTAGAAAAGAAAGAATTCGTGGTTTTCTATCAACCTAAGTTTGATTTGAACAACAAGCAGTTCATTTCTTCTGAAGCTTTAATTAGATGGAACAGTAAAAAGTACGGCTTATTAGCGCCTACGAAGTTCTTAGCGAAAGCGGAATCCATTGGTCTTATTCACGATATTGATATCTACGTTTTAAGACAAGTTTGTGAAGACCTTAACGATTTAATTAGAAGAGGTAGAAGAACTCTTCCAGTGTCCGTTAACTTCTCATTATTCGAATTCTATAGTGCAAACTTCTTAGACAAGATTATGTCCATCTTGGAAGAATTCCATATTCCTCCACATTTAATTGAAATTGAAATTACTGAAGCGACATCCCAAGCTAACCAATTCTTATCCATCTCCATTATTAAGAAACTTAAAGAACAAGGTATTCGAGTTTTAATGGATGACTTTGGTATTGGTTATTCTAACGTTGGTAACTTAAGAAAGATTCCATTCGACGTTGTTAAGATCGATAAATCATTTATTGATGGTATCGTGACCGACACAAAGGCGAGAGAAATCGTTAAGTTCTTAATCGGTTTATGTAAGATTAACGGCATGGAAGTCGTCGCTGAAGGTGTTGACAATAAAGAACAAGTAGAAATCTTAAGAAAGGCCAAATGTGATACCATTCAAGGTTTCTATTATTCACAAGCTTTAGAAAAGAAAGCTTTTGAAAACTTCTTAGTTAACAACCCATTTGAAAAGAAGGAGGGAGTTAAATAATGATTATGATCGTCGGTTCTCGACATGATGACATCCTTTATTTCGAAAGTGTCATCACGAACAAGAGAGAAGAAACAGTCTTAGGCAAATTCAAAGTGACGATTGGTACCATCTTTAATCAATCCGTCCTTTTAGTGGACCAAATGAAAACTAACTACCTCAGTAGTGCTTTAACTTTATATTTAATCGAGAAATACTTTGTTATTCTCGTTATTAACGTGGGTAGATGTATTGCCTACACGAAAGATATCAAACCATTAGAAATCGCTATTTCAAAACAAGTCATTCTTGGGGATGTTGACCAAGTTAAAGAAGATAACGTTAAATATGGTCAAATCCCAGGCTTTGAACAAGTCTTTGAAAGCGAAGATGATGTTATTAGCTATATTAGTTCCGCTTTTGAAAAGAGAACTTATAGTGTTTATAAAAACTGTAACTATGTTTCCACAAGCGTGGACTATCATAACGCTAACCAAGTCAAGAACATGGTGGAATTCGGCCGTGTCTTTGGCTTTGATAACCACGTGGTCTTTGATAACAACACAGGTGGTATTGCTTTAGGCTGTAGCTTATCTAAAGTCCCATTTGTTTCTGTCAAAGTCGTGGAACGCTATATGGATAATGATAATAATATCAATACCTATCTTAAGGCGATGAAGGAATACGTTAATATCGGTAAGGCAATTGTCACCTGTATTGGTGATATTGGCCGTAACGAGATTATCTAGAAGGGAGAATATATGGCTCACAAAGTTAAACAAGCAAATTCAATTAAGCGCTTCTTCCATTTCTTTACTATTTTCCCAATTATTTATTTCTTCGTTTTAACAGTCTCAATGACGATCCTTTCATATGCCTTTGCAAGAACCCGTAACTACACCTTATTATGGGTCATTATCGGTGTCGGTAGTGTGCTTATCGGTTTATACATCTGGTACTTAATCTATATCACATCTCGCTTAAATATCGTTTTTATTGATGGTTTATATAACACCACAGTGCAAAACTTTGACACTATTTCTCGTAATCAAAATCGTTTCTTTGAATATCCAAATAAAGGCTACGCTGAAATCAATGCTTTAAACCAACGCGTGGAGAATGTCAAAAGAGAATTAGTGGGCGCAACATTAATTCCAACAACCGTTGATTTCTCTGATATTGAATTTGATTATTGGAATAAAGAAAAGCGCTTAGTGAAACATGAAAGTTTCCTTAAAGAGTTACCAAATATTATCTTCAAATCCCAAAACTACCGTAACACTCTTATTGAAATCTATTATGGTTTAACTGATGAAGATTTAACTATAAAAGACGTTGATTATATTACTGGTGTTTTAAGCCGTCATTTCAGTAGTTATCCTAACTACTTCTTCGTTCTTCCAGAAGATCGTAAGAGTATTTGGTTATACATCCCACGTATTGACTCTTTAAGTAAACTTAAAGAACAAATCGATATGTGCATTAAAGAATGTAGTATCGCTAGACGTTTAGCCGAAGGTATTACACCTTTAAGCGCACACTTTAGTGTCGTTTGCTACCCATATAGTGATGTGCACGAATTAGTGCCTGACCTTAGATACGCTAGACGTCAAAACTTAGATATCTATTTCTATTTACCAAATAGACTCGCGACAGTAAAAAACAGTGCGATTTCTAGAAACTCACAAAACCTTAACCAAATGACTAAAATGCTCATGCCATTACTTAATATGGATATGGGTCTAAAATCTGTGAAAGAAAACGCTAAAACAATTGAATCAGTCTTAAAGAGTGTTTCTACATATTTCTCAATCGATTACTCTGGCATTATTGGTTACGACGATAGCAAAAACCGCTACCGTGTCGTCTATCGTGCTAATGAAGGTAACGATACATTAATCGATATCAAAGGCTTCGTTGAAAGAGAATTCATTGAAACAATGGATAAAATCAGAGACGAAGATAATTCCCATTACTTCTCTAGAAGAGAGCACGCTAATAGTGCGTTAGGAAGACATTTAGACCGTATTGGTGTGGAAAGTGGCTTCTATTATGTCGTAAGAGAAGATAACTTCCCAATCGGTGTGATTTACTTCTTTAATAAAGCTCGAACATTTATTATGGACTCTTATATCCAAGAATCCTTAATTGTTTTATGTAATAAGATTGCTTCTTACATCTTAAGCAAACGTCGTGACTTAGAAGTCGAAAGTTCCTATAACGAAATCGATTCATTATTAAAACTATCTGACTTCTCTACTTACCGTGTTTCTTTAGAAGACTACACTCTTTTAAGAGCAAGCTCCACGATGAAGAACTTAATCCCACAACTTAATATTGGAGAGAAGTGCTATAAGACATTATATGGTTTAGATGCTCCATGCGCGGACTGCCCACTTAAGACAGGTGTTAAGAAAGCCATGCAAATTGGTAAAGATAACTTTGAAACATCATTAGTTCTTTCTGAACATAACAACTCTTCATATCAAGTTATGGCGGTCAAGAACTTATATACCCATAAATCACAACATCGATATAACCAAGACTTGGTTATTAATAGTTTCCACTCATTAGTGGAGAACTTAACCGACTTATATGAAGTCGCTGGTAAAGGCTACTTATTACTTTTAAGAATTGATAACATTGATGAATTAATCGAAGAACATGGTTCTGAAGGTTACTTAAGCTTAATGAGAGACTTTATAAGACGCTTAAAGAAACTCCATAACGGCTATGAAAATATTTATTACTTCACTAACCAATTCTTAGCCCTTCTTTATCCAGAATTTGGTCAAACCGACATCTTAGATGAATGTGAAAAGATTTATCGTGTCGCTCAAGGTGTGGACAGCAGTGCTGACTATAAGATCAAGATTACCTTCTTACCAGTCTCCTATCCTCGTGTTTATCCAAACGCTGCTTCTTTAATTAAACAAGCAGATAACTTTGCCATGAGAGGTAGATACGCCGTTAATAAAGACTATATTTACTTTGATGAAAGTAACTACACCAGAAGTGCGGATAGAGAACAATTCTTATTATCCGTTATTCAAAAAGCCTTTATGGATAAGACATTCGAAGTTAATCTTCAACCAATGGTCAATCCAGTGGATAAACAAATCTTCGGTGCTGAATTACTCTTACGTATTACTGATGAATACCGTAATACCGCCTTTAGAACTGATGAATTAGTGAATGTCGCGGCGAAATATAACCAAATTGGTATTATTTCCCATGCCTTACTTGATTATATTGGTTCCTTATATAGTGAATATGGTGCTTCATTCTTCTCCTCTTTAGGATTCAAACGAATGGCGCTTAATACTGACTATTCTTTCTTTACAGATAAGAACTTTAGAAAAGAAACAAGGAAGTTCTTAGACGACTTTAAATTACCAAAAGGCTTTATCGCTTTTGAAATTCCTGAAAGTGACGCAGCGACACATATCGATGAATTTAGAGAAATCGCCAAGATGACTAGAGAACTTAACATCGTCTTAGTGTGTGACCAATACACTGGTCGTCACATCTCCTTAGAAGTCTTAAAAGATATCGGCTTTAATGAAATTAAGATCTCTCGTAACCTTGTTTTACACATCGATAGTGATAACAACCGTTATGCGAACTTAAAACAATTATTATACTTAATCCGTAATATGGGCATGAAAGCCTCTGTCGTTGGTGTTGAAAACATCGACCAATACTTACTCATTAAACAAGTTGATGAATCCGCTTTACAACAAGGCTTCTATCATTATCGTCCATTAGAAAAACAAGCTTTAATTGATGCCTTAAGAGGCGCTAATAGACGTCGAAACGAAGAAGATAACTAACCAATTAAGAAGTCTTCTTCAACGTATTTATATTTGCCTTGATTATCAAAGCTCATTTTTGTGCCGGTTAATTGGATAAAGGTAATTGGACCAAGTCGACCAATAAACATCAAAATAATAATGATGATTTTTGAGCCTACCGCTAAATGAGGGGTCACACCAGTAGAAACACCGACAGTACCAAAAGCGGAGAATACTTCATACGCTAAGGCACTAGCCTTTGTACTTTGTAATCCTAATGCTTTCACATCCATCGCGCCTTCAAAAGCGTAAACGGAAACGAAGCAAATAAAGATCACGACAACCCCTAAAATAACTAAGGACATGGCTTTAACAATGGATTCGTTAGAATATCTTCTATGGAAGGAAGATACTTTTCTACCTGTTAAGTAAGAAGCCATCGCTAACACGATGATATATAAAGTCGTGGTCTTCACGCCACCAGCGGTACCTAATGGGTTACCACCGAAGAACATTAAGAAGCAAGAGAAGACCTTGTTTAAGACACTTAATTTGTCTTGGTCAACTGTGGCAAAGCCCGCAGTTCTACAAGTGACTGATTGGAACAATGCATCAAATGGATCACGGAAATGTTGACCAATAAAGAAAACAATAAAGCCCACAGTGATTAATAAACCAGTCATCATTAAGGAAATCTTAGTGAACACTCTTAAACGTTTAAAATTACGTTTAGCGAAAATATCCATAACCACTAAGAAGGAAATACCACCTGCAACGATTAAGAACATGATGTATGAGCATAAGTAGTAGTAGGCCCAGTTTGGTAATGAATCGATGAAACCACCGTTACCTCTAATAAGAGAAGTGCTACCAAATAAATCGAATCCAGCGTTGTTATAACTAGATACAGAAGTGAATAAGGAAGCCCATAAACCGTGTGGTATATCTTCAGAGAACTGTAAGAATACAGGTAAACCAAGAAGGAAACCTAATAACTCAAAACTGAATGAGATTAAGATAATCTTTCTTACGAAACCGACAACTTCCACCATATCGTCACTATTAACCATCGCGGATAAGAAGAGACGATCTTTGAATTGGAGCTTGCCGCTAAATAAAGTAATAACGAATGTTAAGAACGTAATAAATCCAAGACCACCAATTTGAATAAGCAACATTAAAATTAATTGGCCCACGAATGTTAATTCTTGACCAACGCCATTATGGAAACTATTTAAACCAGTCACACAAGTCGCGGATGTCGCTAAGAATAAGCAATCCAAATAATTACCAAAGTTATTCGCTGTTCTAGAGAATGGGAACATTAAAAGAACAGAACCTAAGGCGATAATCACCAAAAAGGAAAGAATAACTAGTAAGTACGGATTCAAACGTTTCTTATTGTTCATACCGATAGGTATACGCCTTTTAGAAAAAAATAGCAAGCATTAACACTTGCTATTATTTTTTAGGCTGATGGCCAAGTTCGATTGGCTTTGAACCACTCAGTATCCTTTAAGATAACGGAATTATTACTACCTGTTACTACGTAATTGATGCCATCATCACAGTGTACTTTGATGTTTCCGTTCATTGATTTATAGCCTTTATCATCATCTGCGACAACAGTGGTGACATAAACTTTATCAGTCCATTTAGCAATACGATTAACCGCTAATTGGGCCGGGAACATATTATCAGGATTCTTTGTATATTCATCGCTACCAGCACAGCAGCAGATACAAACTGTTTTAGGTTTAATAACGCTTAATAATGTATCCGTATTTGCGGTATAGCTACCATGGTGACCACCTTTGAATAATTCAACTTGTGGTAGGTTATTAAGTTCCACTAAGGAAGCTTCGCCTTTTTCTTCTAAGTCACCAGTGAATAAATAGTGGTTATCACCTTGAGTGAACATGGCACATACTGAGTAATCATTTTCATCACTAGATTTCTCTCTGTAGAACTTTTGATCAAGGATTTCCATAGTGATACCAGCAGCGATTTCATATGTCTTTTTAGCACCATTAGTTCCGGCGATACAATCAGCAGCGGTGTAATGATGAGCGATATCACCAGATGTCACTTTTGCATCTCTTTGTTCACAATATTTTGTGTATAAAGCTTTGCCAACGTTATTGGATTGAGCAAAGTCAATTAATGTATCAATCTTGTATCTATCAAAGATGCCTGGATTAGTGTTTGTACTGGTGAATCCCTCAATATGGTCTTGATGTGCGTGAGTTGCAATAACATATTCAAGAACACCATCTTCGCAATATGTATCAACGAATGAGGCAATGGTGGAAGCACTAGATTGTCTACTACCAGCATCAATTAAGATATCAGCGCTACCGGCTTTGATGAAGGTGCTATCACCTGTGTATTTATTTCCTAATTCTAAGAAGTTAATATCAATAGATTCTAATTTTGTGACTCTCACTTTTCTTTCAAGAGAACCAGAGTATTTTTGGAAATCAAGTTTATAGTTAACGGTAAATGTGGCTTCTGCTTCAGTGGTAATGGCGTCAACTTTAGTGTTTTCTAAATAGTAAGTAGTGACGACTCTTTCTGTCACATCTTTACCGTTATACATCGCTTTTGTACCTCTTTCTTTGTAGGTTGAATTCAAAGCGATGCTTGTTTCTTTAGGGCCGATTAAAGTAAAACTCACATTTGGACGAGCATTACGGAAAGCAAAAAATCCTGCTGCAGCAAGTGCGACTAGAACAATAAAAACGATAATAGCAACAAGGAATCCCTTTGGATTCTTTTTAGCCATCTTTTTACCTTGTTTTAAAAGTTTGTTTGTTGTTGATTTCTTTGCCATAAAACTACCCTCGATTTAATTTTATTATAAAAATAAAATAGATTAAAGAGTGCGCTCACTATTTTTATCTCAAATAATCAGTGAATTTTTATTGAATCAATCTAAAAAGATTGAAATTATTTTACATGCATATTACACTAAAGAAGAATTTTAGGAGGCATATAATATGGGCTTAATAAAAGCTTTTGCCGGAGCACTTAGCTCCACTCTTGCTGACCAATGGAAAGAGTATTTCTATTGCGAAGCTTTACCAGTTGATGTCTTAGTTGAAAAGGGACAAAAAAGAGTCAACGGAAAAAGATCGTCTAATACCAAAGGTAGTGAAAACATCATTTCTAATGGTTCTATAATCGTTGTCGCCGATGGCCAATGTATGATTATTGTTGACCAAGGTAAGGTTGTGGAATTCGCTGCCGAACCAGGTGCATACAAATTTGATTCCAAAACAGAATCATCTATCTTTGCTGGTTCATTCGGTGAAAGAATCATTGGTTTCTTCAAAACCATTGGTAGACGTTTCACATTCGGTGGTGACACAGGTAGTGACCAAAGAGTTTATTACTTCAACACCAAAGAATTAGTGGACAATAAGTTTGGTACACCAAACCCAGTGCCATTTAGAATTGTTGATAACAATGTTGGTCTTGACGTTGACGTTTCCGTCCGTTGTAACGGTGTCTTCTCCTACAAGATCACAAACCCAATCCTCTTCTATCAAAATGTCTGTGGTAACATCACACAAGCATATACAAGAAGTCAATTAGATGGTCAATTAAAGACAGAATTCATTTCTGCTTTACAACCAGCATTTGGTCGTTTATCTGAATTACAATTAAGACCAAACCAAATCATGACTCACTTAACTGATTTGGAAAACGCGATGAATTCCGCTCTTGATGAAAAATGGAACTCCTTACGTGGTATTGAAGTTATCTCCATTGCTTTAGGTTCCGTCACTCTTCCAAAAGAAGACGAAGACCTCATCAAAGAATTACAAAGAAAGAATGTTTACGCGAGAAACGCTGCTATGGCGGGTGCAACTTTAGTTGAAGCACAAGCTGAAGCTATGAAGAACGCTGCTAGCAATGCTAACGGTGCTGCCATGGGCTTCTATGGCTTAAATATGGCCGCTAACGCTGGTGGCATGAACGCTCAAGGCTTCTACCAAATGGGTGAACAACAAAAGCAACAACAAGCGCAAGCGCAAGCACAACAACAAGCCGCTGGTGCATGGACATGCCCACAATGTGGTGCGCAAGCCACAGGTAAATTCTGCCCAGAATGTGGCACAAAGAAACCAGAAGCTGATGGTTGGATTTGCCCACAATGTGGTACAAAAGCCACAGGTAAGTTCTGTCCAGAATGTGGTACCAAGAGACCAGAAGGCGATAAGAAAATCAAATGTAATAAATGTGGTTGGGAACCAAAACCAGGTGAAAAAGCACCTAAGTTCTGTCCAGAATGTGGTGACCCAATTAACGATTTAGA
>CADCJP010000005.1:0-22735 GCA_902801805.1 uncultured Erysipelotrichaceae bacterium | reverse complement strand
GAAGTTAAATAGTGTATGGCAAATAAAGAATTAGAATGCCCTTGTTGTGGTGGTACTCTGCACTTTGATAGCCACACTCAAGATATCGTCTGTCCATTTTGTGATTCACATTTTTCATTAGACGATTTAAAAGCCTACACTGATAATTTAGCAAGCGATAAAGAAGAAGATACCGCTTGGGATGAATCAAGAGTTCAAGAATACACCGACAAAGAAATGAAGGGTATGAAGATCTACTCTTGTGAATCTTGTGGTGGTGAACTCATCGTTGATGAAACATCCTCTTCTACTTGCTGCCCTTATTGTGGTAACAATATCCTTGTTTCTAAGCAACTTTCAGGCGATTTAAAGCCAAATCTTGTTATTCCATTTAAGAATGATAAAGATAACGTTTTAAGTAGTTTAAAATCATTCTTCAAGAAAAAACCATTATTACCAGGTTCATTCTCTAAAGATAATGTCGTTGAAGAAGTAAAACCTTTATACGTGCCATTCTGGCTCTTCGACGCTAGTGTGGCGGGTAGAGTGAGATTCAAAGGTGAAAGAACTCATCGTTGGTCTGATTCTAACTACGATTATAAGGAAACAAAATACTATTCTCTTGTGAGAGATGGTGGCATTGCCTTTGATCACGTCCCAGTTGATGGCAGTAAAAAGATGGAAGACAAATTAATGGAATCCATCGAACCATATGATTTCTCTGAAGCCGTGGAATTTAACGCCGGTTATCTCGCTGGCTTCGCTGCGGATAGATATGACGTCAGTAAAGATGAAACATTCAATAGAGCGACCACACGTTTCCGTGAAGGTACAATCCAAGCTTTTAGAAGCGATATTCATGGTTATGATAATGTCTCTTATAGTGATTCATCCATTCAATTAAGTGACACAAACGCACAATACGCTTTATATCCTGTTTGGATCTTAAATACCAAGTGGAAAGAGAAATCTTACCGCTTTGCGGTAAATGGCCAAACCGGTAAAGTCGCTGGTGACTTACCAGTCTCTAAAGCCAAAGTGATGATGTTCTGGAGTATCTTCTTCGTCATCTTCGCCTTAATTGGCTTAGGTATCGGTGCGATTATTGAAAACTTAATTCCTGGCTTAATCGTCGGTGCGATTATGGGTATAATCTTCTCTTCTATCATCCTCTTTGGTATGAGTAGAAAGAATAAGAATGTGCAGTTCCAATATGGTGCTTCACCTTATGTTAGAAGTGACTCGTATCACATTGATTTTAGAAAAGATATCTTCTTATATAGCAAGGTCACTAAAACCGCTAGAGCGTCTTCAAATAGCTCTAGACGTTAATAATTAAAATTATTAAAAAGATAGCCAACCGGCTATCTTTTTTGTTTTGTTTGTTTTGGTTTATTCCGCTAATTCTTTGTACATGATGTCATGGACATAATTGCACAACTCAGTAGCGTTCATCGTGGAGTAATCTTCATAATATAAGACTTGCACACATTTCATTTCAACGCGAGAGGCTCTTGGGAATCTCTTATGGATTGTTGGAGTGCCTTTCATGGTTAAGATGACGATAGGGCATTTGGTCTTAATTGCAATCGCGAACGCACCGTTATGGAATTCACCTAAGACAACGTGTTCTTCTTGACGACTACCTTCTGGATAGATACCAACACTAGAAGCGCCAGAAGAGATTAATTCCGCGGCTTTTTTGAATTGTTCGAGTGATTGAAGCTTATCGCTTCTATCGACTGGCATATAGCAGTTTCTACGCATAAAGCGCTTTGCTAATGGAATCTTCATATTGTCTTCTTTAGTAACGAAGGCTAAATCACGTTTTCTTAAAACTTGTGAAACAAGCATTGAGTCGAATTTAGATTTATGATTACCAATCATTAAGAAGCAATCATTAGGAATCTTTTCTAAACCAATCTTTGTTAATTTGATATGCGCGTGGTTATTAATATAGCTAATACCTGAGTTAAGTAAGAATCTCGCAAATTTGGATGGCTTTGTATAGACCTTCTTTTTAGAACACATCACTCTACCAGCGATATCAAAGAAGATCCACGCTAAAGCGAGACCTGCAAAATAACCCGCGATGAACATCACGACTGGACGATAAAAGTCATACCATTGGTGCACTGGCCAAAATGTAAATGCACTTGTAAGAGAAAGTATCGCTGCAACCGCAACGCAAATGATTGAAACTAGCATGCTTTTATTCTTCTCTTGCTGGTGGGACTAATTTAATAGCCTTTGGACAAACTTCGACAGTGAAGTTGTTACCTTTGATCATTTCGCCATCAACACAGACATCGAATTCTTGAGGAGCAACCATTTTGATTTGTTTAGCTTGTCTATAAACAATTTTCTTTCTTGGTTTGTCTAAGTGTTTACCTTTGGTATAGGTACCAATAATCATACCTAAACCTAAGAATGTCATAGTCTTTAAAACGCAGACATCGATTAAACCATCGGTATTATCGCTCTTTGGAGCGCACTTGAATTGACCACCAACCCATTGACCTTGGGCTAATGTGGCTAATAATAATTGTTTTTCGTTGAGTTTTTCACCATCGGCGAAAACTTCAATGTCATTGAAACGACCATGTTTCATAGCGTCGTTTTTTAAAGCGTAATCGTATGGGTTTGTGCCTTCTTTAACTTTCTTTGGGAAACCGTGTTCCTTATAGTAGTTACCTCTAGCACCAACAATGGCGTCGAAACCAAAGTTGATAACGTTAATGGAATACCAAGGTTCTTTTAAACCTTCGCCTTCAATTTTGGTTAAGTCAATATCAATGGCCTTGCCATTAATTAATGGTTTGAATGAGCGGTAGGCATCAATGTTTTCATTGGTGACACCATATGATTTAACAAAGTCATTACCTGTACCAATTGGTAAGATAGCGAGTTCAGCGTTTTTAGCACCCACTAAACCGTTAGCGATTTCATGAACTGTACCGTCACCGCCACAAGCATAGACTCTGACTGTATCTTTATTATTCTTTTTAAAATAGGATTTGAGGAAAGGAATAACTTTACGTGGTCCTTCTGTTTTGTAAATCTCAAAATCTAATCCTTCGAAGTTCTTCTTAATAACTTCTTCAAATTCAGCGCCGTCTTTTCCCTTACCTGCGCTTGGATTAAAAATGATTAAATGTTTCATTATTATGTCCTTCTTTCAACAAAAACAAATATACCACATACAAAAAGATATATAAAAAGAATTTTTTATCACTGAAAAAATGACATTTAACAAATTCGCAA
Source organism: uncultured Erysipelotrichaceae bacterium (assembly GCA_902801805.1). Next base: position 19,492 of record CADCJP010000005.1, on the reverse strand, counting down.
TATTGTTTACAATAATAGAGTGTATGAAAAAGTTGAATAAATCTTTACTATTACTAACATTATCCTCACTCTTACTCACTGCTTGTAGCTGGGAGAAAAAGTCTTTTTGTTTAGAAACATCGACTTCTCCAGATTTTGTTAGTGGTAAGTGTGCGGTTGCTTCTCCAACTGATATTAATCAAACAATTTATGTCTACTGTTCTGAAATGACTGAAGACAAATCTAACTTCCTCATTTCTTGGAATGATGTTATTTACCTTAAGTATTTCTCATTCAGTGGTGGACTTGAAGGTAAGAAAGTAGATTCAGCGATTTATATCGCTAAAAACACCTTAAAAGTGGAATTCCATGGTTTATGTAGAGATGAGAAGGCCACAGGTGGTTACTTCAAAGTCAGTAACTTAGCGTTCACTGGTCATACTGAAAAAACTAAAGATGCGACTTTATACGCCTATATCGCTATTAGTAAAGAGCTCGGGGATATCGATAAACCCGCTGATTACACTTTCTAATTATGAAAAACTTATACGAATCAGCAAAAGCTGCTTTAAATAATCATCAAGTGATCGCTTTTCCTACGGAAACAGTTTTTGGTTTAGGCGTTTATTATGATGACGAAGAGGCTTATCATCTTTTAAATACCATTAAAAGAAGAAGAGAAGATAAACCATATACCTTAATGCTTTCTGATATCAAAGATATCACTAAGTACGCTTATATTAAGGAAAGCGAATTAAATGCTTTAAGTAAATTCATTCCTGGCCCAATCACTTTATTACTTAAGTGTAAGGATAATGTTCCTGGTTATGTGACGCATAACACAGGAGTAATAGGGGTGAGAGTGCCGGAAAATAAAGAAGCCTTAGAACTTCTTAAATATTTAGAAAAACCATTACTTGTTCCTTCCGCGAATCGCGCTGATCAAAAACCAGCGATGAATGATGAAGAAGTAAAAGCAATCTTCAACGATGAAGTAGCGATTATTATTCCAGGTAAATCAGTCGGGGGACTTCCTTCCACAATTATTGATTTAACCGGAGAAGAAATAAAACTAATAAGACAAGGTCCTATTAGTCTAGAGGATATTAAAAAAGCCCTTTAAGGGCTTTTCTTTTAATCTGAGAAATCTTTATCTTCTACGATGTAGAAGTGATAACCTGGATATTTGTTATTTAAGTTATCTTGAATTTGCTTAATTAACTTTGGTGCATCTGGATCTTTAAAGTCCACGATGACGTCGAATGAAATAGTTTTACTTTCTTGGTCACAGTAGAAACCATGAATTTGTTTAATGTTTTCATGCTCCAAAACTTCTTTTTGGATTTCATTTCTAATGTCATTAATGATTGGGTCACTGTTGTTAGTGGCGTAAATACCCACTGTCATAATGATGCCAAATTTTTCATAGACCTGCGCGGATATCTTTCTCGTTAAAGGATGAATATCTTTCGCGGTCATATCATCACTGACTTCGATATGGATAGAACCAATGCCTCTATCTGGGCCATAGTTATTAACGATTAAATCGTAAGCACCTTTAACTTCAGGATTTTGACACACTAAGTGTTTAATAGCCTCGCTTGTTTCCTTGCTTGTACGCTCACCAATAATGCTTGATAAAGAGCTTCTTAAAACGTCAATTCCGGACTTAATCATGAATAAGCCAATGACAGTACCGACATAACCTTCAATGCTGACATCTTTCCAAATAAGCGTAACGGCGATAGAAACTAAGGTACCAAAGGATAATAAAGCATCAAATAAAGCATCCATTCCTGAACCCTTAAGAGCTTCACTGTTGACCTTCTTACCAACGTGTCTAAAGTATAAGCCAAGAACAATTTTAACAACGACCGCGACAGCGATTAATACTAAAGCGACAACGTCAAATGTTGGCTTACCGCCTTCAATAATTGATTTAATAGATTCAACGATTGCACCAACACCAGCGACAATGATGATAACACCGATGGCTAAGCTAGTGATGTATTCAACGCGGCCATGACCATATGGGTGTTTAGCGTCTGGTTTCTTTTGTGATAACTTAGTGCCAATAATGGTAATTGTGCTCGATAAAGCGTCAGATAAGTTATTAATCGCGTCCATAATAATCGCAATACTGTGTGCGAAAATACCAACAATAGCTTTAAGAACAACTAAGCCAATGTTGCCAAGGATACCAATAATACTTGTTCTAACGATTACTTTGCTTCTATTTTCCATAAAAACCATCTAAAACCTTATGCAGGAGTCGATAAAATTCAATTGCTTCTTCCCTTTCAAGATGAACACATTTAGCGATACTTTGTGGGATTGATAAAGCTTTTTCTTTTAGTAAATAGCCTTCATGAGTGACACAAACGACTAGTTCTCTACCATCTTTATCGCTTTTATTCTTTATAATATAACCCTTATTCTCTAATTTATTCAATAGAGGTGTTAAGGTACCAGAATCTAAATACAATCTTTGACCTAATTCTTTGACGGTGATATGGTCATTTTCCCATAACGCTAATAAGGTAATATATTGGGTATAAGTGAGATCTAATTCCTTGAGTAAAGGGATGTATTGACGAACGATTTCTTTGCTCGCTACATACATCGGAAAACATATTTGATTATCAAGTTTTAATATCTCTTCGTTTTTCATTTTACTTCTTTAATGCATCAACGATTGATTGCTCAATTTCTTGTGGCTTAACGGTTGGTTCGAATCTACCTAAGAATGTGCCATCTTTACCGATTAAGAATTTGGTGAAATTCCATTTAACTTTCTTAACCTTCTTTGATTCATTTTGAGACTCTAAATAAACAAATAAAGGATGGGCATCTTTGCCGTTCACTTTAATCTTATCGAATTGTGGGAATTGGGTGTTGTACTTTAAAGAACAAACAGAGTGAATTTCTTCGGCTGTTCCTGGAGCTTGGGCTAAGAATTGATTGCATGGGAAATCAAGAATCACAAAACCTTGATCTCTATATTTTTCATATAAAGCTTCTAAGCCTTCATATTGTGGAGTGAATCCACATCTTGTTGCGGTATTAACGACGAGGACGACTTGTCCTTGGTATTTGCTGAGATTGACTTCGTTTCCGAGATAGTCATTTGCTTTGAAATCGTAAATGTTCATAAGATTTACCTCCATAATAAATTGTATACAATCTAATTTTGATTGCAAGAAAAAAACTCACGTTATTTCAGTGAGTTACTTCTTCGTGAATAATAAGGCAGGTTTACCAATCACTACGCGAGTGTTACTTGGTACATCCTCTAATAGGAAGACGTTACTACCAATCGTGACGTTATCACCAATATTGATAGCCCCTAGTAAGGAAGCACCAGCATAGATAGTGACATCGTTACCAATTTGTGGGTGTCTGACAACCCCTCTCATTTTTTCAGCGTTGCTAAGAGAGACCGCTCCAAGAGTGACACATTGATAGATCTTCACTCTTTTACCGATAGTGGATGTTTGACCAATAACGGTACCAGTACCATGGTCGATAAAGAATGGATAATCAATATTTGCACCTGGATGGATATCAATGCCTGTAGTAGCGTGTGCACTTTCAGAAAGATAACGCGCTTCTAATTTATATCCTAAATTATATAAGGCATGAGAAATGCGGTATGTGGCTATCGCTCTAAATCCTGGATAAGCCATCTTAATTTCATCTAGAGATGTCGCAGCAGGATCGCTATCCATAAAGAACTGTAAATCTTCTTTAAGAATATCTCTAATATTATCTAATTCATTTTTAAAAGTTTCGAAGTTCTTTTCGTTTACTTCGATTGAATCATAGAAAAGACTCGCTAATTCAACGCCCTCTTCTTCGCAGATGACGTAAGCAAAGCACTTTTCTAATAAATCAATAAGGTTAGTTTTGCAAATCATATTTCGTTAGAATTGTGCCATATTTATCATTAAATTACAAATGATATAACTAGTAAAAGATGCTACAATAAACTTAGCATCTGATGCGGGAGAATCATATTATGATTAAAAAAAGACATTTTAATATCGTTATCGGCGTCTTATTAGTCGGTATCATTCTTGGCTCGTTCTTTGATTTACAAATTAACCAAGCCTTATTCTCCAAGAACAATCTGTTTGGTTTAATAATGGCTTCCTTTGGTACATATCCCTGCTATGCAGGATTTGCCTTTATCGGTGGTGGTTTATTAGCCACAACATGGAAAAGAGAAGACTTACCATGGTTTGCGAAAATTATTGCTTATATCTTATCCGCTTTAGGCTATGCCTTAGGCGTTATCTTATGTGCTAAAGACTTACCATCCATTAATGGCTTTAATAATGATTCATTAAAACTACCAAGCTATATCGGTTGTGCAGTAATCTTCGCTGGCGTTTATTTCCTCGCTTTCAAAGTCTGCAAGAGTGGTGATAAGAAAGCCTTATGGCCCGCACTCCTCGTGATGGCGGTTATCGTTATCGTTGGTTTATTACCAGTAGGCTGGTTTGTCAAACAAATCATCCATCGTCCACGTTATCGTTTCTTTGTCAGAACTGGTGTTACTGATTTCTATAACTGGTGGCAATCTTGCACAGGTTATAAAGACTATATTAAAGGCGACACACTTATCGATGGTATCGCTATGACCAAAGAAGAATTTAAGTCATTCCCAAGTGGTCACTCAGGTACCGCAGCGATCATGATGATGTTCTTACCATATATGTCAATGTTCTTCCCAAAATTGAAGGGTAAAGAAACAATGCTATTCTATATTGGTTCCGCTTGGACAGTAGTGATGATGTTCTCTAGAATCCTTGTGGGTGCTCATTACTTGTCAGATACGTGTACTGGTGCCTTAATTGTCATGGTAGTGTACTATGTTGTCCACGTCTTCTCTTATTCAAAAGGCTGGGTATTTAAAAAAGAAGAAGCCCCTCAAGATGAACTTGAACCAGCAAAATAATTTGTAGGGTATTTAAATTATGAAAAAATCAATCATTTTAGGTGCAGTTATTACTTCATTCTTATTGAGCTCATGCTCATTATTTAAAACGTATTCGACATCCGCGAAAGAAGTGGATGTTTATCTCGTTGACTCCGCTACTGAGGGCGATAAAACAATTGAACAATGCAAATTAGGGAGTATTAATCCTTCCTTCATCGAGGGGGAAGAATATATTCCGTATTTCACGCTCGAACAATACGCTTCATTATATAAACCATATTTTAGAGATGATGTTAAAAGTGATGTGGTAAACGAAGGTACATCACTCACTTGGACAATTTATCGTGGTGAGGACTTATGCTTTGTCGCTAGTGTTATTCCTTTAACAAAAACTATTATGACTTCCGGTAGCATTTATAATGCTCTTTCTTTAGATAGCAATCCAAGCGACTACTCTGTGATCAGCAAATATACGAAATTTGATGAATCAGTTGATGCTTTAAATGAAACATTTTACGCCGAATACCATTATGGTAGTTATGGTTTTAAAACATTCTCCAAGAGTGGTCATAGATTCTATCCTTTAGGTTTATTAGACGCTATCTTCTCTGAATCCTCAAATCTTTACCATTTCTATAACTATAAGAACATTTACGCATCATGGGATGTCGAAAACTACGCGAAAAAGTTCAAAACTAATAACGGAACAGAAACATCCGTTGATAAAGAAATGGAAATCATTACTGGTGGTAAAACCATTCCTACCTATTTAGTGGACTATAACGCTGGTTGTTTCTTCTTTGTAATGGATTATTACTATGGCTTGAAATCTTACTACAAAATCAATTCCATGAAGGAATACTTCAGTAAATACAATTTCTATGCTGATCTTTTCTCTAAAAATGGTGAAAAGAGAGCTAATGCTTACGCTACAGCCTTATCCGTGTTTGATGACCACCATACTGGTTTAATCAGTGCGAATAATGCTTGGGGTGAAGGTAGTGTTAAAGCAGTCGGTGGTGACCGTATCATCAAAAGACAATATCAAGATAACGAATTGACTTCTCGTAGAAGAGATACATTTAGAAGTGATCGACCATATACCATTTCAAGTGACCATAAAACCGCTTTATTCTATTTTGATTCATTTGATTTAGGTACCACTGACGAAGTGTTTAACGCTGATGGAACAGTTAAACCAACAGCTTGTGAACATGATTCCTTCTATAACGTCTTACAACATTTACAAATCTTCAAAAATGATGACCGTGTTGAAAACGTTATTATCGATGTTTCCACAAACGGTGGTGGTGTCATCGGTGTCATGGCTAAAATCTTAGCCCTTATCTCTAAAGATAATAAAGGCATCGTGAACATGTTAGATGAATCAACAGGTATTGTGAGCACTTCAGTGTGCAGTGTTGATGTTAATATGGACGGGCAATATACCGCGGATGAAGTCTTTGGTAATGCTTTTAATATTTACATCATGACTTCTGATTGTTCATTCTCTTGCGGTAATGCTTTCCCATGCTATGCACAAAAAATGGGCATCAAAACAATTGGTGAAACTAGTGGTGGTGGCGAATGCGCTGTTGGTATCCATTACTTACCAAATAGCGAATACGTGTATCATTCTTCCATGAATCATTTAGGTTATTTCGATAAGCAAAATAACAAATTTAATGGCTTTGAAAGTGGTGCCACTCCAGACATCTCATTATTGATGAAAGGTAAAACCGCTTTTAGCGAACTTAAGGGTGACACAATCGTCTATAGCATCCCAAATGATATTTACGATGTTAACTCTTTAAGCGCTTTACTCGCCTAATTTCAAAATAAAAGTTGTAAAAACTTTCAATTTTCTTATAATTTTGTTTGTATACACAAAAGGAGATATCGCAATGGAACAAAATAAGTATGTTAAGCTCCATTCTTTGCTTAGAATGTTTGCTGCACTTCTTGCTTTAGTTATCTTTGTTTCAATGTTCATCGCCACACAAATCTATCGCGAAGGAATGTCCCATGTTAATTATTCATGGAATCAAACATTCTTCGGTGATAGTGTTTACAACAAGGCCTCTCCAGCTGGCTTTATCGGCTACTTATTCATCTTAATCGGAGGACTCGCAGGACTAGCTTTCGTGTTTATTGATGAATTAATCGGTAAAGATTTAACAAAGAAGTTAGCCTTTGGCGCTGGCTGCTTGATGGTTGTCGGTGGTGCATTAATCTTATTAAACGGCGTGTTCTTCAGAGCTATTAATGAACTCAGTTCTGAATACCATTTAGCTGCTGGTCCAATCGTCTTTGGTATCTTAGGCGTTCTCGCTGGCGCGATGGATGTCGCTGCTCCAATCTTAGAAGACAAAGGTCTCTAATCGATTATCACAAATTTTGACAAATAACCGGCATGTTAATTGCTGGTTTTTTGTTTTATACACTTGTAACAAAGTGTCACTAGCCTATACCATTCCCCTTAATTCCGTGTGATATAATGTGTCTATAGTGAGGTGTTACACATGTATACTTTGTTCACAGATACCGATACCGATATCACTCCAGAAGTAGCGGCTAGATACGGTTATAAACTCATTTCTATGCCTTACACAATCGATGGACAAGAAGTCCGTCCATATGTTGATTTTAAGGAATTCGATTACAAAACTTTCTATAACAAATTAAGAGCGGGCACTATTCCTACTACAAGCGCTCTTTCACCAGTGGAATATATGAATTACTTTGAACCAGAGTTTGCCGCTGGTCATGACATTTTATATGTCCATTTCTCTGCCGCGATGTCTGCGACATTCAATTCTCTCCGTTTAGCGATGGAAGAATTAAAAGAAAAATACCCAGAAAGAAAACTCACCCTTATTGATACCAAAGGTATCACCTTAGGTAGCTATAATATCTGCTTAAGCATTGGTGAATTATATAAAAACGGTGCTTCTATTGAAGATATCCAAAAATGGGCATCTACAGAAGTTGATAAGACTGCTTTCTATTTCTACGCTGATGACTTGAAGTTCTTCGGCAAAAGTGGTCGTGTCTCTGGCTTTGCCGCTTTCTTTGGTAATATCATTGGCTTAAAACCAATCATCTACATTGGTGAAGATGGTAAGATGGCCACTAAAGATAAATGTCGTGGTAGAAAACAAACATTACAAAAACTCTTACAATACGTCATTGATTTAGAAGATGATATTAAAGGTCATCGCGTGATTATCGCTCATACAGATGCGATTGAAATCGCTGAAGAATTTGGCAAAATGCTCAAAGATCACTTCGGTCAAGACCTGAACATTGAATATGAAGTGGTGAACCCAACCGCTGGTAGCCACTGTGGTCCAAATGCAATGGGCGTGAGCTTCCACGCTAAACACAGATAGATTTGGCGCTGACGCGCCTTTTCTTTTACCTTAAAAACAATTATCATGTTATTGGTATGCAAAAATTAATTGTTATTACTGGCGACTTAGCCGCAGGAAAATCCACCTTAGCGTTTTCCTTAAGCAAGTATTATCAAATCCCTTTCATCACTAAAGATTCTTTAAAAGAAATCGCTTGTGATGTCATTGGTTATTCTTCTAGAGAAGAAAATCGAGAATTATCCATTGTCGCCACTAGTGACATGATTTATTTCTTTAAACAATGCGCTTTAGTGAAACAAGATTTAATCTTGGAAGCTAATTTCCGTACAGAAGAATTAAAAGAACTAGAAGCTATCGCTGATGAGAATAACTATCAAGTGGTTTTACTCGTTTTAACAGGCGATATTCCTTTACTCTATCAAAGATTCTTAGACCGTTTACCAGGCAGGCATATCGCTCATCGTTCCATTCATTTAGAAGAATCATACGATAGATTTGCTGATTATATTAATAGCTTGAGAGATCAAGACTTTGTTTTTACCCCTAACTATTTAGATATGTCTAATTTAGATGAAGATGAAGTAGTAGAGGAAGCAGTGCAAATACTTGAAGATGAATTTGGTAATTAATTATGCAATCAATTAAAGAAGTCTTTTATATCGGACATGGACCAAGCTCATCACATACGATTGGCCCTAGTAACGCAGTTAGATACATTTTGAATCACTATCCAGATGCGGAATTTATCAAAGTGACATTATGTGGCTCTTTAGCATCCACTGGTAAAGGTCACTTAACTGATTACATCATTGATAAATACTTAAAAGAAGTGAAACACCGCATCATTTTTGATACGCATAAAAAGGTCAAACACCCTAATACAATGTACGTAGAAATCACTCTTCCGAGCGGTGAAATAAAGAAAGACACAATTGTCTCCATCGGTGGTGGTGCGATTACCATTAACGATAAAAAGAATGAAGACGGTATTGATTTATATCCACATCACACTCTTTCGGAGATTATGTCGTATTGCCGTGAATATGGTTATTCATTATGGGAATATGTTCTCTTCCATGAAGGTGAAGAAATACTTTCCTATTTCGATAACATTTATAAAGCGATGAAAGAATCTATTCAAAACGGTATTAACGCTGACGGAGTGTTACCAGGAGAGCTAAAAGTTAAAAGAAAAGCTAAAGTCATGTATGAAAACATGATTAAAGAACATAAAGAAGATGACATTCAAACTAATGTCGCAATTGCTTCTTTTGCGGCGAGCGAAGAAAACGCTGCGGGTGGTGTGATTGTAGTGGCCCCTACATGTGGTAGTGCGGGTGTTATCCCAGGTGTTGTTAAATATCTAGAAATGAAGAAAGTCCCTTATGAAGATATTCGTAAAGGCTTCTTAGTCGCCGGTCTTATTGGTTTACTCGCTAAAACTAATGCTTCTATTTCTGGCGCGGAAGCAGGCTGCCAAGCGGAAATCGGTGTAGCGTGCTCAATGGGCGCGGCGATGATCGCAACCGCATTCGGCTATGAATATAAGAAAATTGCCCAATCCGCGGAAGTCGCTTTAGAGCATTCATTAGGCTTAACTTGTGACCCTGTTAAGGGATATGTTCAAATCCCATGCATTGAAAGATGTGCAATATTCGCGCTTAAAGCAATTAATGCTGCATCAATCGTGGATATCTTGCCAATTGAATCAGCAAAGGTGACATTCGATGAATCATTATTAACCATGTACCTTACAGGTAAGGATTTACATGCGGGCTATAGGGAAACAGCGAAGAAGGGTTTAGGAAAAGTTCTTAAACAGTCAATCAAGAAAAAATAAATAAACGTATCAATTAACATTTTCCATAAATGTTATACAATTAAGGCAGTGTTAAATTATTTAGAAAGGAACAAAGTAATGTATCGTAAAAATGCTTGGTTAAAGTACAAAGATAACAAACCAGTGATGGACTTTGCTGAAGGATATAAGAAATTCATCAGCGTCGCTAAAAGCGAAAGATTAGCCGTCATTGAAGCTGAAAAGTTATTAAAAGCTAATGGCTTTAAAAATGTTGAAGATGTTAAATCAGTGAAAGCTGGAGATCGTGTTTACTTCATCAATAAGAAGAAAAACGTGGCCGCTTTCATCATTGGTAAAGAACCAATTGAAAATGGTTTAAGAATCTTAGGAGCGCACATTGACTCCCCACGTATGGATTTAAAGGAAAATCCAATCTATGAATCCAGAGGCTTTGCCTTAGGTGATACTCACTACTATGGTGGTATTAAGAAATATCAATGGACAACCATTCCACTTGCTTTAGTGGGTGTTGTTTGTAAGAAAGATGGTTCAGTTGTTGATGTGAATATCGGTGATGATCCAAAAGATCCAATTGTTGGTGTCACAGATTTATTAATTCACTTATCCGCTGACCAAATGGCCAAGACCTTAGCGAAAGCTATTGAAGGCGAAAGCTTAGATATCACCTTAGGTTCTATGCCATTAAATGAAGAAGAAAAAGAACCAGTTAAGGCTAATGTCCTACGTTTATTAAAAGAAAAGTACGGTATCGAAGAAGAAGATTTAATTTCTGCGGAAATTGAAATCGTTCCAGCCGGTCCTGCTAGAGACTATGGCTTAGATAGAAGCATGGTCGCTGGTTATGGTCACGATGATAGAAGCTGTGCTTATACATCCTTATTAGCCTTATTAGACACAAAGAATGTTAATAAGACAGCTTGCTGCATCTTAGTCGATAAAGAAGAAATCGGTTCTGTTGGTGCGACAGGCGCTCAATCCTTATTCTTTGAAAACGCTATTGCTAAATTACTCGCTTTAGCGGGTAATGATCACCCATTATGGGCTGCTAGACTCGCCATGGAAAATAGTGAAATGTTATCCAGTGATGTCAGTGCGGGCTTTGACCCATTATATGCTTCCGTTAATGATCCAAAGAATGCCGCCTATTTAGGCGAAGGCTTAGTCTTTAACAAATATACAGGCGCTCGTGGTAAATCAGGTAGTAACGACGCTATGCCTGAATACTATGCCTTTATTAGAAAGACCATGGATGACGCCAAAATTAATTGGCAAAACGCTGAACTTGGTAAAGTTGACCAAGGTGGTGGTGGTACCATCGCTTACATCTTAGGTAACTACAATATGAGAGTTATCGATGCTGGTATCCCAGTTCTCAACATGCACGCTCCTATGGAGATTGTCTCAAAAGTGGATGTTTATGAGGCTTACTTAGGCTACAAAGCCTTCCTCATTGCAGAATAAACTATAATGTCAAAAGGAGAAGAAAATGGGCTACATCAAGTGGATGGATAACTTATCCAAAGTCCTCAAAATTGTCTTCTGTATCTTCTATCTTGACTTAACTTGGATGGTCTATCGTATCATCAAGAAAGCCAATGATAAGAACTGGGCAATGATGGTTGTATGGATTGTTATCGCTGTCTTCCTTGGCTGGATCTGGTGGATTGTTGACCTTATCACAGTCATTACAAGCGATAAAGTTATCGAATTCTAATCCGACAAAAGTCTCACTGAGATTACTCCCTGATCTTGTGGGACTTTTTGTTTTGTAAAAACACTTTGACAAAGACTGTATAAAAAGATTATTATAATTAAGCATTTGGCGGGTGTGGTGAAGAGGCCAAACACACCTGGCTGTGAACCAGGCATTCGCCAGTTCGAATCTGGTCACTCGCCCCAAACAAAAATGTAAATCCCCAAAAACGGGGATTTTTTTGTTGATAATTCCGCTTTATGAAATCATTGTTTTCTTGTTCATAAAATCACAATTCAATAATTCTCTTACAAAAAGGTGGCGTAATGGCTCTCTGGTTCCCTTTTACGGTTACTAAAGTAATTTGTATTGTCCTAGTGGTTTATCTCGCTTTAAACGTCTTTATAACATGTTTTCTAAAAAGTAAAAAAGAGAGGTTCGTTATGACCCCTCTATCTTTGATTGCTACGATTAGCTTTTGGTTTATTAGCTTGCTTTGATTACCACTTATAATCAGTGTTTCTTGTGGCAAGGATACTTCTATAGAATCCTGTATATCTTTTGGATAACGCTAAGAAGATGATATAACCAACAACGTTAATACAGACAAATTCACCTAAGAAGACCCAACCAAACATCATGAAGTAGTTACCGACAGTTAATGGCATTGCCTCATTAGTGCCCGCTGTTGCTAAGACAATTGTGAATGGCACGACAATCGCGTTTAATAAGGTTGGAATTAATCCCGCGAAGAATAAGTTCTTAATAAATTTGGAATAAACAACCATTAATAAGCACGCCACTAAAGTGGTTAATGTACCGAAGACAACATCAATAATGCCATATAAGGAGAAGATATTGGCTAATAAGCATCCTAATGTTAAACCAATTGTGAAGCTTGGATTAAAGAACGCTAATAAGTTTAATAATTCAGAAAATCTGAACTGTGCGAATTGATATGATAATGAACCACAGGCAATTGTAACAACTGCATATAAACAAGCAACGATACCATTTAATGCAATATTTTTAACACTTAATAAATTTCTTAATCTCTCCATTAAATTTCGTCCAATTCCTTTCTGATGGCTTTTTCATCAAGATTTTGACCGATGAAGACTAATTTGATCAGTCTATCTTGATACTCGTCATCCCAGTCATGGGCGTATCCTTCATCGTTTTGTTTTAAGAACTCTAATTGTTTCTTAGTTAATGTCGCAGAATACCATTTTCTTGACAAGGTAATGGTAATTTGTTGACCTGCGGATTCATAAATATAAATATTTTCTTTTTCGTTATTGAAGTAGCAGACACCTTTGGCTCTAATGATGTGATGCTTACCCGCTTCTTCTTTAGCCCAGTGTTCAAACTTCTCGCTATCGAAGCCTCTTCTACGATAATAGACGAATGTATTGATATCGTATTCTAAGGCTGTGCCTTCTTCTTCATTTTCCACGCCATGGTGATGGTGATGATGGTGGTGATGATGTTCATGCTCTTCATGTTCATGTTCATCTTCATCTTCGTCGTCATCGTCGTGGTCATGATGGTGATGGTGTTCTTCTTCCTCATCATCGTCATCGTCTTCATCATGATGTTCAACATCAGTGGACCAGTCTTCGAATTCTCTAATCCAGGCAGCGGATGTGCTTGCCTTTTCAAAATCGAATAAGTTTGTATCAATTAATTCGTTGATATCAACCTTACAGAAATCAGATTCGATGATCTCCGCACTTGGTTGTAATGCCTTAATTGCGAGTTTGACTCTTCTTAATTCTTCCTGACTAATAAGGGAAGCTTTATTAAGTAAAACGATATCGCAGAATTCAATTTGTTGAATAACTAAGTTTTCTAAGTTTTCTTCACCACGTGTCGCTTCTTTTAATGTTTCACCGCATCCAAACTCATCTCTAAGTCTTAAAGCGTCGGTGACAGAAATAACCGCGTCTAAATAATAGAATCTTGGTAATTGTTGCTTTTCAAATTCCTGTTCCATATATGTAATGGTTTGGGCAATTGGGACAGGCTCACAAATACCTGAAGCTTCGATAAGAATGTGATCGAATCTTTGTTGCTTAACTAAGTCCGCTAGTTGGTTGATTAAGTCTTTCTTTAAAGTGCAGCAAATGCAACCATTTGATAAAGCGACTAAGTTATCATCCTTACCAGAAACAACGCCATCGTTTTCGATTAAATCAGCGTCGATATTAACTTCACCGATATCGTTAACGATAACGGCCATTTTATTACCCTTAGCGTTTCTTAAAATATGATTGATTAATGTGGTCTTACCACTTCCGAGATATCCAGTTATTAATGTAATTGGGACTGATTTGAAGTTTGCCATTTAATTAAAACCCTCTTTTCCAACGGGTATTTTATCACATTTATTAAAAATAAATAGTTAAACGATAAAAAGAAAAATCTTTTAGCGGTTTTATCTCGCTAGATTCGTCATATGTGTAGGAGGGTGAAAACATGAAACCAGTATTATTCTTATTAGCCTCTATCATGACCACGAAAGCCACACAACCTTTACCACCTAGAACGGTTGATACTTCGATTTATCATGACTTTGAAATCACCCTAGTAGATAAATACGCTATTAACAGTGAGAAATATGGTCATGGCACTTCCTATAAGGTCAATGTTAAAAACACTGGTGAAGGATACATCAAAAATATTGTTTTTGCATATAATGGTCTTAGTGCATATGACAATAGATTAGAAGACAAACTCTCCGATAACCATGTTATAGCCCCTAATCAAGAAGCCACCTTTATAGTGTCCGCTAGTTATGATGTTGATAGTCTTGATGACCTTGAAATATATGCCGATGCATATACCTCGTTCACTGATGAATTAGAAGTTACTGGTAGCAAGAAAATAACATGGATTGTTTATGAAAACTATCATGATGATCTTTACTATAATACTGTCGATATGTCATTAGGCCTTACCGGAAAAGATCGATACTGCTATGGTGCAATTATAAAAGCCTATGCTGATAATCAAGAAGCCCATTTCGTCATCAATGAATGGGACAACTTTACTTTTACAACTTATAAAGAAATCAAAGGCAATGATAATGATGAAGTTGAGATAATGAAACTACTCAAGACTGAATATAGAGCCTATGATGAAGAACAATTCCAAAATCACTTTTATTATAAAGACAACAAAGGCTGTAATGGTGCAATCATTACAAGCATTTCTTCTGTTGCTGTCTTAGGTTTGTTCATCACACCTGTAATAGCTTTGCGTAGAAGCAAGAAAAAATAATTTAAATAAGTTTAACAAAATAAAAAATGCATCTATAATCATAAGCGAGGAAAAGAGTATGAAAGTTGAATTAACACTAGTGTTAAAAACTACAGAACGCGCTTATGGTGCATTAGAAGCAATTAAAAGAGCGGGTTATAACGCGACCGTTATGACCAGTGAATCTTTAAGACACGCTGTTGACTATTATCCAGGCGAACATACATTCATCAATCTTAGACACGTTGAACAAAGAGATGTTTTCGAAAGTATCTTAGGTGTCTTTATTGTGGAAAATGATCGTTTAGAAGATTTAAAAAAGGTCATCCGCGAAACAACCAAGAATTTCACAGAAATTAAAGGCTTCATGTATTCTAGAGCAATCGACGACTTTGAAGGTTCTATTTAAGAATGAATGATATTTATTTGATTAGTGCTTATGTGGCCGCTCTTTTGTTAGTGGCCCTATTATCAACGCGTTTAATGCGTCTTATCAAATTACCAAATGTGACTGGTTATATTTTAACTGGTATCATCATGGGACCATTTTTATTTGGTTTATTTTTTAATAACTTCTCATTCGATGGCATCAAAGGTGCCCCTGTTTATAAATTTGTTGACCAATTAGGTTGGGTTTCATCAGTGGCCTTAGGCTTTATCGCATTCTCCATTGGTACATCATTTAAATTCAGCACAATTAAGGCTTTAGGTAAAAGGGTCTTAGTGATTACAGTCTTAGAAGCTTTAGGCGCTTCTTTATTAGTGGTGGCCGCTTTATTAGTAGCGCATTTCATCTTCCCACAATACGTTTCCTTAGAATTGGCATTAACATTATCCGCGATTGCCAGTGCGACTGCTCCTGCTGCGACATTAATGGTTATTAAGCAATATCGCGCACATGGCCCATTAGTTGATACTTTATTACCAGTTGTAGCCTTAGATGACGCTGCTGCTTTAATTTTATTTGCTATCTTATTCCAAATCGCTACCGCTTTAGCGGGTGGCTCTGTTTCCGTTTATGCGATTATTGTTAAGCCATTACTTGAAATCACCATCTCATTAGCGGTTGGTGCGGTGCTTGGCTTTGTGATTAGCTTTGCTAACCGTTTCTTCAAATCAAGAAACAATAGACTTATTTGGAATATCTTCTCTGTCTTTGCCGCTTTAGGCTTCTATTATTTATTCAAAAAGATTGGTGGCTTTGAACTTAGTTCACTTCTTACCTGCATGATGGCGGGTGCGATATACACTAACTTTGTTAAGGAAAGTGGTAGAACACTCGATGTCATGGATAGATTCACTTCACCAGTATATATGATGTTCTTTGTGATATCTGGCGCATCCTTAGACTTAACTATTTTCTTCAATGGTGATGGCTTAGTGGTGGTATTAATTGCCTTAACTTATCTCATCTTCCGTGTTGTTGGTAAATGGGGTGGTGCTTATGTTGGCGCTTCTATCACTAGATGCGAACCACAAGTGAAAAAGTACTTAGGCTTTGCCTTAGTTCCTCAAGCGGGTGTTGCTATTGGTTTGTCCACAACTGCATATAAGTTGTTCTCACAGTATAGTGATCCATATATGCAAAAAACTGGCGCTTTAATTCTCGCTATTATCTTAACTAGTACATTAGTCTACGAGCTCTTTGGCCCAATGGTGGCAAAGTTCGCTTTAAAGAAAGCTCACGAAATACCAGAAGAAAACCTTTAAGCGTTTTCGTTAAGTGGTAGTTTCTTAAGCTCAGGCTTCATTAAGAAAGATTTGAATAGTCGTTTAACCACACGGTTGACGACTTTTTTATCTTCTTTATCTAAACTCCTATATGCTTTCCAAGCGGGACTAATTTGAAGCAATAAAGTCTTAAAGAAAGTGGTGATATCTTGTGTTTTAAAATTATCTAATTCGCCAAAGATAATTTCCGTAAATCTTTCGCGGTCTTTAGGATTTAAAGATTCAATCCAATAGTTTAGAGATTGCTCTAAATATCTCGAAGAGATAGTTCTTTTATTTAAATAGACAAAATCATTGTTTTTAATGACCCATTCAAATGGGTTATGTTGGAGTAATAATAAGCTTCTACTTTTAATAATTTTGATATCAGTTTCATTAGAAAATAGGACACCCACAACAGAAGATTGAGGAACAAACTTTGTGTACTTCTCTAATCGTTCTTCCTTGCCTTTAAATAAACCTTTCGCTCTAAAGCCAGGACCATCAAAGGAATAGACTTTTTTGATTCTTGAATCATCTTCAATTTGGCTTAATAAATATGTACAAATATTGCCACCTTTAGAGTGACCACAGAGAATTAAATTCTCTTTTCTATATTTCTTTAATAGACGCTTAATAAAAGAATCCATATGTGAATAAGAGTTAATCTTATCTTTAAAAGACATTTGGAAATCTTCTTTCCAACCGGTATAGGATGGATCGGTACCTCTTACGGCGACAATAATATCGTTAGCGCATTTCACTGCGATAACCGCGAACTGGGTATCTTTTCTTTTATCTAAGATATATTCACTCGCTAATAGTTCAGCGTCTTTAAATCTTGGTGAGTTATAGAGAAGTCTTAAGAATCTTCTTGAATAACGAGGGACGAATGAACTGATATAAGGTTCTAATTTCTTATATTCGTTAATATATCTAAAGTCATCAAGTTTAAGTGGTAATTGGTCTTTCACATAGCTAAAGTCAAAATAGGCCACCCAAGACATGAGTAAAGCATCCGCAACATTTGCGGGAGACTTTTTAAAGGTCTCATCGGACTTTTTGATGTAACCAATCATATTCATATGATAATTATAATATCACTTGCCTTTAAAACGTGATAAATTTAATGCGTTAGCAAAGGGAGAAACATAAAAATGAAAAACAATACCCCAAAAATGTTTAGATATGGAAACATTGTTAACCGTGTCTATTTCATTCTTTCTATTCTTTTACTTGTCATCGGCTTTATCTGTATGATCGTTGGTGCGGTCCAAGGTGATGAAGGCGTGAAACTTCTTAATGATGGTGCCTCTTGCTTTGGTTATGGCATCCACTTATTAGCGGCCACAATTCTTTGTAACATCTTTGTTATTAAGAAAGCAGAAAAACAAGTTGAAGAAAACTTCTACGGTAGCCTTGCTCCATACATCAACGCCATTGTCTTTGGTGCTATTTCCTTCAACCCATTCTATGTGATTGCCGGTATCTTCGGTCTCGTCCTTAACGGTCAAAATAAGAATAAACCAGAACAAGTCGAAGAAAATAAAGAATAATTTCCTTTAACCTTATTACGAAATTAGACCCAGTTTTTGGGTCTTTTTTCATGCGATTTCCTTTTCCTTTATTATATAAATATGCGCGCATAGCGGGTGCGCAAGGACTGTTAACCTATAATTATATTAAAAATTTTAACTCGGTATTTTTTGGCTAAAAATATAGAGTTGCAATTATTTTTCATGTGTATAATAATGAAACTGCACGAGGTGTACATATGAGAATGTTTGATTTACAGGGTGCTGTTAACAATCTTTTGAGCAACCCTAACATTGTTTCTTTACTTAATTCTATTGAATTATATAAAGGCAAAACCACAATGGCCCACAAAATGAAAAAGGTTGAAAAGCTTACAGAGCTCGCTTTTATCAGTGGTACTGAAGCTAGCAACGCATTAGGGACCATTTTTATTGGTGATGACCGCATCAAAGCGATCTTTGAAAAAGGTCAATCTCCACAAACCTTACCTGAATATCTATTCGTTGGATATTACAAGGCTTTAAAACTTATTGATGAATGCTACAAGTTCCAACCATTTGATCGTTCATTCATCTCCACATTACATTACTATTTATATAAGGATTACAACCCAGAAATCGGTGGTCAATATAAAGACAGTATCAATTACATTCAAGAAAGAATGCCAGACGGAAGTATGAGAACAATCTTCGTCACTGCCGAACCAAGTGAAGTCGCCTCCTTACTTGACAACTTGGTCTACCAATTCAATTTGGTCAGTCAAAATGAAGAAACTAATAAGCTTGTTCTTATTTTGGCATTCCTTCTTGATTTCATTTGTATCCATCCATTCAATCATGCGAATGGTAGAGTTAGCCGTTTAATGCTTAACTTCTTAATGAAGAGATACGGCTATGATATTGGTAATTACTTCTCAATTCCATATATCATGAGACAACGTTTATCTGATTATATCGATGCTTTTGAAGCTTCTTCCCAAGGCTGGGGTAACAATGAAAATGATTACACACAATTCGTTACTTACATGTTAAAGTGCATCCTTGAAGCTTATCGTAAACTCGATTACATCATGGAAGTTAATAACCTTAACGAATTAACAGTCGAAAAGGTTTATAAAGTCATCTTTGATAGTGCAAGACCAATCGGTAAACGCGTTATTCAAAATGTTTTATATA
>CADCJP010000004.1 GCA_902801805.1 uncultured Erysipelotrichaceae bacterium | reverse complement strand
ATTTCTTTTCCGTCAACACTAGCGTGTAGATTTATTATTTTTAAAGTAGACATACTTCTTACCTCAAATTCCGTGACATATTCTACATATTGGCCATTCGTTATTCAAACGATATGATAATTTTTGTTTTTTGCACTATGCTTTTCATTCGATTAATCGAGGTTTATTAATAAACTTGTTGCATAAAAAATCTAGAATATTTATAATATTCGCGCTGTTATTTGAAAAAGGAGAGTTAAAAATGAAGAAAAGTAAACTATCA
The DNA here is from genome assembly GCA_902801805.1 of uncultured Erysipelotrichaceae bacterium. Next base: position 25,496 of record CADCJP010000004.1, on the reverse strand, counting down.
ATAACACTAGTTACTGGCTTCATTGCTGCTATGGCATTATCTGCTTGTAGCAACGTAAAATCATCCAAAGAAGCAGTTGTTACTTTCTATGACTACGATAGTAAAGAAACAGTTAAACTTCTTACAAATGATGTTTACAAAGCATACAACAATACCACAGCTGGTGTCTCTAAGTTCTATGACAAAATCTTAGAAGTTTTAATTCGCTATGAATTCAAAGAAAAAGATTTCTCTGAAGGTGAATTAAAGTATCAAGAAATTGAAAAATGGGCTAAAAACCAAGTCCAAGAACAAAAAGACAAAGCTAAAGAAAACGCCAAGAGCAACAAGACCAGTTACGACACAGAATGGAAAGCAATCCTCGAAAGCAACAACGTTGATGATGCTAAGGGATTACAAGAAAAGTTCATTTACGAAAAAGAAAAAGAAGTCATGAAAAACTGGTACGCAGACGACAATGAAAAAGCTGCGGCCTTAAAATCCGAATTCTTAGGTATTACCTCCACTGGTGCAGCAGCCGCTAACCCAAACAACGTTAAAGCTGCTATGCCATATCACATCCGTCACATCTTAGTGAAGGTTGATGAAGCTGGTGACGCCAACGAGAAATTCTATAAAGGCACTGTTACAGAAGCTCAAGCTAAATTATTAGCCAACACTGTTTCTGAATTAGCTAACGGACAATACAACTTCTCCCAAGTTGCTAGTATGTACTCCGAAGACGGTTCCGCCTCTGCTGGTGGTGACGTCGGTATCATGACCAACACCGCTACTTCTGGTAGCTTACAAATGGTCAATGAGTTCCAATTAGGTTTATATGCTTACGACAACTTATATGATGCTGCCAACGTTGCCGATGCAGAAGCTGGCAATGTCATTAAAGCGGGTTTAGGTATTGATCAAAAAGTTAAAGATGCTTTACCAACTGCTGCTGTTGAAGTTCCATATGAAGCTTTTGTTAATATGGGCAAATACGCTAACGTCACAACCGATAAAAAAGGTAACAAGTTAGCAGACGGTAGCACATCCTTATATCCACGTAACATTGTTTGGAATAAATATTTCAACTTACATAACGTCTTTGTTATCAAAAACGCTAAGAAAGCTGACTATTCCACACTTGCTAATCCAAAAGACGAATTCGCCAATCTTGCTAGCAACCAAGCCTACGACGCCACATTACCAAGATTCAACGCAAATGGTTATTTAGTGGACGAAAAGGGCAATGTTATTATCGGTGTTCGTAGCCAATACGGCATTCACTTCATGGTTATTGAAGAATCCATGTATGACTATGCTGAATTAGACACATACTACGATACAAAATTACCAACCGATAAGGATTACGATAAGAACGTTAGATCATACGTCAACTACATCGAAAGTGCGAACTTAGATGACTATAAGAAACGTGCAGACGACGTGAAGGGCAAAATCACTTCCTTCGACTCCACATATGACTATCGTTTATACACCTACCTCAAAGACAAAGTCGGCAAAATTGAATTCCAAGGTGCCGCTGCTGATTTAGGTAAACGTATCGACCAATACATCGCTGCTCAAAAGGAAAACAATTCCTACAAGCAAGAAGATGGTTTAAAACAAGTTTGGAGAACCTACACTGAATTATTAGAAGTTCAAGGTTACAACCGTGCGGTTGAATACACAACCAAGAACCCAGTTACTGGTGAAGACTCCCCAACATTAACACGTCTTGTTCCTGAAAAGATTGCTGACGACTTCTTCAACTTATATGAAACAGCAGTCCCAGGTACTGATGATACTTACAAAAAATTCAACGAAGAAGGAGAGTACCACTACTATGCGTAAAAATATTTTAAAGATTTCCGCGCTTGCGTTATTAAGTGCGTTCGCTCTCACATCATGTAGCGATGACGTCATTGCTAAACCAGACAACTATGATAACAACTCTCCAGTTATCACAATCGAAGGTTTCAATGGTACCATCCACAACAACAACTTCACTGATATCTATGATGGTGTCCGTGATGGTTCCTTAGCGCAAGATGTCTTAGACAACTTACTCTATCAATACTCCGTCAGCATCTTCGGTAACTACAACAAAGTTACAGCTGCCAAGATCGGTGACGAAAATCATCCAAACCCATATGGTGAAATCACATTAAAAGCCGCTGTTGCAGGTTTAAACGCTGATGCCACAGATGGTAACGATAACACCAAGAAATTCATCAAAGAACACAGTGCTTACTGGACAAAGAATAAAGCCGGTAACCGTGTTGATGACAGCAATAAAGAAGTCGGTAAAGATGCCGATCCTTCTAAATCCGAATATGCCCGTTTAAACAATAAATGGAAAACAATCGAAAAACGTATTGCTGAAAAATTATATGCCGCTGTTTCCGGTGGTTCATATAGTGACAGAAATATCTTCAAAGAAGAAAAGTACTTACGCGCTTTAGCTGCTGACATTGAAAACAACGTTCGTGCTGCTAGTGCTAACCCAGACCTCTTCGAAGGTATCTTAACTTCTAAAGTCGAAGACTACGAAGTCTTCACAGTTAAGACAGAATGCTTAGATGCGACAAAAGGCGAAGACTTCATTCTCCACCGTCAAAACTATCAAAGCAATGCTGACTTAAACCAAGAAGAAAGCACAACACAAGATGCGACATATGTCGAAGATAAGATCATCCCAGAAATCTATCGTCAACTCTTAGTTGAACAATACATCTTAGATGAATCCTACGATACATTAGGCCGTACATCCGCCAGACACATCGATGTCTTAGCTATTGCTAAGAACAGCGAATATGCTAAAGGCGCTGTCAACTTAATGAACACATTCGTTAAAGACACAATCTTCAACAATGCTCGTACAGAAAAAATCACACTTGATGATTTCAAACTTGTTTCTAACGCATGGGTCGGTGCCTTCATGGCCGATAAAGCCAACCATCCAAAAGAGTACCAATTAATGCAAAAAGCGATCCCAGAATACGAAACATCTAACAGTAAGGGTGAATTCTTCCAAGGTACCGCTTATGGTAGCATGATGGAAGAACTCGAAAAGATTGATAACAACCCAGCCCTTTCTGAAAATGAAAGCACCTACACAAATAGTGGCGCGTACACATGGGAAACAGGTAGAGATATTAAGATCGCCGAACTTCAATTAAAAGACTACACATCCACAGGTTGGTATGTGAAATCCGTCGGTGTCGCTTCTTTACCAGATAGCATTAAGAACCAATTATTCGACATCAACGTCGCTAACGCTCTTAACGGTGATAAATGTGTTGAATACACATATGATGCTACAGCTAGCAAATGGGGCACAAACGAAGCTGCTGGTGATACAAACCTCATCAACGTCATTGGTAAGGTCAAAGATCAATATTTCTTAAGAAATACAAGCAGAATCGCTGGTAACCCAGTTGAAAGTGATATCTTATTCGAAAGCGATGGCACATACTACATTGTCTTAGTCCAAGACGCTATCAGAAGCAAAAACTTGAACAAAGCCAATTATGCTGAAGCCACAGCCGCTGAACTCGATAAGCTTGAAACTTACATCAACGAAATCGTTCAATTAGTCGCTGATAACGATACATATCAAAACTTATCCAAGAAACACTGGATTAAGAAGATGAACATCAAGTTCCACGACACAGTCGTCTACAACTACTTCAAGTCCACCTTCCCAGAAATCTTCGAAGACTAATTCAATAAAAACAATTAAGGAGGCTCAGTCCTCCTTTTTTGTGCTATTATTTCCTTGAGGATAATAATTATGGAAAAAGATGTATTTTGTAAAATCGTCGCAGGTGAAATACCTTGCTATAAATTATTTGAAGATGAAGACGTTTTAGCCTTTCTCGACATTTCTCAAGTGACTAAAGGTCATGCCTTAGTTATTCCTAAGGAACACTATGACACTTTCCTATCAACACCAGAAAAGCTTATGCACAAAGTCTTTGACGTCGCCCAACGTATTGGTCAAATCTCCATTCAGTTCTTAGGCGCTAAAGGCGTGAATATCTTAACTAACTGCTATGAAGTCGCAGGACAAACTGTTAAGCACTTCCACGTGCATGTGATTCCTCGATATGAAAGTCATGATGGCTTTGAACTAGAAATGAAAAACAATGCGGAAGGACTTAATCTTCCAGTCATCGCAGATACGATTAAAAACAACCTCTAGAAGGCAAATTAAAAGGATTGACGACTTATTTATCATCAATCCTTTTTTTCTTTTACTTATTTGGCTTATAGAAGGAACGATTATCTAATGAGAAGACCTTATTAGAGAAGTTACCTGGTTCAACATCAGCGACCGCTTTATTGACGACGACCATCTTACTATCTAAATTATCAATTAATGATAATAAGAGAGCTTCTTTTGTAAGTGGCATCACTGGAGAGCCAAATTCTTGTTGTCCATGATGTGATAAGACCATATGTTCGAGTAAGAGAGGAATTTCACTCTTAATCTTTAATTCATCAGCGGCTTTATGAAGTTCCGCGGCCATGATGGAGATATGGCCTAAGAGTTTGCCTTCTGTTGAATACTTATAGACGATTGGTCCTTCAAGTTCGATAATCTTACCTAAATCGTGAAGTAAGCAGCCTGTAACCATTAAATCGTGGTCACAGTCATAGATTGGGCATAAGTAATTAGCGAGATCCGCCATAGTGATGGAATGCATTAATAAACCACTACTATATTCGTGATGGATAGACACAGCAGCGGGATAGCTATAAATCTTATCACCGAACTTATTAATCATATATTTTAAGATTTTAAGGCAGTCTTCATTCTTAATAGAATTCACGTGCGCGTTAAACCTCTCTATTAATGTCTCTTTTGCGACCGGAGGAGCCTTCACAAACTTCTCGACGTCTATTTGTTCAAGAGGCACAAGTTCAGCGCTTAAAATCTTTAATTGGAGCTGTTCTTTATATTTATTTGTTTCACCAACAACTTGCACGACATTACCAACGACGAATAATTGTTCATCTTCCGCGGTAGCGTCCCATTTTTTACCAACGATGGAACCACTTGCGTCTCTTAATTCCACAGAGAGATAAGCACCACCATTCGCATTTACACCTTTAGAGACATTACCTAAGAGGAATTGTCCTTCAATGTGTTCGTGATCTTCAAAACTTGCAATCATTTTCATTATTCATAAACCTCCACATCTAATACTTTCTTAATATCTTTATAGCTATAGCCTTTAGAGACTAGATAAGCATATAATTTTTGTTTTAGTTGATAGCCTTCATATTTTCTTTCATATCTTTTGTAGGCTTTTTCATAATCTTTCTTAAGAAGAGATATTTCTTGTTTGTCATTTCCCTTCTTCACTAAATCAGCGACTTCTTTGCTGACTTCCATATTATAGCCTTGGCTAAGAAGAGCTTGATAGACATGTTTCTTCTTACTGATATAAGCGTAACGCTCATATTTTCTTTCTAACTTATCGAGAAGCGCTTTCGCTTTCTTTCTTTCTAAAGAAGAAGGGAAGCTCGCCTTTTTAATTAATGCTTCTGGGATACCTTTATCTTTTAAATGCTTAATGATTTTATTTTCCCCAAAGCATCTTTCATTATCCCAAGCGATTAAGTCCTCCATGAAGGCTTTATCGTTTAATAAATCGTTTTCTTTTAATTTATTAATGACGTTTTTCGCCGCGACGAAGTTATCTTCTTTTTTAAGTAACTTCTCTAGCATTTCTTTTTCGCTGATATGTTTCTTAGAAACAATACTTAATGCGTAGTTAAGTAAAGTCGTCATCGCAGTGATTTCTTCTAGTTTAGCGATGTCTTTACTATTTAAAGACTTACCAACATAGAGATAAGAAGACACGAATGCTTCTTTTGATATTCTTAAGGGTTCACCTTTACCAAAATAAAGGGTCACGTGATCCTTAAATGTTTTAATGGATTTAATCTTTTTATTACCAGTGTTTACGGATGGCACGATTATAAACCCTCATAATATTGTTATAGAACTTGTCGATGGAATAGATATCCACGACTTTATATGCTTCATCAATGATTTTGTTATGTTGTTCTTCGTTCATCGCGAAGATCTTTTCCACTTGTTGGACAAATGATTCATTATCGGTAAAGAAGAAACCAGTTTTGCCATTTATAATAGTGCCGGTTAAGTTACTATCAAAACGGGCTAAAACGATCTTGCCCGCGGCCATGGCTTCCATAAATGTTAAACCTTGAGTTTCGGTAATAGAAGCGGAAGTATAAATATCAGCGAGATGATAATAGAAAGGTACTTCTAAGGAACCAACAAAGCCGATGAATTCCACAAGCTTTGTAATCTTTAATTCGTGACAGAGTTGTTCTAATTCTTCTTTAGCAGGACCACCACCAACGATGAGCATCTTAATATCCACTTCTGGATGTTTATTATGATATTCAGCGAAGCCTCTTAAAGAGACGTCCATGCTCTTTTCTTTAGCGATACGACCTAAAAGTAAGAACACTTTGGTATTTTCTTTAATACCATGTGAATCTTTGAATTCTTGGATCTTTTGCATATCGATGTTCTCTTTTTTGAAAATAGAGAAATCAATACCAGTAGGAATAACATTGATATAAATATCACTACCTAAAGAACGCATATATTCCTTAGTCTTTTCACTTGGAGTGATGAATTCAGTCATACGGTTCGCTAAGTCTTTAGAATAAACACGGACAAAGCGTTTCGCTAATCGATCCATTAAGCCATGAGTGGCGTAATAAGTATAATCTTCATAAGAAGTGTGATATGTATAAACAATTGGTATTTTAAGTCTTCTAGCGACACGTCTCGCTAATACACCAATAGTAAAGTCAGTTTGGTTATGAATAACATCTGGCTTAAAGTTCTTAATAATCTTCATTGGTTTACTAGCGAAGATATTAGTGAATCTATAGCCATAGAGTTTCTTTAAATAAATACCAGGAACATAAAGGACATTGCCGATTTGTTCTAATTTGCCATCCGTGGATCTAGGGGCCACCACTAAAACGTCATGACCATGCGCCATTAAGGAATTGGCTAAATTAAAAGTCGAGGTTGAGACACCGTTAACAAATGGAGGATAGGTATCAGTAAAAATCGCAATACGCATAACTATTCACCATCCAAATTGTCGAGTTCAACCTCGTCATAATCATTTTGTGAAATATCCGCAGGGGTATTCTTATTTGTGCGTTTCTTCTTGTTAGTGTTCTTCCTATTACGCGGGTTCAGCTTCGCTACAATTGCTTCACGCGACAATTTAGAAGTTTCCACCAAGGAAGCCACTTCTTCATATCTTTCAACATAAGTTTCTTTTTGCAAAGTAACAAATGTTTGTCTGTTTGGAATATCGCCCATATGTGCTTCGTTTTTTGGCGCGGATCGATAGAAGGCTGAAACTAAGCCACCAATGAGAATTGGGACAACGAATGTTGAACTTCTCCAAATAAGAAGAGAAGCACGGCATAATGTTCTACTTGCCTCTTTATTAGCAATACCATCCACAAAGATGGTGAAGAAACCTTTTTCTGGGCTAGCTTCATTTAAGAATAAGTTATAGAAAACGAATTCAGAAACACCCGCACTACCTGGAATAGGAATTAAACCGGTAATCATTTGGTGATAGTTACTTAAGAAGATACAATCCCAGAAGCTAGCGACTGTAGACTCATTATGTAAAGCCTTACCTACGAAGTAAGGAATGCAGAACTTTAAGATAATATAAGCGGTAAATGAAACAACCACTAAGATTAAAAACGGAATATTAGTGCTTAAACGTCTAAATTCAATTTTGAAGTTTTCCACCTGAATACGGAGGTTTTCTCTTGTTTTATCTGGATCTTTAACGATTTTAATCTTATGGAGCAAAGAAACTATTGGTCCCATAACGAAATTATGGAAACTGTGCCAATAGCCCATCAAGAAAACAATAAAAATAACACCAACATTGAGTAAGAAACCAACGATTGTTAATGGCCAAATAGGAATGTTCATTGGCACTTCATTAATCTTAATACCAGTTTGGATATAGCCAATAGAGATAATGAAATCATATTTAATGATGAAAGAAATCGTACCAAAGACAATTAAGACAACTTGGTAAACGATAGAATACATAGCAAGAATAGAAACCGCACTAGAAATTTGCACACCTTGCTTCTTATATGTATAAGCTTGCATGATTTGACCACCACTAGCGCCAGGAGTAATCGCGTTATAGAATTGACCGATCTGGTCAACCGCGATTGCTTGATGGAAGTGATACTTTCTTGTAAATAAGTGGGCGAAGCAGAAAAGAATAAAGCTTCTCACTAAAATACAGCCCACCATCACGGCGATAATGACCAATAGGAAGTTACCATCCGCGGTAGATAAATAATGACCAATCTCCTTCGCATCATCTTTAATCGCAAAGAAAATCGCTAATCCTGTAGCAATAAGGACTAATGAGATATTTAGAATGTATTTAACTGTGGATTTTTTGTTTCTGGGTTTACCAGAATCAATCATCTCTTCGTGTTCACGGACTTTTTTCTCTAGTTCTTTGTTTGGCATAATTTAATAAATTATAACACATATACGCGAAGACAAGCCCTCTTTTTGTTCATTTCCCATTACTTAACGAATGGGAATCAATAAAAAAACGCGCCGAAGCGCGTATTTATACTTGCCTACTACAAGCTATTGATTACTCCCATAAAGAGAGGTAATCCTTCATTTGTTGTTAAATAATAGGCAAATGGATGATCAACTTTAAAGGTGACTGATGCATTAGGTGCAGCGCTTTTCGACCCAGCTGCGACGAATGTGAGCGCCGCCGCTTCAACACCTTCGTTATTAATTTCAATACCCGCTTTATGTTTGGCACTTTCGATATAGAGACCTGGTTCGTCGCTCATTCTAGAAAGATTAACTTTCTCTTTATCAAATGTTTCATCAAGGCCAAGATTCGTCATCACATCTTGCAAATCATAGTCACAAATGATTTTAAACTTAGGTAAAATCCATTGGATAGACGCTCTTTCTAGATCGGATTGTTTGCCAAAGTTTATCATGTTACTCAATGCTTCTTTATCTTTTAAAACTTCGCTGTAATTTGTGCCTTCATTAGGAAGAAGAATGTTGATTTGCATGTTGTGTTTATAAGGCAAAGACGCGACACGGTATGTATCATACTCGTAATATGATGATCCTTCAGCCTTACCATTCATGAATGTCTTTATGGAGGAATTATTGTTGATATCGTAGAATTTATTTTCACTATTATTGCTCTTCTTGAATAGATTTTCGATTGACCATTGAGATTTCGCGTAAATTGCATTCATTAAATACATCACAGTATTAGGAGTGGCAGGGAAAGAATCTGGAGTGACGTTTAAGAACTTTTTAGTTTTATTGTTAACCCAGTCCGCCATCATCTGTTTATCTTCGTTAGACATGAAATTAACGCCTTTAAAAACTTCAGCGTAATAGTAATTAGTTAATTTTTCGAGATAATCATCTTTAAAACTGGACCCATCACCTCTAAACCAAATAGATTGTGAGATATTTAAATATGTTTTATTGTTGCTATCATCAATTGCACATTTTAAAAGCATGTTTTTGATTTGCTCTAGATGAGAATCCCCTTGTTCATAATGCAAAACATTACGTAGTTCTTCTCTAGTGCCGCCATCTGTTCCATCATAAAGCATGGAGAAACATGTAGCAATGGATAACGGAGAGAACACTTGGTTCTCTTTAACGTCTAACACATCATAGAAATCAAGAGCGAAGTCTTGGACGCTTTTAATATAAGCATCATCGTTTTTGCTGACATTAGAAGTATTAAACTTCTTTTTTGGGCTATTAATTTGATTTTTAGTGTACGCTGCTTGATTGGTGCACGCTGTGATAACAAGTAAAGCCGCTAAAAGGGAGATTGATTTTTTCATACGTTTTTACCTCTCACTAATTAAGACGATTATATTTTACATAATTGCTAGAAAAAGAAAAAATCGCACCGAAGCGCGATTCTTTCGTATTTGTTTTATTACTTGACGTCTCTTTTTCTAAAGATATTCATACCCGCTAAGAAGAAGAGGGTGGAGTAGACAATGTTTGAGGCGATACCACCGAAGAGGGTGAGGTTATCAATAACCGCAACGCCTTCCATTGTTGTTTCAGTAGCGGCGATACCATAGAAAGGATCAACCACTTTTAAGACATTAGTGATATCCATGAATGTCTTGACTGTTTCATCATAGCTTCTGAGTTCTTCCATTGTTGGAGTTTGGTGATATTGTTCAACATATGTTGCTTGAGCAGACATGGTTAAGCCAGAAGAGATAGCGCCTAAGATCATTGGGATTAAGTAAGCACCCATCACCACTAACATGACCACTGGGATAGATGGACCCATGCTTCTAAAAACTGTCGCGATAAAGACGGTGAATGAAACAATGGTTAAGTAGGAGAGGAAGGCAAGGATAACGAATTTCCAGAGGTATGCTGGGGAAACAATCATACCTAATGACGTTGTGCCTGCAACTGCCATTCCGTTTGGATCAAAGCCACCAAAGATTGAACCTAATGCTGTGCATAAGCCAACATAGACAATCAATAATGAGAAGGCAAAGACTAAACCAGATAAGAACAATGATGCATAGATCTTAGATTTAGAATGGCCAGCAATAATCTTGTTTCTAATTGAGCCTTGGCTGAATTCTAAGTAGATGAATGAGATTAAGTTAATTGGGATAGCGATACCAAAGTTTTGGGCTGGAGAGAAGGATGAGATGAGCATCCCTTGACCAGATAACATTTTCATGCCATCGCCAATAGCGTTTTGAAGGATGAGGTAGAGGAGAGTCATAAAGACCGCCATACCAGCACCAACAATTAAGGTAATTCTGAATGTAATATCTTTTGAAATCCTATAAAAGAAAGCTCTCATTAAACGTGCCATATTATTTCGCCTCCCTAATAAGATTTAAGTAGTAATCTTCGACTGATTCATCAGAAGAATTAATCGCAGAGATTTCAACACCTTCAGCGTCTAAACTAACGCATAATTTGTTAATCTTAATCGCATCGAAGATTTTGATTTCACCATTAGGTGAGACTCTATAATCGTGAAGCATTAAGCCTTTTAAGACTTTTTCTGCTTTATCAACATCCACTACCTTAATGGTTAATGATTTACGGCATCTTGCTTGTAGTTCACTCGCAGGAATTTCTTCTAAGATCTTGCCGTGAGAAATAAAGCCATAGAATGAAGCAATCTTTTCAAGTTCGGAAAGAATGTGAGAAGAAATTAATACTGTAATGCCTTCGTTTTTATTTAATTCGATGAGTAAGTCTCTTAATTCGGCAATACCTTCTGGGTCTAAACCATTCATTGGTTCATCAAGGAACATCACTTTTGGTTGATTAATTAACGCCATGGCGATGCCTAATCTTTGACGCATACCAAGAGAGTAGTTTTTAACTTTCTTATTACCGACATTTTCAAGGTGAACTTTCTTTAACAGCTCATCTCTATCTTCTTCGGTAAGGTTAATGCCGAGATATAACTCTAAATAACGGATATTTTGTTTCGCTGTTAATGTTGGGACTAAAGAAGTAGCTTCGACGATAGCGGAGAGATTTCTTCTGACCTCATATATACGGCGATCGGTGTTTTTCACACCAAGTAATTCAAAGGAACCTGATGTTGGTTCCGCTAAGCCAGTTAATAAGCGCATGATTGTGGTTTTACCGCTGCCGTTTTCACCAACGAAACCATAAATCGATGCTTCTGGAATGTGCATGTTTACATGATCTATAACGAGCTTGTTGCCATACTTTTTGCAGAGCTCATTTGTAACAATTAAACTCATGATTTTTCCTCCTAATTCAATAATATACATATTTATACATAAGAATTCAATATTATTCGTAAAAAATCGTATTTCTTCACACATACATATATGTATAAATCCTTATATAAATAAAAAACAACCCCCTCTCGGATTCAAACCGAGATCACCTTCTTCGCAAAAGAAGCGCTCTATCCAGTTGAGCTAAAGGGGTATGGAGGGGACAAGGAGTTGTTAGCTCCTAGGTCTTAAATCTACAATTTTTAGGTCCTACTTTTGACTAGTAGTTGAGCATATATCCCCACTAAGACCCATGTCCCCTACTAGATACATATTTGTTGTGTTGTAGTTTATTATCATATTAAGAACCTCCGTTATACTAAGTGAAAAATTTATTTTTTTACTCTGAAAGATGGGGAGTTCTATACTTACTAAACTAATCATCCATAGGATTATTCCTAAAATTGACTGTAGCAACTTAGTGTGATTATTATGCAAAAAGTTAAATTAATTGTCAATTTATTTTGATAGTATCGGCATTTTGTCTAAATAAAAACTACCAATTTGGTAGTCATTACAGTTGGTGCGGCTAGCAGGAATCGAACCTGTACGGGTTGCCCCACTAGATCCTAAGTCTAGCGCGTCTGCCAGTTCCGCCATAGCCGCATATAAATTAAAGGAGGGAACGTGTCCCTCCTCTAGTTTACTTAGTTGGTGCCGTCTATCGGAATCGAACCAACAACCTACTGATTACAAATCAGTTGCTCTGCCAATTGAGCTAAGACGGCAATTTTGGTGGACACTGTAGGGATCGAACCTACGACCTCTTCCGTGTGAAGGAAGCGTTCTCCCGCTGAACTAAGTCTCCAGCGCTCAATTAATCTAACATAATGATAATTATTTATCAATAAAAAAATCACTCGTTTTCAAGTGACTTTCCTATCTAATTCCTATGTTGATACAAGTATTATTCTTCTTCAACGTAGAATTTGTGTTTACAATCCTGACATTCGCAAAGGTGAAGATCCATCGTTGAAGCATGAATTTTAGTGACGTTAACACTACCACATTTAGGACAATGCAGTGGCTTGTTCAAATTATCATTCTCTTTTTGAAGCGCTTCTTTTTTCATACAAACGATACGGAATTGCTATTCGCGGTATCATTATATGATAGTGTTTGTCACACAAGTGCCACAAGGTTTAGAAATCTTCAAAATAGGCCCAGGAATATTGAATCATATATTCCCCACGATACGCTCTAATGGCGTCTGGATTGTTATTCTTATATTCATAAGCATCGCAATCGACTTTAGTAATATCGATAAAGCATTCATTATGTCTTTTAATAAATACATCACTCGCACCAATATCTTTTAATGTCTTTTGAATATCAGAAATGAGGTTTCTTAAATATGATTTATGGTCTTCTTCCCAGAGGATGGCGTTTAATTCATTAATATTAATAGCCGCACCTTCTCTATCAATAAGGTAGGCAAATACTTCTTTGGACTTACTATAAGTAAACTTTAAAGGTTCTCCGTTATTAAACACTTCAAAGTTACCAAAGCATTTAACTTGGAGCTTTTTAGTGGATGCCATTTCCACTGGATATCTTAAACCTTCAATTTCTTCAACAATCTTATCTTCATTAACTGGTTTAGTAATAAAACCAGACGCTCTAATGCGCATAGCGTCTAAAGCAAAGGAGTCATAAGCGGTGACGAAAATAATATTAATCTTAGGATTAAAGCCTTTAAGAGCTTTCGCTAATTGGATGCCGTTAAGTTTAGGCATTTCAATATCAAGGAAGGCAATATCAATTTGATCTTTCTTCGCAGCTTCTAAAGCGACTTGAGGATTAGTGAAGGCCAATAATTCAGCAGCAGGCAAAACATACTTCACTGATTCTTGGAGTCTCGTTAATTGCAATTTTTCATCATCGACTAATAGTACTTTCATACGCTACCCTTTAAAGAAGATTACCATGACAGTGGTACCTTTATCAATTTCACTATGGACCATCATCTCACCACGGCACATTGTGGAAAGACGATAACTAACGTTTCTTAAACCGATATGCTTCTTATCGCTCTTTTGGAGTTTATCGACATCAAAGCCCACACCATCATCAGTGACTTCTACGCAGTACGCATAATCATCTTCCGTGGTTTTAATGGTGATTGTACCACCATCAATCTTCTTCATAAGACCATGCTTAACGGCGTTTTCAACGATTGGTTGGATACTTAAAGGTGGGATTTTAAAGTTCTTAGTCTTAATGTCGTAAACGACATGGAGACGATCTTCAAATCTCATCTTTTCTAACGCTAAATATGTTTTGATATGTTTTAATTCATCACTGAATGGGATTAAACCTGTTTCTGAAATAGCGGAAAGATTACTACGCAAATATTCAGTAAAGCCATCTAAACCCGCTTGAGCTTTATCTGGATCAATCTTAATCAAAGTGGAAATACTAGAAAGAGTGTTATAAATAAAGTGTGGTTGGATTTGCGACATCATGAGTCTCACTTCCGCTTCTTTAGCTTTCTTAGATTCATTGATTAAATCAATGTTCTTTTCCACGTTAACAAACATGAACAAGATTTCAATAGCCACGACAATGGAGAAATACGCAATAGCGTAACCCGCAAAGATGTTTTGCAAAACAATCGCAACAAGTGGTAAGACACAATAGATTGAGAAAACTATTTTATCAGGCACTTTAACATTCTTGTTAAACACTGTTAATGAAAAGACAAAGATGAACGCTAAAAGTTGATATGCTTGTGAAACAATCATGAATGGCGCTCTCACATAGACACCATTTTCTGCATAGAAGAATATTGGGGTGAATAAATTAACAAAATCAAGAAGAGCGAATAAACTAAACACTGATAAATTAATAATCAGTGACGCTCTTTTAATATCACGACTGATAGTCACATAAGAAATTGTATACACAAATAAGAGAAGTGCTTCTAAGTTATTTGCTAAATAAAACAACGAATAAGCGGTCATAATCATCGCGTTACTTGTGTAATAGAACTTCACAAAAGTAAAAACTAAATACGCGACTAAGTGGAAAGCGGTAAAAATAAAGAACACTAAAAGATTCTTTTCATCAATACGACGATTCTTTTTTAAAGAAAGGTTGAGAATGTGAATGAGTAAAAAGATTGTTCCGAATCCGCAAACGAGGATATTAAAGATACTTTTGTTATCCATGTATGACTCATTTTAACATTATTTTCTTATTTTTGCGCACACATTATACGTGGGTGACGCATATTAGGTATAAAAAAATCACTTTCTACGAAGTGACTTAATATTCATTTTGGTGGGCCCAAGAAGACTTGAACTTCCGACCTCGCCCTTATCAGGGGCGCGCTCTAACCAACTGAGCTATGGGCCCGCTTGTCTTTTAGACAGCGAAAATACTATACAACAACCGCCTAGCAAAATCAACGTATTTTTTAATAATAAATTGCGCACGCGGGAAAGAAAAAAAGGAAGCATAGCTTCCTCTTCTCTTTTCTTGATACAGAAACGATTAACGTTTGCTGAATTGTGGAGCTTTACGAGCAGCTTTGAGACCGTATTTCTTACGTTCTTTCTTACGGGAGTCACGTTTGACCATACCGTTAGCTTTTAAGACTGCACGATCGCAACCGGCTTCTAATAAGGCTCTAGCGATACCTAAACGGATAGCGCCAGCTTGGCCTGTGAAACCGCCACCTTTGACTTCAGCACGAACATCGTACTTGCCATCGGTACCTGTTAAGGTTAATGGTTGTTTTAAGTCGAGAATTAATGTCTCATAAGGCATATATTCTTCCACTGGGTGGCCGTTAACAACGACTTTACCTGTACCAGCAGTGATATAAACACGAGCGATAGAAGATTTTCTTTTGCCTGTGCCGTAATATTGAAGATCAGCTTTCTTTGCCATTGTTTAGACCTCCTAGAATTTGAGCTCAAGAACTTCTGGTTTTTGAGCTTCTTGTTTGTGTTCTGGACCAGCATAGACGAAGAGTTTCTTGATCATTTGACGACCTAAGCGACCCTTTGGAAGCATACCGTGAAGGCATCTTTCTAACATTTCTACTGGGTACTTTTCAAGCATAACACCGGCTGTTCTTGCTCTAAGACCACCAGCGTAACCAGACACATTGTAGTATTTTTTGTTATTAACTTTATCGCCAGAAAGAGCAACCTTTTCAGCGTTGATGATAATAACATAGTCACCACAGTCAACATTTGGAGTCCAAATTGGCTTATTCTTGCCAGTTAAAACTTGAGCGACTTGTGATGCTAATCTTCCTAATGGTTTGTCTGTGGCATCGACGACATACCATTTTCTTTGGATTTCGTTATTTTTTGCAATAGTAGTTTGACGTTGCATAACTGTAATCCTCCTTTACCAAACTAACTTTGACCTTACCGGGGACTTCGCTAATTTAGCTTTTGTGCCGATAAAAATCATACGTGTTTACGCGTGAGTTGTCAATTGAATATTTATGAAATAACGCCATAATTGTTGAAAAGGCTAATCTTTTTTGTTTTAATAAGTGTGTTAGTTGCTCGCGGCTCGTCCGATAAAGCCCAAATCTAGTAGGCTTTGCACTAACTTTTTTTGTTTTTAAAAGAAACTTTTCTATTTCAATCAAATCTTCTTCAGATAAACGGTTAAACACCTCCTATTTAGCAAATAGGTGGCGAATTTGATTTTTTTCCTAAAATATGAAAGAAAAAATAAAAGCGACATCCATTTGGACATCGCTATTTTGCAATAATTATAGGTTAATAATTACTTGACGTTGTGATAGACGTTTTGGACGTCTTGTAAGTCATCAAGCATATCGCATAATTCGTCAAATTTGCGTCTTTCTTCTGGATCAGTGATCTCGATTGGATCATTGGCTAAGAAGGTTATTTCTGCGACATCGAATTCGGAGATGCCCATACCACCTAAAACTTCTCTAGCTTGAGCGAAGGCTGCTGGTTCAACAAGGACTTCGATCTTTCCATCTTCTGCTGTGACTTCACGGACATCAACGTCAGAGAGAATTAAGTTTTCTTCAACTTCATCTCTATTGGTGCCGTTGAAAACGAATAAACCAGTTTGTGTGAAATTGAAGATTGTGGAACCTAAGTGACCACCCTTTTTGGTGATAGCGGTTCTAACTTCGATAAACGCACGGTTTGAGTTATCAGTTAATGTATCAATGATAAAGAGTGAATTGCCTGGACCAAAAGCTTCATAACGGCCTTCAGAATAGCTTTCGGCTTCGCCGCCTTTAGCTTTTTGGATGGCTCTATCAATAACGTCTTTAGTAACGTTTTGACCTCTCCATTTTTCAATTGCAGAACGGAGTGCTAAGTTCATTTCAGGGTCAGGAACACCATTCTTTGCCGCCATATAGATTTCCTTACTGGCTCTCATAAAGAGTGCGCTTCTTTTTGCAGCGGTTGCGGCCATCGCTTTTGCTCTTACTTCATGTGCTCTACCCATGATTTAAAACTCCTTTTTTGCTTTTTTGCGAAAAAATATTATCACATGTTCCCATATATGTGAACACATTTATACACGTGTGAGAAAAATTATTTGTAGATAACGTCAACAAGATACAATCCACTTGCAGGCGCTTTATAAGCAATAATATCTCTATTTTTGCTATTTAAATGATGGTCAATAAAGTTCATCTTTTCTTTGCCATTAGCCACGTTAATAGCAGCGCCAATCATGTTTCTAATTTGATAACGCATAAAGCCATTACCAGTGAAAACGATTCTTAATAAATCTTTTTCTCTAATGACTTCTACGTCATATAGTGTACGAATAAAACCGCCTTCATCTTCTTCTTTAGAAGTGAAGTCTTGATAATTATGTGTACCCACAAATCTATTAAGAGCGTCAATAAATAATGGCACATCTAAAGCCATTGGATAGACGTAGGCTAAATCATAAGAGAATGGATCTTTATTAGTTAAAAGAATGCGATATTCATAAATCTTTTTAGTGGCGTTATATCTAGCGTGGAAGTTATCATCCACTTCACTAAAAGAGATGATTTTAATATCATCTGGAAGCATTTTATTTAAAGCGTACGCTAATTGTTTTAAATCTTTTTCTTTATCACTCACAAAGTGAAAGTATTGTTTTAAGGCATGAACACCAGCGTCAGTTCTGCCACTACCTTGGATATTTATTGAGGTGTCATAGACTTTGCTCAAGCATTCTTCGATCTTTTCTTGGACACTAATAAAGCCAACTTGCTTTTGCCAGCCATAGTAATTTGTGCCCTTATATGAACAAATGCCGAGAATCTTCATTTAAAAACCTTTCACTTTGAAAAAGAAGTTAACTATATCAACTGGTTCACCAGTTCTATCAAAAACAAACAAAACAATAATACCAGCAAAAAGAGCACCGATAAATAAGAAGGCCAATAAATCTCTCCAGGAGAATCTTAAAAGTCTATATCTAGTGCGTTTAGCTTTTGGATCATAACCTCTTACAATCATCGCATTAGCGAGTTCTTCGCTTCTTTCTAAAGCGGAAACAAATAATGGGATGATTAACGCAATAATTGCGCCAAAGCGTTTAAAGATACCACCATGGTTAAAGTCCACACCACGGCTCGCTTGAGCTTTCATAATTCTTTCAGTTTCGTCGAGTAAGGTTGGAATAAATCTTAAAGCGATAGATAAAGTCATCGCGATTTCATGAACTGGGAAATGGATTGGTTTTAATGGGGTCATATACCATTCAAAAGCATAGGTCATATCCATTGGTTTTGTAGTGCTTGTAAGAATCATTGTTAATGAAATCATTAACACTAAACGAAGCAAGATATAACCCGACTGACAAAATGAATCCCAATAAACTTTTAATGAACCAATAGTGAACGCCACTGGTAATTTAGGATTATTGGAAGGGATGAATATGTATATGGCCATTAAGAAAATGATTAATAACCATAAACCCCCTAGAGATTTAAGTAACGAAAGTAAACTCACTCTTGAAATAATCATTAAGACGAGTAAAACCAAAATATAAATACCACTTAAGATAAGTGAAGTTGACCACTTATTGAATTGGAAGAAGATTCCCACCATAAAAAGGAGGGTGAGGAAAATCTTATTTCTTGCATCTAAATGATGGATGAAAGTATCACGGAAGGAATAACGGCCAAAAGTCATCGAACTCATGCTTTATCCCTCCATTTCTTAATCGCGGAGAGTAAATCATCCATACCGTGTATTTGTTTTGGGTCAATATCCATGCCTTTTTCTTTTAAAGCATTAGCGACTTTAATGACGGTTGGAATGTCTAATCTATCGTAACCTTGGATAAAGGAGAATAGTTCTGAAGGAGTACCATCAAAGGCTAATTCACCTTTTTCAAGAAGCACCACTCTTTTAGCGTATGTATTCACTAAGTCCATATCATGGGTAATAACGATAATTGTTTTACCTTGTTCATGAAACTCACAAATTAATTTCATTAAGTCTTTACTACTTTGAGGATCAAATCCCGCGGTTGGTTCATCAAAGATGATGATATCTGGATTAATGGCTAAAATACCCGCAATCGCGACTTTACGTTTTTCACCACCTGATAAATCAAATGGGGCTCTTTTATAGTAGGATTCATCTAAACCAACTTTCGCAAGTGCTTCATGGGCTCTTTCAAGAGCTTCTTCGTTTTTCAAACCGAAGTTTTTCACACCGAAAGCAACATCCTTTTCCACTGTTTCTTCAAAGAGTTGATATTCAGGGAATTGGAAAACTAAGCCGATATGTTGTCTAATACCACGTAATTTACGGCTCTTTCTATTCTTGTAATTAACAACGTAATCACCAACCACTACTTCACCTTGATCAGGGACGATTAAAGCGTTAAATGTTTGGGCTAAAGTGGATTTACCACTTCCTGTTTCACCAACGATAGCGATGAAGTCATTGTCCTCAATCTCAAAAGAGACATTGTTTAAGGCTAATGTCGCATTAGTGGCTTTCTTTTGGTATGTGTAGAAGATATTTTTTATTTGGATGCCCATATATCCTCCACTAGTTGATCGAGTTTATCAGCGTTGGAATTAATGCCAATCTTCGCTAATTCTTTTTCGAGTTTATAAACAAAAGGCATATCAAGCTTGATAGAAAGAAGTGTTTCTTCATCTCTTAAAACATCTTGAGGCTTGCCTTCTTTAATTAATTTACCTTTTGATAAAATCAAAACCTTATCACTTAAAAGCGCTTCGTCAATATCATGAGTAATGCTAAAGATGGTGAGTTCTTTGTTTTCCCTATGGATACGCTTTAACCACTTTCTCACTGTGGCTTTACCTTTAGGATCAAGCATTGATGTGGCTTCATCTAAAATGAGAATCTCTGGTCTTAAAATCAAAGCGCCCGCTAAGGCGACTCTTTGTTTTTGACCACCAGAAAGAGCGATTGGTTCTTTCTTAAGATATTCAAGCATACCGACACTTTCTGCAAAGCGTTCGATTTCTTCTTGCATCTTATCATGTGGGAAGCATCTATTTTCTAAACCGAAAGCAATATCGTCTTCCACCGTGGAGCCAATGAATTGGTTATCAGGATTTTGGAAGATTAAAGAAACTTTACTTTGGAAGTCACCAATGTTCTTTTTTGTGACTTCTTCATCGTTAAAGTAAATTGTGCCTTCGTTCTTTTCTAATAAACCAACAATAAGCTTTGCTAAAGTTGATTTACCTGAGCCATTATGACCTAAAACAGAAACAAATGATCCTTTAGGAACACTAAAAGATATATCGTCAATAACTTTGTTACTGCCGTCATATGAGAAGACTAAATTTTTGATTTCTAATTTGCTCATGCTTTGAGATTATATCACGCATCGTTAAAAATGAATAACGATATTCCCTTTTTCACAAAGTGAGTGCACCTATATAGCTAGTTCTTTTTGTTTCTTTGATTGATGTTTGCGAGCTTAGTAATAGCCTTTTTGAAGGTTAAATATAATGTTGATTGGCTAGTGATTCCAGTATGCTCAAAATCTGAGATTGTATAGCCCTCTAAAGTTAATAAAAGTAACATGAACTCCTGATGTTCAAATTCACTCTTATGAGCAACAATTGTGCGCTTAGTTTCACGAATTAGGCGACTCCTGTCTTCGTTTTGGTCAGTTTCCGCAATGCAATCAAAGTCAAAAATGTTCTCATTATAATCATCGTCGAAGCGGATAATGCTCGACTGTAATTTTGACTTATCTGAAAAGTAATTGTTGTTCACATAATCGGCGATTTGTAGTTCAACTGTCTTTCGCCAAAAAGTGTAAAACGAACACATCCATGGACTGAACTTTTTCACCACATAAGAAAAATGGTCATTACAAACTGTGACTAATTCTAACGGCACTATTCCTAGTCCTCGATATTTGCTATCGATCAAATCGTACGCTAATGATAAGGCGTTTTTCTTGTAGCGCTTTTGAAACTGTAGATACGCAACATGATTACCTTGCGCGACTAGTTCATGGCACTGTTCATCCAATCTTCGACGATAGGTTTTGCTTGAAAGCATAAAACACTCCTCTCCACACACTAATGTGTTTTAGATATTTGTTTTATGCACCTCCGCTAACAAAATTCCTGCAGCTACGGAGGCATTTAAAGAATTTACATGTCCAAATTGTGGGATTTTTACTACGTAATCTGAGTTCTTTAACACTAGTGGTGAGACGCCTTTGCCTTCGCTACCTATCACTACTACGACTGGGAAATCGTATTTTATTGAAGAATAGTCAATTGTGGCGCTTCCATCTGTGGAAACAACCCAATAGCCTTCTTCTTTAAGTGTCTTAATTGCTTGATTGAGATTATTAACGACTGCGACTGGAACGTAGTTAATTGCGCCTGCGCTTGTCTTAGCGACTGTCGCATTTAAAGAAACGGAATTATGTTTTGGTAAAACAATACCCGCTGCTTCAAAAACATCCGCGCTTCTTAAAATCGCTCCAAGATTATGTGGATCGTTAATGTTATCAAGCATGACAATAATCTTCTTAGTTTTCTTATTGGCCCTAATAATGATTTCTTCTAAAGAAACAGTTTGATATGGTTTAAGTTCAGCGGCTAAGCCCTGATGCACACCACCATCACACATCTTTTCCATTTCATTAGAGGAAATACTAACGACTGGTAACTTATTATCTTTGATAAGATTAATAACTTTCTGATCGTTAAAGTTATGAACAAGAAAAACCTTTAACGCCTTCTTAGCGTTAATGGCTTCTATTACTGGATTTTTACCGTAGATGAGATTTATATCCTTGTTCATTTAGTTGATTTCTTCAATACAATTAATGTATTCCAAAGTTGATAAGGCTTCAATGATTTCTGTATGTGTTTTGTATTTTTTCAACTCTTTAGAGTTAATTGTTAAAGAAATACTATAAACACCTAAGCCTGTATTGTTATAAGCTGGGTTAGCTTCAATATCATCAATTCTTAAACCGAGTTTACGAATGACACCAGTGAAGTTTTTCTATTTTTAAGTTCTAAATGGATTTCAAAGTGGTTACTTCTATTTTTCATATAGAATTCAATTCTTGGCATTGCGCTTAAGGTAATAAAGGCTAAGACCACACCGATGATACCAGCGGTATATAAACCAGCGCCTAAAGAAGCACCGATGATACCAGTGAGCCATAAGGCCACCGCGGTTGTTAAACCTTTAATTTGGTTTTTAGAGGAATATAGGAGGGTATTACCCGCAATGATAGCGCCACCTAAAACCACTGCGGCTGTAATAGCAGGGAAGGCTTCACCATAGTTAGCAGCGAAATAGATATCCACTAACGCAGCAATCGCAGAGAACAACGCCACGAAGGTAAATGTTCTAAAACCAGCGGTATGTCTCTTTCTACTTCTTTCAAAGCCGAATAAGGCACCGATTAAAAACGCTAAGACTAAACGGATGATGATGGTACCGATATTAAATTCGCCAAGCCATCCATTAGTTAATTGGTTAATTGGATCCATTGCAATAAAGTCTTTCATAAGAAAACCTCCTATTTACGGTTAATAAAACCTCTATGATTACGAATAAATACTTCGTTTTCGTATTCTTCAGCAGCCTCGGTAAAGGCTTGTTCGTTTGCTTCTTCCACGTCTAATGGTGGAATCTCTTGAGATAAGTGTTTGATTTGAGCGGCTAATAAATCAATTTCTTTGGTTGATTCATTGACCACTTGGTCTTTAACTGCGCTTTGTGGCGCAAGTTCATTAATATCATCATGTCCATATGATTTGGTTAAGTATAAACCAAGTTTAGCGCATGCTGGACCGATAATTTCAAAGATAATGGATGAGGCAAGAATGACTGTCATCACTAAAGTGGCTTCTTTTTCCATGCCGTTAGACACTAACGATCTAGCGCCTAATGTTGCTAAAGCAATAGCGACACTCGCTTGAGGAATTAATCCTAAACCTAAATAGTTTCTTGTGTCCTTAGGTTCTCTCACGGCTAATGCGCCTAAGAATGAGCCACCAAATTTACCGATGAAGCGGGCCACTAAGAAGCCAACGACAACAACGATTAATGGCACTGTGGTTAAGCTACTTGATTTACCAAAGTTAGAGAAGTCTAAGTTCATACCGCCTCTAACAAAGAAGACCAACATAATCGGTGGAATGAAGTAATTAACTTGGGCAAAGATCTTTTCTTCGCCTTTGGACATGTTTGTATAAACTAAACCAATCGCGACGCCTCCTAATAATGGAGATTGACCGAATAAGGAACAAACACCGCAGAAGAGTAATAATACCGCGATGACGATGATTAAACGGTTGTCCGTGGTTCTTTTTGATGAAATCAAGAATCTTAAAGCAAAGCCAAAGGCCACACCGATGACTAAGCAGATTAACATCTTAGCGATTGGCCAAGCAACTTCTTCAAATGATAACTTCGCTCCATCTTTTAAGCCAACACAGATGGACAAGGAAATTGTGAATAAAAGTAATGAAACAATACTATCCACAACAATAACTTGTAAAAGCGTATTAACGTAATGACCTTTAGACTTAGTTTGTTTAATAGTCATAATCGTACTTGTTGGTGCGGTCGCACTGCTTAACGCTGCTAAAAGAAGTGATAAAGGCACTGGTAAACGGAATAGTAAGGCACAAAGAATGAAGACTAAAGCAAAGGAAGCAATAGCTTCGATAATGGTAATAACCACTACCTTACCAATACTATTTTTAATCTCTTTAAATTTAAAGAATTCACCAGCGGTAAAAGCGATAAAGACTAAAGCAATATCACTAATGAAGTCTGTTCTACTAATAAATTCCTGGGGAATTAAGTTTATAACGGAAGGACCGATAAGAATACCAGTCACAATATAAGCGGTCGCATTTGGAAGTCTAAGTAACTTCGTGAGTCTTGTCATTAAAAAGCCACAGATTAAAATCACGCCTAACGCGATAATAATACTGCTTGCAGTTCTAACACCATCACCAGTAATATTTAGCGCATCAAGTAATTTCTCAATTAAGGATGGGTTAGCGTCGCTTAAAATTGGCAATTTACATGACTCCTTTTTCTATTAAGATTTTTCGGATTTCGTCAGACTTGGCAAAATCTTTATTCTCTTTGCTCTCAAGATATTGTTTATATAATTGGGAGATATCATTATCAAACTTTGTGAACTTAATGTCTAGTCCTAAAACGTAGAACATATCTGTTAAGGTCTTAAATTGGTCATTTAAAACGTTTAAATCAGCGTCCTTATTTCTGATCGCTTGGTTGATATCTTTTAAAACGTTATAGAGTTCCGCTAATGCGTTAGCGGTATTAAGGTCATCAGCTAAGGCTTCGATGAACTTAGAGATATAAGCTGGTTTACCAGCATCTAAATCAACACCATTACTCTGTAACTTCAAAGCGGCTTGTTTATACGCCATTTGCATACGAGAAACGACTTGTTGCGCTTCTTTAACTGTATCTTCAGTGAAATTCACAGCTTGACGGTAATGAGCGTTTAAAATGACTAAACGAGTGACGACACCACCGTATTGGGCAATCATATCTTTTGCTAAAACGATGTTACCTAAAGATTTGGACATCTTTTCATTACCAAAGTTAATAAAGGCATTGTGCATCCAGAAGTTGGCGATCTTGTGATGATGGGTCGCTTCTGTTTGTGCGATTTCATTTTCGTGGTGTGGGAATTTTAAGTCATAACCACCGCCGTGTATATCGATAAAATGTGTTGGGAAGATAGAATCAATCATCACGCAGCACTCAGTGTGCCAGCCTGGTCTACCTTTGCCCCAAGGAGAATCCCATCTAATACCTTCTTCGGTTTTTTTCCATAAAGCGAAATCTAATGGTGATTCCTTTTGTGAGTTTTCTTCAATGCGCGCACCTACGCGTAAATCTTCTACATTTATGCCGCTTAAAGCGCCATAATCTTTGATGTTCTCCACTCTGAAGTAGACGTCACCATCCACAACATAGGCAGCGCCGATTTTTACAAGGTTATCAACATAGGCAATAATCTTGTCCATATATTCGGTAACTCTTGGAGTAATGTTTGGCACTTGAGAACCAATACCTTTAACGGTCTTTTCAAATTCAGCGATGTAGAAA
>CADCJP010000003.1 GCA_902801805.1 uncultured Erysipelotrichaceae bacterium | reverse complement strand
TTAATGTTATCGAGAATTGTATCGATTGATTCTTTTTTTCTTGTTTCAATAAAACCACAGGTGTTGATGATGAGAATATCCGCATCATCTTTGTTGTTAACAATTTGATAATTGTTCTTGATTAAAAGACCGAGCATATTCTCGCTATCGACAAGGTTTTTCGCGCAACCTAAAGAAATGAGAGCAACTTTTTTCATTATTCACTCCTTAAAGCAATAACTGGATCTTGTCTAGAAGCGTGCATGGATGGGATTAAACCAGAGAGGACGCTTAAGACAACGCTTAAGGCAAGCATGATACCGATAATTGGAAGATTTAAGACTGCAATAGCAGGAACACCAAACGGTCTTACAACTACGTTGATGACAATACACGCAATACCGGTAATAGCTAATCCGATGACACCAGAGAAGAAACCAGTGACGAGGTTTTCGGCAATGAATAAGCGACGGATAACACCAATTTCTTTGACTCTTTCCATGACGGAAATGTAAGTAATAACGGCAATCATGAAGGAAGAAACCACTAAGGAAAGTGAGGTGAAAATTACTAAGGCTGTGGTCACAATTGTAATCATCGTGTCGATGACGTTAATGATTAATGAAATTGTGTCAGTATAGGTTAATTCATCACGGTCCGCTGGTCTAAGAATCTTTTCTTGTGCGGTGCCATCATAAATCGTAATGGAAACATTCTTGTTCCATTCATCTAAATATTGATTCACTTTATCTTTAGTTTTAAAGTCGACTGGATAGATTGACATTGTTTCTGGAAGTTTTTCATACGTATAAGAAACTGTTCCAGCTTCTTCATTAATATGCTCCGCGATTTTTAAACCAGATAATGAACGGAAATGCACAGCATTTTCTGAAGAATAATCACGGCCAGTGATGTTGCCTAATAATGAAGAGAATGATGAGTTAAGGTCACCGTTTAAGCTAGAAGCATAACCAAATGTGCCGTACACTGGATGATCTGGATCTGCCCAGTTTGTGTAATTAAATGTCACATAGGCATTAAATAAGGAGCCTTGCTTTGCCGGATTTTGAATGTGCGCCGCAAAGCCACGAGTTTCATCACGAATAATCTTGGAATTATAAGCATCATTCATGTACTTATTTTGGAATTCTTTGGTGTAATAAACACCACGAGAAAGGGAACCAAATGAAACACCTTCTTTTGGTCTTAAGATACCAGCGATGGTAATCTCTGTACCTTCGCCCCATTCTTCTTGCACATTGGCAGAGTATTGATAACCAGTAACCGCTTCAGTTTGATTCTTAACTTCTTTACTCACAGAATATGGTGCAGTTAAGTTAATAGTCGCATTTGTATCACTTGTGATACGGACTAAAGAAAGTTCAGAAGCATCAACTGATGCTGGGTCTGTTAACATCTTTCTTAATTGGTCTTGTGATAAGCAAATGAAATTACCAGTTGTTGGGTCTGGGTCAGTGGCAGGATCCGCCATCATATCATTCCAGTTGAAGTCACTTATTGAGGACATACCAGAAATGATACTGATGATATCTAAAGTATCCTTAAGCTTGAACATATAAACAGATTCACTAGCGAAAGGAGTAATTGTGATATGTGTACCTGTATAAATAACAGCGTTTAAGTATGAGGAAGAGTTACCTTCGCTATACATGAATGAATAGAATTCATCATTAGCGTCACTCTTTAAGACGACGTTATAGTCTTTATAGTCACGAACTGGGATATCATCATAGTGATAAATTGTATCGTGAGGATAGTATTTGAGCTTCTTACCAAGAAGTTCATCAAAGCTGAATGATGTGGCATATGGGAACTTAGCGTCTAATTCAGCGTCAGTCATGGTATTTTCAGGGTCATATTTATGAATGGCTTTTTGAGCGATATTCATGACCTCTTCTTCTTTATAGTAACCAAGTTGAGCAAACACTAAGTCAGTTAATGTGGTATCGTTTTCCACTACTAACATGATTTCATTTTCGTTCTTTGGGAAATGTGAATCACCTAATAGGTCATATTGATCAAGAATGTATTCTTCATCACCTGGAAGCAGTTTCATAAAGTCAGTGAATAAATCCACATAACTAGCGTATTGAGAGAAGCCATCCACAGTCTTAAGTTCAGCGATATAACGTTGAGTTAAACCGTTTAAAGAGATTTGCATCTTATCTTCAACGGAGTTTGGCTTCCATTCAGTGAAGATATTGTTTGTTGGGTCAATACCATAGCTAAATGATGTTGTGGAAACATATTCGCTTGGGATTTCTCTCACGAACTGCACTAAATCATCATTGATGGTGTTTGTCTTAACCGCGGTGATATCGCTATAACGATTCATTAAGTAATCAATCATGGAGTTAAGACCAACACGTGTGGTTGTGTCAAAGTCTGCGATTTTACTATCGGTATCAGAATATAAGCCAGTCATCAAAGATGAATAGTCCACTGTTTCTTCTTGGATTTGTAATGGATAGCTAGAAAGCATATCGTCTTGCATGTTATCAATGTATTGACGGACACCTGTGGATGCCGCTAAAACAGTGGAAACACCAAAGATACCAATACTACCCGCAATAGCAACTAGCACTGTTCTTTTGCTCTTAGAGAATAAGTTAGCAACAGATAAAGCGGTCGCAGTAAAGAAGCTCATTGAGCTCTTTTTCTTTTTGCCTTTTGATGAAACTTCATCATCTGGATATTTCGCTAAAACCCCACACTTAGGGCATCTTGTAAATTGTTGATAAACGATTTCACCACATTTAGGACAGCGGTAAGCCTTTTGCAAAGGTTTATCTTCCCCATTAAATGGATTAGAGTCACCAGTGATGACACCATCAAACATATTGACGATACGAGTTGCGTAACGTTCCGCTAAATCTGGGTTATGTGTAACCATCACGACCAAGCGGTCTTTAGCGACTTCTTTTAAAAGGTCCATGATTTGGACGCTTGTTTCACTATCTAAAGCACCAGTTGGTTCATCGGCTAATAAGATTTCAGGATTGTTAACTAAAGCACGCGCAATCGCGACTCTTTGCATTTGACCACCAGAGAGTTGGTTTGGTCTTTTCTTTTCCATGCCTTTTAGGCCCACTTTAGCTAAAGCTTGGTAGGCTCTTTCTTTTCTCTCTTTTTTATTAACGCCTGCGATTGTTAAAGCGAGTTCAACGTTTTTAGAAATGGTTTGGTGACCGATTAAGTTATACGCTTGGAAAACAAAGCCGATAGAATGGTTGCGATATGTATCCCAATCACGGTCATTGTAGTTCTTCGTGGATTTATCTTTAATGATGAGATCACCATCACTGTAGCGGTCTAAACCACCGATGATATTTAAGAGTGTTGTTTTACCACATCCAGAAGGACCTAAGATCGCCACGAATTCGTTACGACGGAATGAAACAGTTACGCCGCGTAGGGCCTTAACTGGATCTTGATCTTTCATGATGTAATTCTTTTTAATATTTACTAATTTTAGCATGGTCTTTTTACCTTATGAGTGCATGATATATAAAAATAAAGTGCGTGTCAATAAAGTTGCACTTTATATTTTTTGCTTTTTATTCGTATACTCAACTTTTAGATATTTTCGGCAATAACCCAAGTATCATCCTCTTCTTCGAGAATGTTGTTTTGGAGTGGGTATTCTCTTAAAGTTCCCGCTTGTAAACCGACGTTATAGACGAGTTTATTAAGTAATTTACGACGTTCAATGAAGATGACTAAGAAGATAATTAATAGATAAATAGCGACAGCATAGAAGGTTAAAGACGCAAATAAGAAAACGATATAATATGCGAACGCTTGTCTAAGCACAAAATAGAGGGCTAAAAAGACTGAACCAATACCCAAAGCGATTAATGCGCCTAATGGGTATGGGCGGGAAATCTTTCGATACATTCTTTCGCCTCTTTTAATCGTGTGATACGAACTATCAAGTCTCTTTTTATCTCTTTCAAAAGTTAAACCAACTTTGCCGTGTGGAAGTTCTTCCTTTTCTTCACAAAGAACCCAACCAAAAGAAGCATAGAAATCTATGGTATCATCGGCTTTCTTGGCTTTGACTTTAATATATTTATTTTCCATACTTAGCTTTCAATTGTTTGATTTTTTCTTCGGCTTCTTTAACTATTGTATCTTCATTTTGAAGATATTTCATTAATTGTCTACTGCGATAGTAAAAGAGCAATGTATCGGTTAATAACAAAACCATTGATGGGATGAGGAAAAAGAAGATATTTTTCTTCGCATCAAATGTTTCTTTAGCCGCGAGGAAAAGAATTAAAAAGACGGTCATAATGATAAAAGCGATGGAAACAGGAATCACTAAAACCCAGAAAGGTAGTAAGTGTGGAGAAGTCTCTTTTTCGATCTCCACCATTTCTTTGTAGTATGGGGTATTTTCATCTCTTTCGAATGTCAAAATCGAAGGAGAATTTTCCTTCTTTTCTTCATGAATTAATTTCCAATCAAATAGACCCATCAAATATACTGAACGGGTCACACTAAATGAATTAACTTTTCTCTCACATTTTTCCATATAAATCATTGTATTATTTTTTATATTATTTTTGCAACTTTATTACATAAAATATTCCAAATATAACATTTTTTTGAAATTTATTTTGTATGTAACATTTTGTTATGTTACACTTGCAACGGATATAAGGAGGTCATTTATATGATTTCTCGCAAACATAGCACAAAAGATTACATCACGATTTCTTTATATTACTTGATGTCAAAATTCGATTATGAATCAATCAGTGTAACCGATATTTGTTCTAAAGCTCGCGTATCTAGAATGTCTTTCTACCGTTACTTTAATAATAAAGAAGATATCTTTATCAATTACTGTGACGAAAGATTCGAAGACTTCTTCCAGATCATCAACGAAAAACACATCGACGATATATATACATTCTTATTAGAAGTATTTAATTATATGAAGAAATATGCTCGACAAGTGACAATCTTAAAAAGAGCAAGAAAAGAAAACTTACTTGTCGAAAAGTTCACTGACTATGGCGCTTATTTAGCAAGCCACATGTCATTAACCACAGAAAACAACATCATCAATAATAGAATCGTAGCTGCCTTTTTAGCGGGTGGTATCGCTAACGTCTTGTTACTCTGGTTTGAACTCGGTTTGGACCTTCCACCACAAGAGATGGCAAAAATGGCTTATAGCATCTTCTCAACATTAAATGTGGAACATGCTATGCATAAGGACAAATAATCGGCCCTTCATACACCAATACAAATCATTTTCAAAGAGAAAAAAACATAAAACTAGACAGTGTCTAAATTTGTGTTTTTTTTCATTTTAAATCGCTTCCAATATTATTAATATTAATGCACCTGCTACAAAGCGGGAGACCGCTAACTGATAGCTAATTACAAGCAGAAATTGGGGAAACTGCTTTTAACTATACGAAAAGAAGAATAAGGAGAGATTTTTATGCTCAGAATTAAAAAAAGAGATGGCAATATTGAAGAATTCGATATTTCCAAAATTGAGAACGCTATTGAAAAAGCTTTCATGGCGGAACACAAATTCTATAATCATGACATCATTGAAATGCTCGCTCTCAGAGTAACCAGTGATTTTAATCGCAAAGTCGTCAATGACACCATCGGTATTGAAGATGTCCAAGACTCCGTTGAAATCGTCTTAATCCAAGCTGGTTATGTCGATGTCGCGCGTTCCTATATTATTTATCGTAAGCAACACCAAAACTTACGTGATATTAAAGAAACAAACTTAAACTATAAGAATGTTGTTGATAACTATTTAAAAATTAACGACTGGCGCGTTAAAGAAAATAGTACCGTGACATATTCCGTTGGTGGTCTTATTTTGTCTAACAGCGGCGCTGTTACCGCTAATTACTGGTTAAGTGAAGTCTATGATGACGAAATTGGTAACGCTCATAGAAACGCTGAAATCCACATCCACGACTTATCCATGCTCACAGGTTACTGTGCTGGTTGGTCATTAAAGCAATTAATTCAAGAAGGTTTAGGCGGTGTTCCTGGTAAAATTACTTCCTCACCAGCAAACCACTTAAGCACTCTTTGTAATCAAATGGTTAACTTCTTAGGCATTATGCAAAACGAATGGGCAGGCGCTCAAGCCTTCTCCTCATTCGATACATACTTAGCACCATTTGTTAAAGTCGATCACTTAACATATAAAGAAGTTAAACAATGTATCCAATCCTTCATTTATGGTGTTAACACACCATCACGTTGGGGTACACAAGCTCCATTCACCAACATCACCTTAGACTGGGTTGTGCCAAACGATATGGCCGAACTCAACTGTTTAGTGGGTGGCAAAGAAATGGACTTCAAGTACAAAGACTGTGTTGAAGAAATGGCAATGGTCAATAAAGCCTTTATCGAAATCATGATTGAAGGTGACGCGAATGGCCGTGGTTTCCAATACCCAATCCCAACTTACTCCATTACTCGTACATTCGACTGGGAAGAAACAGAAAACAATAAACTCTTATTCGAAATGACCGCGAAATATGGTACACCATACTTCTCCAACTACATCAACTCCGATATGGAACCAAGTGATGTTAGAAGTATGTGCTGCCGTTTAAGACTTGACTTAAGAGAATTAAGAAAGAAATCTGGTGGTTTCTTCGGTTCTGGTGAATCTACAGGTTCTATCGGCGTTGTTACAATCAACATGCCAAGAATTGCTTATTTAGCCACAGACGCTGAAGACTTCTATAGAAGATTAGATCACATCATGGATATCAGTGCCCGTTCACTTAAAGTGAAACGTAACACCATTACCACATTAATGGAAGCTGGCTTATATCCATACACCAAGAGATACTTAGGTAACTTCAATAACCACTTCTCCACTATTGGTTTAGTCGGTATGAACGAAGCTTGCTTAAACGCTCGTTGGTTAAGAAAAGACTTAACAAATCCAGAAGCTATCCAATTCACCAAAGATGTTCTCAATCACATGAGAAACAAATTATCTGATTATCAAGAATTATATGGTGACTTATATAACTTAGAAGCCACACCAGCAGAATCCACTGCTTATCGTTTAGCTAAACACGATAAAGCTTTATATCCAGATATCATTACTGCTTCTGAAAATGGTAGAACACCATACTACACCAACTCTTCTCACTTACCAGTTGGTTATACAGAAGATATCTACAAAGCTCTTGATATCCAAGATGGTTTACAAACTTTATACACCTCTGGTACAGTCTTCCACTGCTTCTTAGGTCAAAAGTTACCAAGCTGGAAATCCTGTATGAATCTGGTGAGAAAGATCGCAGAAAACTACCACATCCCATATTACACAATGTCTCCTACATACTCTGTATGTAAAGACCACGGTTATATCACTGGTGAACAATATGTCTGTCCAAAATGTGGTAAGAGAACTGAAGTCTATTCCCGTATTACTGGTTACTATAGACCAGTTCAAAACTGGAATGATGGTAAGACCGAGGAATTCCAACACCGTAAAGTCTATGAACCTGCTAAATCTAAACTCACACACAAGATTACTGACGTTTTAGGCAGCCAAGATGAATGTGATGAAGAAGAGAAGATTGTCGCAAACGAAATCTTATTATTCGCCACAAAGACATGTCCAAACTGCAAGATGGCTAAGATGCTCTTAGACAAAGCTGGTATCAAATACAGTGTCGTCGATGCTGAAGAAAACGCTGATCAAACCAAAGCATTTGGTGTTAGAAAAGCTCCAACATTAATCGTTCCAAAAGGCGATGGCACAAACGACGTCTTTGAAAACGCTAGCAACATTAAAGGTTACATCGAAAGCTTAAACTAATATGGTAGATGTCATTATTGTTGGCGGTGGTCCCGCAGGGATGAGTGTGGCTCTGAACTTGCTCAGAGCCGGTCGCTCAGTCCTCATCTTAGAAAAAGAAAACTTCGGTGGTCAAATCGCTAATTCTCCACGTGTCGAAAATATTCCAGGCACAAAGGAAATTTCTGGCTTAGATTTCGCTGGTAATCTCTTCGAACAAATCCTCGATTTAGGGGCTAAATTTGAACTCGAAGAAGTCCAAAGAATTCTCAAAGTTAATGACGATTTTGAAGTCACCACAAATTACCATACATATCAAGCACACGCTGTTGTCTTAGCTAATGGCGTTAAGCACCGTAAAATGGGTCTTCCTAACGAAGATGAATTCGTTGGCAAAGGTATCTCTTTCTGCGCAGTCTGTGATGGCGCATTCTATAAAGATAAAGATGTCTATTTAATCGGTGATGCGAATACAGCTTTACAGTACGCTCTCATGCTTGCCCAAACATGTTCCAATGTTTATATGTTCACTCTTTTTGATAGATTCTTTGCCGATCAAATTCTCATTGATCGTTTAAGACAAAAAGATAACATCCATATCACCCATAACATGAATCTTGTCGCTTATTTAGGACAAAATGAATTAGCAGGTCTCCGTTTTGAAAACACCATGGATCACTCAATTCATGAATATCCAACAAATAACGTCTTCGTTGCTATTGGTCAAGTGCCACAAAACGATTTGTTCAAATCCTTAGTGCAAACTGATGATCACGGCTTCATTATTACTAACGAAAAGATGGAAACATCTCTTCCTGGTTTATTCGCCGTAGGCGACACAAGAAAAAAAGACGTCCGTCAAGTGGCTTCCGCAATTGGTGATGCCTCTATCGCTAGCGTCTTTATCGATAAGTATTTAATGCTTAATAACCGCGCAAAGTAACTTCTTTGATGCCGGTTATGAGATAATCTCTTAACTTATTGGCCTCTTCGATACTCACTTCGTGGAGGCCTTTTTTAATGCAGCCTTCGCGGTCCACAAACTTTTGAAGGAATAAGCGCTTCGCACCTTTAATCAAATTAAGGAAAGCTTCATAGTCCATTCTTTCATGAAACTCTTTAACTAATGTGGTTCTAAATTCATAATCAGGAGCTTTACTCATAATAATGGAAATGCTCTTTTTAATATTCTCAACATTGATGAACTTTAAGCCACATGTTTCAGCGTATAAGTTTGGACAGTTTTTGATATCCATCGCGACGTAATCGACGAGCCCTTCATCAAGAAGATTTTCCACGATTTCTGGGTTAGTACCATTGGTGTCTAACTTGATTAAAAAACCAAGTTCACGCACCGCTTTTATCTTAACCTTCAAATCTTGTTCCATTGTCGGCTCTCCACCGCTGAAAACAACCGCGTCAATAAGACCCTTTCTGGTCTTTAAAAATTCAAGTATTTCATTGAAGTCAATTTCGTCTTCTTTAGAAGCGCCTAAGACAGCATCTCCATTATGACAAAATGGGCAGCGCATATTGCACGCCTGTGAGAATAAGACGACCGAAACTTTGTCTTCGTAATCTAATAAGGAGAGTTTATCAATTCCTACAATTGCCATCGTATTTAATATTGTAATATTAAGTTGTTTTCAAAGCAAATATCATTATAATAATTTGTATATGGAAAAGTTTGATAATATTTCTTGGGACGAATACTTTATGGGTATCGCTTCTTTGAGCGCCTTAAGAAGCAAAGATCCCAATACAAAGGTAGGCGCATGTATTGTTGACGATGATAATAAAGTCGTCTCTATTGGCTATAATGGCATGCCAAAAGGTGTTGATGAAACACAACTTTCCTGGAACAAAGGTGAAGGTTTAGATTCTAAATATCTTTATGTTTGTCACGCAGAATTTAACGCAATCTTAAACACGCGTAACGGAAGCGCGCTTAAGGGCTGCCGCTTATACGTCACATTATTCCCATGCAACGAGTGCGCGAAAGCATGCGTACAAGTAGGCATTAAGGAAATTATTTATTTAGAAAATAAATACGCTGACACAATTGGTGTCCAAGCCAGCAAAAAGATGCTTGAATTAGCGGGCATTAAATTAAGACAATTTAACGCTAAAGAATTGAATGAATTGGTAAAGTAATATGACCATTAAAGAATACGTTGCTCTTCGTAAGGAAGAGATTAAAAACTTAGTTGCTGGATTAGATAGAAAACCATGCATCGCTATCGTGCAAGTTAACGAAGATGCAGCGAGCTATGCTTATGTCCGTGGCAAACTCAAAGACGCAGATGAATTAGGCATCAAAGCTGACCTCATTAAGCTTCCACTTGAAACAACGCAAGAAGAGTTATTGAAGGTTATCGATACATTAAATAATGATGACATTCACGATGGCTTTATTGTGCAAATGCCTTTACCAAAAGGTATCGATGAAGAAACCATTAAATTAGCGGTTGATCCAAGAAAAGACGTTGATGGTTTCCATCCATTATCATCACTTATTCCATGTACCCCAAAAGGTATTATTAACTACTTACATTTCGAAAAGATTCAAATGCAAGGTAAGAACGCTGTGGTTATTGGACGTAGTAATATCGTCGGTAAACCAATGGCCAAACTCTTGCTTAAAGAAAATATGAACGTCACCGTTTTGCATAGCAAAACCACTCCTGAGGATATGGCTTTCTACATCGCTCACGCAGATGTTATCGTGGTTGCGATTGGTAAAGCTGGCTTCTTAGACAATCGCTTCACATATAAAAAAGATGCCGTCATTGTTGATGTTGGCATTTCTAGAACTGAAGAGGGTCTAAAAGGTGACGCAATTCCTAATCTTCCAGTTGGACTTCAAACCCCAGTTCCTGGTGGCGTTGGTCTAGCGACAAGATTAGCACTTTACGAAAACTTATTAGAGATTTACGGCGTTAACAAGTAGGTTAGCGCCTTTTCTTTAAAAATGTAATTTTGCCTTTCTCTTTTTTGATGAGATGGCGCTTTACTAAACTCGTTAAAAGACGAGATAACGTTTCTCTTTGAATGCCGATTTGAGCAGCTAATGCGGTGACGTTTTTAAAGATAATGACGTTATCG
Organism: uncultured Erysipelotrichaceae bacterium; assembly: GCA_902801805.1. Next base: position 26,052 of record CADCJP010000003.1, on the reverse strand, counting down.
TTTTTACTCGCAAAATAGAACAATCTTTCCTCAGCGTTAGTGAATGATAAAAGTTGGATTCTCGCATTGAGAGATTTACCAAAGTCAGATTGTGCTTGTAAATATAGTTTTAAGAAGTCTTGGTTATTTTGTAATAAGAAGATTAAGTTCTCTTTATTGATAAAGGCAATCACACATTTTTCTTTAGCGATGACATCACCGCGATAGATAGGTTCACTTGAGAAGATTAAGTTATAACCAAAAATATCTCCCGCTTTTAAAGAGTTAAGTAACATCTCTTTACCTTTGAAGGCATAAGAAACAATATCGACTTTACCAGAGACGATGATACCGATGTTCTCACAGTTATCTCCTTCATGGGCAATAACGCTGTTTTTGGTTACTTGATAACCATTGACTAGCTTATGTTCTTTTTTGCTTAATACTTGTAAAAGTGGAATTTTCATAATATTTGTGTGACCTCAATCACATTTTATTATAAATGTTTCTTGTATAATTACAACGGAGGAAAACTAAAATGAAAAAATATATATCACTTATCGCAGTCGCCCTCGTGCTCACTGCATGCAATAACAACGGTCAAGGTTCAGGGGAGTTTGATCGTTCATCCTTAAGTATCATCACCCCAACAGGCGCTCCAGCATTAGCGTTCTACAAGTATGCTAACAGTGAGAAGTTTGAAACTAACTCAAACCCAGCTGAAGGTATCATCCCTCAAATGGTCACCGGTAAGAAGGATGTTGTGGTCTTACCAACCAACGCTGGTATGCAAGCCATCTTAAACAAGAATGCGGAATATCAAATTGCCGCGACAATCACATTCGGTAATTTCTATCTCGTTAGCATGAACAACGATGACAATAAGACATTAGACGCTAATGACACAATTCTCCTTTTCCAAAAAGGTAATGTCCCAGATAAAATCTTCCATTATGTTTATGGTAATGATTACGACGCTAACATCCATTATGTCGCAGCCGTCAGTGACGCTGCCGCTGCAGTGAACGCTGGTTTCTTCGCTGACGCTGAAACAGGCAACAACATTGTTCCTAACTATGTCTTATTAGCTCAACCAGTTTTAACAACAGTTTTAAACAAGAATGCTGATAAAGGTTATGCTGTCTACGCTAATATGCAAACCGAATATTCAAATAAATCAAACGGCCTACCAATTTACCAAGCTTCTGTCTTTATTAAAAAGACAGTTGATAGAAAAGTCGCTACATCATTCTTAGACTCTTTAAAAGCAGACATTGATGCCGCTATCAAGACTCCAGAAGTCATTGAAGAATCCTTAAAAGATGCTCAAGACGCTCAAACAGTTTATGGTATCGCTCCAGCAATGGCCACAACTGTGACTAAGAATAACAATGGCATGGGCTTAGGTTTTACGCGCGCTATTAATAATAAAGAAGCAGTCGAAACCTTCTTAAAGCTCTTCAATATTGAGGGACTTGATGAGGAAGTTTATTTCTAATAAATTCACTCTCTTTGCCTTAGGCATAATCTTTGTTATTGCCTTATGGTTTGTTCTTTCATTGTGCTTTGATACTAATGGAGGAATCTTCCCTTCTCCAATCGATACTTTTGCGAGGTTTGGCACTCTTTTAGCGGAGCCTTATTCCTATCAATGCTTAGGCTATACATTCTTAAGAATGCTGATTGGATTTTCCATTTCATTCTTATTAGCTTTAGTCATTGGTATCTTCGCTGGTAATCACGAACCTCTCTATGAGTTTTTAAAACCATTAATGACTGTGATTAAAAGTATTCCAACAGTGGCATTAGTGTTCTTATTCGTCGTGCTTTTAGCCCCTAAGGACGCCCCTATTCTTGTTGTCATTGTGATTTGCTTTCCAATTCTTTATGAAGCTGTCGCAGGTGGCATCAGAAAAGTTGATCCTCAAATCGCCCAAGCCGCACGTGTTGATGGAGCGAGATATTTCAAAAGAGTTTTATTTATAAAACTACCACTCTCTATTTCCTATATTATTGTCGGCATAGTTTCTAGTTTCTCTTTATCCTTTAAGATTGAAATTATGGCGGAAGTCATTACGGGTTATACACGTAATGGTTTGGGTAGTGTTATCCACTACGTCCAACAAGAAGATCCAACTAATTTAACAGGCGTTTTTGCCTATGCATTATTCGCTATTATCTTCATGCTTTTATTGTCTTTATTAGAGACAATTATCAAACAAGCAATTAATAAGCAAAACAATTGATAAAACATAGCATTTGACCTAAACTAAATCTATAAGGAGACATACACAATGGAATTAAAAGGAAGTAAAACCGAAAAGAATTTAGAGATGGCTTTTGCTGGTGAATCTCAAGCCCGCAATAAATATACATATTTTGCCAGCCAAGCTAAGAAAGAAGGCTATGAACAAATCGCCGCGATTTTCTTAGAAACAGCAGAAAATGAAAAAGAACACGCTAAGATGTGGTTCAAGTATTTACATAATGGTCAAGTCCCAACAACTGTTGAAAACTTAAAAGCCGCTGCTGAAGGCGAAAACTTTGAATGGACTGATATGTATAAGAAGATGGCGGAAGAAGCTAAAGAAGAAGGCTTCATGGAAATCGCCGCTAAGTTCGCTCTTGTTGCTAAGATTGAAGCAGAACACGAACAAAGATACCTTAAGCTCTTAGAAAAGGTCAAAGCGGATAAAGTATTCATCGCTCCTGATGTCGTCGTTTGGAAGTGCCGTAACTGTGGTCATATTCACATTGGTAAAGAAGCACCAAAGATTTGCCCTGCTTGCGCTCACCCACAATCATATTTCGAACTCAGAGTCGAAAATTATTAATCTTTAATTAAAATTAAAAAGAAGCACAGAGACAACACTTTGTGCTTTTTAATTTTATTAAAATTTCCTATTGCAATTATTAATATTTTCTATGATAATAATAAAGCGCGTTACAAACGGATCTGTGGTGTAGCGGTTAACATGTCTCCCTGTCACGGAGAAGACCGCGGGTTCGATTCCCGTCAGATCCGCCAGCGCTTTTTTAAAGAAATGGCTCGGTAGCTCAGTTAGTAGAGCATCAGACTGAAAATCTGAGTGTCGCCGGCGCGCTCCCGGCCTGAGCCACCATTTTATTGGATAAGACACATACGTGTCTTTTTTCTTTCTTTGTAGGCAACAAAAAACCACTAGCGGACTAGTGGTCTTTTTATTAATTATATGGTTTTAATTAAGCAACGTATGTGCCAACGACTTTGAAGGACACCATATTGACGGAGTAACCGAGATTACGTTCAATTCTGAGTGTGTTTTTGCCTTCTAAGACATCGAATTCAAACCATGGAGCAACTAATGTAGAAGCACCTTGTTCTAAGAAATCAGCGTAGACTAATTCTTTCATTGGGATGTCTTGTTCGCCAACTTTCCATGTGCCCATTTGATTTTGATCAATGGCGATTGTGTTGATTTCGACATTATATTTCCAGTCATCACCATCGTGCCAGTTGTACCAAATGGATTGGTGACCTTTTTCTTCACCTTCGCCTTCTTTGGTTCTGTCATAAACGTTGTCATTTCTTGGTGGCATTTCAACGTATAATCTAGCTTTCATTTTCTTTGTAGCGGTGAATGTGAATTTGGCATAGGAACCGGTGCTACTGAATTTACCAGAATCATTGAAGCCTTCAGATTCTTTGTTGGCATCTTGAGCATTCCAAGTAATTGTTTCACCTTTGCCATCAGCGGCTGGTGTGGTTTCTTGGGTAACAGGAGTTTGAGCAGCATCTGGTGTTGGAACCGCTGGAGCTTTGGATGAGCTGCTGGATGGTGTTGAAGACTTGCTACTTGTTGGTTGAGCGCTCGATGGTTCACTCTTTGGTTGAGCTTTACTTGTGTTTTCTGCTGGTTTATTGCAGGAGACGAGTAAAAGACCTAAAGCTACACATGAGACTAAAAGGTTTTTCTTTTTCATATCATAATTCCTCCGGGAAAAGTAAAAACATATTATATTGTAAGCATTTTTATCGATATACGCATAACTAATTATGCTTGTCCTAATATGACAATATTGTGATTAGATAAAGAAAAAACCACTAGCCGGAACTAGTGGTTTGTTTTAGTTATTTAGTAACTAGTCTTGTTTTTGTGTTTCTTTTGGCTCATCGCCTTCTGGTCTTGGAAGACCGACTTTGGCCATCACATCATCAACAAGTTTCTTTGCTCTACGATAAGCTAAATCGCTCTTAACGCGGAGTAAGCATGGAAGATCTTCGTACTTCTTCGCTTCTGCTCTTTCAACTGGAATTGTTGATTCAGCATAATCATCTGGATTGAGGTTGAGGTAAACACGGAGGTGTTTGCCGACGATTGTCACGAAGACATAACGTTGTCTCTTATATGAGAATGTATCACCTGGGATGGAGACACGGTTTCTCAAACCATACCATTTAATATAGTCTCTTAAATCATAGTATTTATGACGTAAGTCGTAGACACTGTTTCTTAAGCGGGTTTCGAATGGTTTTCTCTTTCTCTTACCCTTAATGACTAAACCTTCTGGACCTTCAGCGGCTGGGGCTTCTTCTTCCTCATCCTCTTCTTCGTCTTCTTCTTCAGGTTCTTCTTCTGGCTCTGGTTCTGGCTCTGGCTCTGGTTGTGGAGCTGGAGCTGGAGCAGGTTCTTCTTCTTCTTTTTCAGCATGGTATTCTTCGACGTGTTCTTCAAGACCTTTGTCTACGATCTTACGAACTGCTTTTTCATCAATACCACCTTCGCAACAGCAAGCTTCTTCTTTTGGTTCGAAGCCAGCAGCTTTTTGTAATAAGCCAGCAAACATTGCGAATACTGGTAATAAGACAAAGAAGATTGCGAAAAGGTTAAGACCAAACGCACCGGCTAATAAAAGGAAAGCGGAGATTCTTAAAACGCCCATTTGAATCATAGGGATGGCAAGGATGAGAATGAATGGTAAGAAGCCAATCGCCACAACAATGCCAACGGCGGATAATAAGAAAGCTGGTTTCTTTTTAACAATGGCCATAACAATTGTTGCAAGACCCAAGGTGATAGCAACAAAGACGAGCGCAACACCAATGAACGCTGTTTCATGATTGAAATAATGAGGGTTCCACATATTAACGTAGTCACCAATAGCTGCCCTTGGGCCATAAACAAAGATTTGGCTATTAATGAGACCTTGGCCGCCATTGATTAATGGAGTAACCATACAGATGCCAACGATTAAGGCACTGATTAACCATAAGACTAAACCAATACAAGAGGAACGCAAAATTTTCTTGTTTTCCATGGATAGAATATCTCCTTATTTATTTTAATGTAATTCCGATTTCGCGCGTTTGCAAGTGATAAAGTATATAAAAAGTTGAAAATTAGTTAAAAAATCATGCACATAACGCTTATTTTGACCTCTTTTGTTACAGTTGACCCCCGAATGTAACATGATTTTCTTACGAGACATCTTTGCGAAACTAGGTGACATGTCGGTTATTTTTGCTTTTAAAAATATCCGATATGGTATTGATTTAATAACTAGTGACATTTATATTTAGAATTGGTTAGAATATAGACATGTTAATAAAATTAAAAGTGCAAAATTTTGCCATCATTGAAGACATTGAGATTGCTTTTAAAGATGGGCTAACTGTTTTGACAGGCGAAACAGGTGCTGGTAAGAGCTTAATCATTGACTGTATCGGACTCTTATTAGGCGAAAGAGCGGCTTCTGAAATGATCAGACAAGGGGAAGAAAAGGCCATCGTCCTCGGTGTTTTTGATAATCAGAGTCCGATAGTTAAAGCGGCTTTAGAAAAAGCTAATATTCCAGAAAAAGATGGACTCATCGAAATAAAAAGAACCATCTCTGCGAATAAGAACGTTGTTAAGATTAACGACACCACTGTTACATTAAACGATTTAAAGAATGTCATGTCACTTATCGCTGATATTCATCAACAATTTGACATGGTGAAGTTATTTAATACAGAAAATTACCTAACCATGGTCGATGGTTTTAACTTTAGATTAGTTAATCAATACTTAGAAAAATATTTGACACGTTATACACTTTTGAAAAAACAAAGTGAGACGTACTATAGTTTGGTTAAAAGGATTGATGAGTTTAATAAAAACCAAGAAGCATACGAGTATGCCTATAACGAAATTAAAGCTCTTAATCTAAAAGAAGGCGAAGAGGAAGAGATTGCTTCTGAAATCACCTTGCTTGAAAACTATGACAAGATTTATTCCTTATTAATGGAATCTAAGGAATTAATGGATGGAGAAGCTTTAAGCAACATCTATCAAATCAAAGAAAACATCACTAAGCTCGCGGAATATCAAAACGATTATCAAGAATACTTATCTCGTTTAGATAACGCCTACTATGAACTCGAAGATATGTTTGAAGAGATTAAGAAGAAGGCAAGTTACCTTAACTATGATCCTGAACATCTTGATTCTCTTATCGAACGCTCACACGCAATTAATAATTTGAAGAAGAAATATAATAAAGACTTTGATGAATTAATTAAGTATCAAGACGAACTTAATGAATTGCTTAAATATAAAGAAGACTACTCCATTCTTCTAAAAGAAGAAAAGGATAAACTATCTGAAATTTATGAAGAAACATACGTTGCTGCGATGGACTTACATAAAGTCAGAGAAGACATTGGTCTAAATATCACTAAAGATTTAGAGAAGACTCTTTCTGAACTTGGCCTAGCGTGCCGTTTTAAAGTCGCAGTCATTAATAAAGAAAAGAATCCTGACTTAGATATTAATATCTTCTCAGATAACGGTATCGACACAATTGAGTTCTTCATCGAAACAAATATTGGTGAAGGTTTAAAACCACTTGCGAAAGTTGTTTCTGGTGGTGAACTTAGCCGTATCATGTTAGCGATTAAGCTTCTCTATGTGAAAGCGCAAAGAATCAACACGATCATCTTTGATGAAATCGATACAGGTATCAGTGGGGATGTCGCAAGTAAAGTGGCTAAAAAGATTAAAGAATTATCATTCTCTCATCAAGTCATCACCATTACTCACTTACCACAGGTAGCGAGTTTAAGCGACCATCATATAAGAATTGCTAAGAAAGTTAGTAACAATAGAACCTACACCACGATTAAAGAATTATCTTTAGACGAAAAGATTTACGAAGTAGCCTCACTTATCTCTTCTGGTAAAGTGACCGATAAACAATTAGAGTACGCTAAAGAAATGGTAATGGAAAGAAAATAGGACCCATAGGGTCCTTTTCTCTTATCTAAGTTTCATGCCTTCTCTAAAGGCGTTAGCGACTGTCTCACCAATTTCTTTATATTCGGCTTTGATTGGGTCGAACACTAAGAAGTGGGCTTTGTCTGGATTAACGTGTCCGTCTTCAACAATGCTTTCATCCACACTCACGTTAACGATTTTAGCGATGACGTTTCCACCACCTTCACCTTCATTAATGATTTCCACTAATTCGCATTCAAGAGTTAATGGGTAATCGGTGAAGAGAGGAGCATCAACGTGTGGAGCCTTTTCACATTTAAGACCACTTTTCTTAATCTTATCTTTCTCTTTTCTAAAAGAAACGATACCAACATAGTCACTAGCGGTCACTGTTTCTTTAGTGGCAAAGGCCACGGTGAAGGCTTTCTTATTCCTAATGTTGTCTGTAGTTTGATGTGATGATAAACAAATGATGATTTGATTGTCATCATAGGTACCACCCCAGGCGGCGTTCATCGCATCTGGTTCGTTGTTTTCGTTGAATGTACCGATGATGAGGACTGGCATTGGGCATAGCCATGTTTGAGATCCAAAGTCTTTACGCATATTATTTTCCTTTCAAAAAGTTAGATAGACGATTCATTCCGTCTTTAACATTATTTAAGCTTGTTGCAATATTGATTCTAATAAAGTTACCACCATTAGGGCCATAATGTAGGCCATCATTGATGTATAAACCTGTTTCTTCTCTTAACTCTTTAACAAAGACGTCACTAGGAATGCCGTATTTAGAGATATCAAGCCATAATAAGTAAGTGGCTTGACCAGAAACAAGCTTAACGTTAGGTAAGTTTTCTTTTAAGAACTCTTTGATATATTTCTTATTTTGATAGAGATATTCGTTTAGCTCATCAACATATTGCGCCCCTTTAGTGTACGCAGCGATTGTCGCTGGGATACAGAAATAGTTAGGCTCACCAATATCATCGTGATAGAAAGCTTTTTGCACTTTTTCTTTTAAAGTTGGATTATTAACCACTGTCACCGCGGAATGTAAACCCGCAAGGTTAAAAACCTTGCTTGGTGCCATACAAGTGATGATGTCTTGACCAACCGCTAAAGCGGAAACATATTTACATCCTGGTTCTACGATGTCGCACTGAATTTCATCAGAAATCATTTGGACATTGTATTTACTGAGGATGTTGTATAACTTTTCAATTTCTTCTTTCTTCCAAATCTTACCGATTGGGTTATGAGGATTACAGAAGATGAATAGTTTGACGTTATTCTTTTTGACTTTCTCTTCGACATCTTCATAGTCGATAAAGAAATCATCGTTTTGATAAATTAAATCAGAGATGATTAGGTTTCTCTTGTTACTTGTAACAACGGTAAAGAAGTTATTATAAACAGGAGAAAGAATCATGACGTTTTCATTCTCTTTAGTTAATGTTCTCACTAATGAATCTAAAGCGGAGACGACACCGGTAGCAAAGACCATATTCTTATAGTCAATGTCGATATCGTGACGAAGCTTCCACCAATATTGATAGGCTTTAAAGAAATCATCGGTTGGATAAGTATAACCATAGCTACCATCTTTAGCAGCGTTAATCACCGCTTCTTGAATCTCTGGCATTTGGACAAAGTCCATGTCAGCGACCCACATTGGTAGTTCGTTTTCTTTAACGTCCCATTTGATAGAGGAAGTATTTCTTCTCTCACTTAATTTATTAAAATCGTATTTCATATTATTTCTTAATTTCTAATTTGAAGGCATTATTATGGTCACGAGTGTTTTGATCGATAATGAGCTCTTTGACACCTGGACACTTGATAACACCACTGATTGGGTTTTTGACTGAATCAATTTCATCAACGATATCAGCGTCGATATCTTCACAATACTCAAAGCAAAGATTTGTGTCTAATAACTTACAGTTAATCATCTTTAATCCTTGAATATAGCATAAGCCTTGTAAGGATGAGATTTCACAGTCGATAAAGGTAATGTTTTTAGAATTCCACGCGAGGTATTCACCAACAATCTTACAGTTAATGACAGTGACATTCTCGGTATTCCAGAATGAATCTTTACTATTTAGGACACAGTTTTTAATAGTGACATTTTTCGCACCATCTAAAAGATAGTCACCATCCACTCTCATGTTATCGATTTCAGCGTTAGTGACATTCATTAAGAAATAGTTGCCTTTGACTGTCACGTTATTAAGTTTCACATCGTGAGCGCCCCAGAATGTTTCTTCTCCGTGGTTTAACTCACAGTTATTAAGGGTGATAAAACCCGCTCTTCTAAAATATTTAGGGCCATCAATAACACAGTTATTCATGGTCATATGTGTGGTGTACCAAATACCACTTCTCGCGGTTTCCAATATCTTGGAATTATTGACTTCAATGTTACTTCCATACCATAAAGGATATTTCCATTGGAATGTGGCGTTATTAATTACTAAGTCACTACTTTCTTTTAATGGGGATTCTCCATCATGAAATAAGACATCTTCAATGACCGCGTTATGGGTCATGAACAACGCTCTTTCACCTGTATAGTCTCCGCCTTTAATAATTACTGGTTCTTTTTTCATAGCCTTATTTTATAAACAAAATATTTATTTATCTAATGATATGCAACTTAATATAATTAACTATTTAATCGATAGTACTTTTCAATGAAGAGTTTTTGATACATTGATGGATAGAACTTATTAGTAGCAGGATCAAATTCATAATCAGTTCCACCATGGTAAGAACTCGTTCCTTCTTTCACACCACTGGACTTAATGTATAGGTTATTAAACCATTCACCAACGTTACCTAATAGATCATGTTTCTTCCAGAACTCGTTAACGTAGTTCACTGTTTTAGCGTATTGATGATATTGTTCACTAGTTGGATTTACATGGCTTAATTGTTCTTCAGTTAAATAAGAAGGACTACACATGCTTCTCATTTGATAGAAATATGAAACGTAAGCGGAATATCTAAGATATGGTTTATCACTATTAACACAAACATAGAAGGCTAGTTGATTAGCGTCGTCTTCTCTCATGACACCTTTGGTGTGCGCAAGTTCATGCGCTGTCGTGAAAGGAATATTCACATTAGTGTTCATTGTATTGATGTTGGCCTCCGCAAATGGAGAGAAGGTCACACCAGTGATTTGAAGTTCACGGTAGATAAAAGAAGAAGCCATTGGTTTAACCGCACCAAAATGACTATGGAAGTAACTATTACCTTCGATAATCTTATAAGCTTCTTTTAAGTCTTTAACGATGTCACCTAGTTTCATACCTTTGACATCACCGTTTTCTTCAAATTCTAATTGATCTACACAGTAATCTAAATCATCAGCGAAATAGTTATAGATTTTAGAGAAATCATCTCTCGCGACTTCACTATCATAATATGGTAAAGGCATAGCCTTACGGTTGTACGCTGCCTCACAAGAGAAGTTATATAAAGCAACAATAGTCAAAATGATGCAAGGAATCGCTAGTATTTTATTCACCGCTTTAAATAAACGGATTTTAAATAAATCAATAATGGCTAAGATCAATAAAACCAAGCACGCAATGGCGATACCTAAGACCACGACTTCTGTCAAGGATAAGAAAGGCACAAAGGAAGAAGCCACACTCGCGGCTTTGCCATATCCCCTCATCGCAGTTCTAGTCATGCCTTCTGCGATATCAACATTCTTTTTAAGCAAGGCTAAAGCAATCAAGATTCCCACCATGATTGCTAAATAGATTGCTTTACGGATAATGGCCCAAATTTTCATATTAATCGAGTTTCTTTAATTCTTCCGGATACTTCTTTGGTTCTTTTAAAAAGACATATGAGGCGTTTGGATATTGCTTATTAAGGCGCTTTAGGGCTTTTTTGCCCTCTCCAGAGCCTGAATAGAAGACGAACGATATTTTGTTAGTTGGAAGCGTTAACGCCTTTAAAAGGCCGTTTAAAGCGGGAGAGAACTTACCGTTCCAAATTGGTGAACCAATGACTATTTCATCGTACATAGAAATATCATGATCAAATGGCTTTAATTTAGCCTTTTTATTAATCGCTGCTTGAAAGCCTCCCACCATCATGCCCCAAAAGAACGATTTAGGAAGTTTCTTAACGGTATCAAATTTTCTAATATCGTAGCCTTTCTTCTTAAAAGCTTCAGCAACGATATCACCGTTACCGGTATATGAGTAATATAAGAATAGCTTTTTCATATCTTTTTCCTTATTAGCGAGATAGTTTCGCCAGCCACCATATTTGGTAATTTCTTTTCTATTTTCAATGATGAAAGGTAAACCCACAACACCTTGAACAACACTACCATCAATTAAAGTGATTTCTTTAATGGTTAAACCCTCTGGTTCTTTAGAAAGGACTTCTTTCATTCCTTCTTCGCTGATTTCATAAAGTTCCACATCAATCGCGGAGCCTTTTTCATCTTTCACCATCGCTGGATATTTATCATCAACAGTAAATAAGCGATAAGCTTTTTCGGTTTGACTTTCTTTAAGAAAAACTGCGGAGACCGCTTTGAGGTTATCTTCGAGTTCTAAACCGCGCATCAATGTGCCGTTAACGGCGAGAATAAGTTTATTGTTTGGCTTCATCATTGGCATTCCTTAAGAATTTAAATTTTCTAATATAGTGGACGATTGTCGAACATAAGACGAAGCCTAAAGAAATACCAACGAGAACAAGACCTAATGCTGGTCCATAATCTACGATTAAGCTAGTGTTACCCCAGATGATACCAGCGGCAACATAGAAGAATAAGTCACCAGGAATAAGTGGAATGATTGAAGGATATCTATATAAGACGGATGGTTCCTTTTTCACTAACGCTAAGATTTCAGAATATAAAGCCGCACAGAAGGCCGCGACAATAGTAAAGACGAAACGATAATCTGGTAAAGCGGCTTGTAAGGAAATATAAACGATTCTCACAATCATGCCACCGATAGCAGCGTAGATTAAATCTTTCCATTGAATATTGAAGACGACACCAAAGCCAGCAGAGGCAATGAATGAAAGCACTACTAATTCAAAGGAACGGACTAAGCTATTTTGTCCTAAAGCTTTAATGAAGTCTTGGATCAAGAGTTCGCCTGCTAATTTACCAAGCATAGCGTAAGCAGCAGCCATACCAGCAACGATTGTGCAGACTTCTAATAAGACTTTTAATAAGTCGATAACACCATTCATTTCGTTGCCACATAATAAGTTTCTTGCGCAGTTAACCATTTGAATACCTGGTATCAAGAAGAAGGCATTGGTAATGATAACTATGTAGAAATTATTGATAAACCCTAGAGCGAAGAATAGGATGGCTATCATCGAACACAAAAGCATACAAACAAAGTTTGTGACGATTTTATTAAGCCTAATCTTCGTGGCTAATTTGCCTAAGAAGAATAAGATGACGGTATTTAATTCAGTGATTAATAATTCCGCAGGACCGGCTAAGAAGATTCTCGCTAATGCCGCCATAGCGACGAGATAACCACCGAGCATAATCCACCATGAGAAGTCGTTTGATTTAACTGCGTGGAGTAAATCATATAAGGTCTTCTCATCTGGAGTTGTTTCTTTAACGTGATAATACAAATGATTGAGTTTCTTTAGTCTTTCTAAGTTGAAAGCTTGTGGAGGAACATCGGTTTGACGATGGGCATAGTTCTTATCTTCATCTTTCGCAGAGATAGAAATACGGGTGGTCAAATTAGCGCATGTCACATCATGAAGACCATAGGCGTGACAGAGGTGTTCGATGCAGAGATCCACTCTTTCGATATTAGCCCCACAGACGATCATCTGTTTGGCGAGTTCCTTACAAAAGTCTAAAATGTAATCAATTCTTTTCATGGCGTTATTATAGAAAAAAGATAAATAATTTTCAATTAATTCTCTTTTTAAGCATATTAAAAGCGGGCTATTAACCCGCCTCTAATATTACTCTAACGAACTAGAATAATTTGAAGATATGATGTGTCAAAATCATGAAGATAATGTCTAAAATCCAAATGATGTTCCAACCGAAGATCAAACGGATTAAGGCACAAACCCAATGGCCTTCTTTGAATCTGGTCACGAAACCAAAGACCCAAGAAGTAATTGGTATAATCACTAAAATGACACTAACAATCCATGGAAAACCAAAATAATCTTTTCCACCGTTTTTCTTAGCCATTATGAGCTCCCCCTTATGTCACTACCATTATAGCGCATCCGTTAGGGATGAATAAATATATTTTGGCACAATTATTCTTCGTTTTCTTTGCGGTCAATAATCTTAAAATAAAGCAAAAGACCTTCGAAAATGAGAATTGATATTGGCACAACTATAAAGCCGAAAACCGTTGTGTACGTCGTATCGGTTTTAGGCTGATATTGGATTGCTAATAAGGTATAGAAAATAAAGACGGTAAGAGAGGCCACACAGTAGATAATTCTTACTGCGATTTCTCTTTTCTTCATAGTGTGTCTTTCAATGATGATTTGCGTAATCATAAAGATGAAACGAATACCAAAGAACATGATGATACATCTCACTAGGCCACTGAAGGCTCTGCCTGTGGCAGTATCGCCCGCAAAGGCAACGTTTTTACCAAATGAATATTCTAAAAATGACATCAAAATAAAGGCGATACCAGCGTTGATAAAACTGATGTAATGATGAGTAATGCGCGCTCTTTCTTTAGGGTTAGTTTCCTTATAGTGGCAGTACATATATAGAACACAAATTAGAACAGTTAAAATTGTTCCAATAATTGGCATCACAATTAAAGCGGTATTAAAAGCAAATTCTCTTCCCTCATCAATCGGAAGATTAAGGACAACAGGTTGAGCGATAACAAAACCTTCTTCCCTTTCTTGGTTAAAATAAGTGCCAAGATACTTTGTATAATCGTTCATTGTCTCAATAAAAACAGCGGTAATTACTATCGCTAAAAGCATCACTAAGCAAATAACAGTACTAGTGAAAACAAAGAACTTTTTATAACTAATTGATTTCATACGCCCAATTAATTATGTGTCACGACTGACTAAAAGTCATCTTTTATTAATAAAGGATTAAAAAATTATTCGTCAATGTTACCAAATACTTTACTAATTTCGATATTGAATGGATCGACGTAACATTCTTCCCCTAAGATGAGGCAATTGACTTTATCCCCAACTTTAGCGCGGTCAGCATCTTCTAAAAACATCGGTAAAGATAGTTCGTATTTTGTACCAGATTCGCCTTGATATAAAACGATAAGACGGCATCTATAACCACGTCTAATATGGTTAAATACTTTATCCACTACTTTGCAGGTGGCTGGATAACCATGCTTTTTGACATTTGCGTAGATAAGTCCTCTTCTTAAACAATGGATACCAAGTATAGCTATGAGCGTATCCACGACAATCATGGCGATAAAAGGTGCAAGACTGACATCTGGACTAGTGGTGTGAGTGCGGACTAATCCCCAAATAGAAACGCCAAAAAGAATGAGTGAGGCAATTAATATAACCACTCCTGAGGCTATTGTTGTTTGATATTTTCTTTTATAATCTTCCATACCAAATAAATTATTCATTTTTCTTTGAAAAAATCAACATTTATTGGTGAGTTTTATGACTTTTTATTAATAGCTAATTTATTTATTGATAAATTCTTCTATAATTAGTGACATATGAAAAAGAGACGTATCTTAAGTGCATTAGCGGTATTAACTGGGTTTATTCTCTCCTCTTGTAATGTTGGGGCAATAAACACTTCTTCTAGTTCTTTGAGCACCACTTCAAGCAAGGAAGAAAACACAAGTAGCGCTAGTGAAAGCACGACTTCTAAGATAGAAAGTTCCACTACATCCTCAACAAGTTCAACTTCTAGTAGTGTTAGTTCTTCATCTAGTTCGAGTAGTCAATCATCTATTAGTTCGGGTAGCTCTAGTTCTTTGAGCAGCGTATCTAGTAGCTCATCTTCAACTAGCAGTTCGTCTTCAAGTTCGTCCTCTTCAAGCAGTTCTTCTAGTAGCAGTTCATCGACTTCTAGCAGCACTACTTCATCAATAAGTAGTTCATCCTCTAGCTCTTCTTCATCAAGTGAGATCCCACCTGTTGATCCATTAAAAGACTATGAAGTCATTAAGGATTTCTCTTTGAGAATGCCTGGTGAATTTGAACCATGTGAAATGGTCAAGATGTGCTATCCAAATAACATGCCATTAACGGCGTATAAAGCTATCGCTAAAGATAATAAAGTCTTATTATTAGTCAATCCTGATAGCAGAAATAGATCACGTATCACTCAAGCAAGAAGCGATTTATCTAACGCTGGGGTTGATGTTGATAACGTCACATTCCTAGATATGCCAATTGATGATGACTATGGCTATTGGGTGAGAGACTTCTCTCCATTCTATGTTTTCAAAGAAAAACAATTGTCTATTGTCGACTTTACATACAATCGTCCAAGATATGAACAAAACGCTGTTCCTTCTAAATTAGCGGATTACTTCAATATCCCTTATTCTAAGATGCCAATTACCCATACTGGTGGTAACCTAATGCAAGATGGAAGAGGCACCGCTTTTAGTGATGATTTAGTGGTCTCTGAAAATAGTAATAACGAGGCTAATGTCAGAAAACAGATGCAAACATATACAGGCACGGATAACTATGTTATCACGATTGACCCACAAGGTGATTACATTGCCCATATTGACTGCTGGGGTAAGATTGTCGCACCTGATAAAATAATCGTTGCGAAATTACCTAAGAGTAATTCTCGTTATCAATACTATGAGCAAGTAGCCGAAGAATTAGCGAACACTAGGTGCGCTTATGGCTATAACTACCGCGTCTATCGTATTGAAGAACCAGGTGGCAGCACTGTTGCCCCTTACACTAACTCATTGATTGCTAATGGACATGTCTATATGCCTTTAGGTAGTAACGCTACATATAATCAAAAAGCGATTGAGGTTTATCAAGAAGCTTTACCAGGTTATGACATTCAAGGTATTGAAGGATTCTCCTCTAATGATTACTACGGACGTGAGTTCTTAAATACTGATGCCTTACACTGTAGAACACATGAGGTACCAGACCAAGATATGGTCTTCATTGATTCTCGTGAAGTCTATTACGGTGAAGTCGAATTAAAAGACCGCTACGTGATTAAAACAAATGTGACTTCATACGCTAACGAAGATATCAGTGATGTCACTATCCACTATTCGGTGAATGACAGCGGTTATCTATCTAGCCCAATGGGCAAATACAAAGAAACCACTAATTACACATTTGTGTTTGAAGGTCTGCATAAAGGCGATGATGTGAAATACTACATCGAAGCTAGTGACACTAAGAATAACCACAACGTTGATCCATCATGTGGTAACTTAGACCCGCACCACTTCATAGTTAAATAAAAACCCCAAGTGTTGAAACCTGGGGTTTTAATTATTTTATAATTAATTAAGCAATAGCTTTAGGACGACGGATTTGTCTCACTAAGCCATAAACGGATAAGCCTTCCGCGACAAGGATGAAGATGATATTTAAGACAATATCTAAGAAGAATGCTCTCTTAAATTCATCAGAGTTTTCCATGCAGTAATTAAAGGCTTCCATACCTTTATATTGTGTGCCTAATGCGTGTTGGACATCTGGATTTGCACAGACGATTCCAGCAGTGACGACATACATTAAGAATAAGACCGCCGTGATCACCACAACTGTAGTCACGAATGTCATAACAATCATCATAGCGTTTGGTTTACCACCAAATTTCTTGTATAAGAAAGTACCAAGAAGGATGGCGACTGCAGGAGCAATCATGGTCACAAAACCGACCAAAGAGAAGATGACGGTTAAGATAGCACCGGCAAGAACACCGATTAAGACGCCTAAGAAACCTTTGGCATAATTGTTTGGTGCGGCTTTAAAGTCTTCATTGTTTTTAATAATTGAACTATTGAGGGCTTCAACAGCAGCATTAGTTAAGCGTATTTTGATTAATGTATTTGGAATAGTAACGGTTTTTGATTCTACCTCATCAAGTTTTTCGCCTGATTGTGGGCAAATATCACTTTTAGGGGCTTCTAATTCCTCTAATACTTCGAGTACCGCTTTAATGACTTCTGGAATTTTCTTTTCCCATTGTTTAGCCACCCAAGCTTGAACTCTTACTGCGACACCACAATCAAATGGCACAACAGTGACCATTGGAATCTTTTTTGCGTTCATTTTGATTGCAAATTCATTTTTCTTTGTTTGTGAAAGAAATGTGGAAAAAGTAATGACAGGTACACCTTGTACTGATAAATCGTTAACAAGATTAACCTCATAACCTTCGACATGACCATAAGCGCTGTTTTTGTCGAAAGTGAACTCGTAATTAGCGAGTGCGTTGATGATAAATTTAAGCATGTTTTAATCTCCAAAAAAACGACCATCACTATTGAAAATAGCAATGACCGTACATCAGTTTAACTTAGCCACTATAAGACGCACAATTAAAAAGACTAGCAGCTGTGTGTACACAAATCACACATTGTTTATGTTTTAGAAAAATAAACTATTTTGTGCAATATTTATTGACACCATCTATTTTTTAATTCTAAACTAAAACGTACGTTATAAAACACGTGTTTTAGAAAGGAGTAGATTATGCCTCCAAGAGCTAAGTTTACCAAAGAAGAAATCATTAATGCGGGTTTAGAAATATTAAGAGAAAAAGATCTTTCTAGTGTCACCGCTAGAGAAATAGGAAAACGATTAAAGAGTTCGTCTCGCCCAATCTTCACCACTTTTCAAAACATGAATGAGGTGATGGAAGGTATTAAAACTAAAGCGCGTGAAATATATACAGAATATGTGCAACAAGGTCTAAAAGAAACCATTGCCTTTAGGGGTGTTGGTCAAGCCTATATTATGTTCGCCGTTAAAGAACCTAAGTTATTCCAATTATTATTTATGAATAAACAAAAGGAAGATTTAGGGGTTAATAAGATACTTCCTGAAATTGAAAGTAACTACGATGAGATAGTTGATTCTATTACTGATAACTATCCCGTTAATAAAGAAGAGGCTATTTCTTTATATCGTCACTTATGGATTTATTCACATGGTATTGCCACCTTATGCGCGACTGGAATGTGCAAATTCAGTGGGGAAGAAATCGCTAATATGCTCACAGAAGTATTTAAATCCTTATTAAAAGAAAAGTTAGGAAAATAACATCATGATTAAGATAGATAAACTAACCAAATATTATGGTAAAAACGAAAGTCGTTTTAAAGCTTTAGACGAAGTCTCTTTGACAATTGAAAACGGAGAATTCGTTGTTATTTTAGGGGCCTCTGGTTCTGGTAAATCCACATTATTAAATGTCATGTCAGGACTTGAAAGTATTGATGAAGGTTCTGTTTCTTATAATGACTATCATTTAGAAAGTATGAAAGAAAAAGAACTAACCAAGTTCCGTAAGGAAAACACTGCTTTTATCTTCCAACAATACTATTTACTTCCACATTTAAATGTCGAAAAGAATGTCAGAATGGGTGCTGATTTAGCTAACAATAAAGATATTCTTCCTTATATTGAAGCCGTTGGCTTAGAAGATAAAAGAAAGAAGTTCCCTAGTGAATTAAGCGGCGGTGAACAACAACGTGTCGCTATCGCTAGAGCGTTATCGAAAAAACCTAAAGTTTTATTCTTAGATGAACCAACTGGTGCCTTAGATGAAAAGACTGGTCGTTTAGTGCTTGATTACATCATTAAATTACAAAAGGAACAAGGCTTTACCATGATTATGGTCACCCATAACGCGAATATCGCAGAGACCGCGGATCGAATCATTAGAATGAACAGTGGTAAGATTATTGATTCCACTACTAATAAGGTCAAAAAGACTGCTTATGAGATTGGATGGTAATTATGGTCATCAGTTTTAAAGATAGTCTTAAACTATTCGGCATATCCATCATGATGTGTTGCGCCATTACTGTGTGCAACATGTTTATGAATTACTTAATTGATCTTAAAGGTGTCGAAAGTCCTATGTTAATACAGGTATTGTGTGCTGCGCTTGTTCTGGAGGCTGTTTATCTCTGACATCACTTGTGATGTTATTCTTCTATATCAAGCATTATATCGATAGTCATTCTAAGCAAATTGGTATCTTGAAAGCTCTTGGCTATTCAGATTTTAGAATCGCTAAAAGCTTTATGATCTTTGCAATAAGCATCTTTGTTGGTTGCTTAGCGGGTTATCTACTATCATTCGCCTTAATGCCAATGTATTACCATTTGCAAAATGATACTGATCTAATACCTCATGTTGATATTAGTGTGCATTTTGAATTGTTCGCTATTTTAGTGATAGCTCCCACTGTTGTCTTTGGCTTAATCGCAGTTTTATATAGCGTGAAGAAACTTAACCAACCCACAGTTAATTTGATTAAGGGTATTACTAAAAGTAAAGGTAAGGCCACTAACGGTAAAGATAAATCTAACTTCATAAAAGAGATGAGTAGTTCTGTTTTAAGAAGCCGTAAAACACTCGTGTTTCTTATTGCCCTATCATCATTTTGTTTCTCAGCGATGATTCAAATGTCCACGAGTATGGATGAATTAGCGAGTGTAATGATGGGTTTAATGATCTTTATTATTGGTGTGGTCTTAGCGTTCACCACTTTATATATCGCTACTTCCACAGTCATTCGTTTTAATCAAAAGAATATCGCGATGATGCGTGTCTATGGTTATGACGGCTTTAACTGCAAAAGAGCGGTTCTAGATTGTTATCGTCCTGCGGCCTACATTGGCTTTGTTATCGGCACTATTTATCAATATGTTCTTCTTAAAGTCATGGTCAGTGTCGTTTTTAAAGACATCGAGAATGTTCCTGACTATAAATTTGACTTTGTGATGTTTTTCATCACTTTAGGGGCATTTATTGTGATTTATGAAGGAATTATGCTGATATATGGGTGGTTAATGAAGAAGATTCCTTTAAAACAAATAATGGACGAATGAATTTTTATAAATAAAAGGTAACGCTTTTGCGTTTACTCATTTACAATAATTATTGACTGAATGAGGAAATAACAACATGAACAAACAAGAATTAATTGCATTAGTGAAAGAACTCTTAGAAGAAGAGAACTTAGATGATAGAGCTAATGACTTACAACTTTTAAGAAGAGAATATAAATATCTTTTAGGAAGAGATGAAGATAGCTTCGCGGAACAAGAAGAAACCGATAAGTTTATCGCTTTATTCAACGAATTAGCGAAGAAAGAACCAAAACTCCTCTCTTCTCCATATCAAGAAAAGAAAAACATCATTGAGGCTGCGAGAAAACTTTTAGATAAAAAAGAAATACTCGCCGCTAATAAGGAATTAGATAAATTAAACGATGACTTTAGAAAAGCCGGAAGAGCGGGTTCTAAAGAACAAGATGATGAACTCTGGAATGAATTCAGAAAAGTTAAAGATGAATTCTACGCAAAGAAGAAAGCCTTCTTTGAAGAATTAGATAAGGCTAATGCTGAAAAAAGAGCCAAGAAAGAAGATATCATCGAACGCGCTAAAGCGGTTATCGAAGTGGAAAACATTAGAGAAGCTAACGCTCAAATGGATGCCTTAAGAAAAGAATGGAAGGATGTTGGCTATTCTGGTAAAGGCGATGAATTCTTATGGAAAGACTTCGCTAAAGTGATGGATGAATTCCAAGAAAAGAAGAAAGAAAGACATGGCGAAATGCTCAAACTCTTTGAAGAAAGAGCTAATAAAAAAGAAGAATTAATTAAGAAAGCCAGAATCTTACTTGCTAACTCTGAATTCACTGATGAAGAGATTGAACAAGTTAAAGGCTTAAGAAACGAATACAAAACCATTGGCTTCGCCGGTAAAGAAAAAGACGACGACTTATGGCAAAGATTCAACGAAGTTATTCAAAAGTACTTCGATGAAATGAAATTCTATAAAGACTAAAAGAGGACCCAGAGGGTCTTCTTTTTTAGTTTGCCTTATAAAGTAATGCTTTGTTATCGACAATCATCGAAACGCTTTTATCTTTTATAAATTCCTCGAGATGACATTTATCTTTCTTCACCACTTTGACATATTTAAGTTCGTTCCAAAGAGGTTTCTTTTTGTATAAGACATAATTTACAGAATTATCTTTGACAAGGTTTGTATAAATCTCTCCTAGTTCATCTAAGTCTTGTTCTTCGCATTCTGTGTAGCGGTAGCCATTAATATTAACATAGTTACATTCTGACCATTGGAAGATTAAATCGTTATGCACTTTAAGGGTGAAATCTTCATCGATATTCTTTAAAGCAGGAATCTCTCTCACTTCTTTCACAAGTTCTTGGTTAGAGAATGCAAAGCTGATTTCTCTAGCGATTTTTCGACAAGTCCTGATTTTGACTTTCATCTCAAAAGAGTCTAAGAAAATCTCACGAATCTTAATCCAAAAGAAAAAGGTCGTTCTTCTTTTCGCTAAAGCGTTAACGATTTCTTTAGCATCACTTAAATATTCACTTTCTTGATCTTCACTATGATAGAAGTTAAGAGGATCTATGTTATTGAGGATGGTAAAAACGATTTGAACTTGCTGTTTTTTTGGGAGTGTTGTGTTCATATAACTATTCTAGCAGTTTTTATTGATTATAACTTAACTTTTTATTTATTCTTCCAAGGACGTTTCTTTTCAGTCCAGCCCTTTTCTTTCCAATATTCTTTATCTTTTGGATTCCAACCATTCTTTTGCAACAAATGCATAAGGAAGAAGAATAGTTTGGCACCGATAGTTGGTTTTGCTTTGCCGTTTCTTCTAATTATTTTCTTAGCAATTCTCGTGGTTGCTTTATCAATCTTTTTTAGCTTCTTTTCACTTATTTGTTCCCAAGAAGTAGCGGCTACTGGTGTACCAAATTCATAGTTTCTTGCGACACCCCAATAGAATAAGCTATCTTTCATGTCCTTCATGGTGGACTTAGTACCCGCGCCTGCAGCGGTAGAAATGACGACACCTTGCTTTTTAAACATTGCTTCTTCTGGACGGTGTGCCATCCACATGTATCCATAATGGTCTAACAAGGCTTTCATTGCCCCACTAGCGTGATAAACGTAGACTGGACTATCAAGAATAATGACGTCAGCTTCTAATAAAGCTTTTGTAATCTTTTCGATTTTAGAATGATGTGGACAAAACTCTTCGCCTTTAACAAAGCAAGTTGTGCAGCCTAAACAAAACTCATCAAAATCTCTTGGTAAGAAGAATTCTGTTGTTTCACCTTGAAGTTTGTCCGCTAGTTGTCTAGCGATGTGATATGTACTACCTTTGTGGTTAGTACCGTTAATTAATACAATTTTCATAATCTTTAGCGTGCCCATTAATAATATAAAACTCGCTACTTTAAATCAACTTTAAAAAAGACGATTTTTTAATAGTGTTAAAAAAGACCCTTAATGGGCCTTTTTTGTTGAGAAAACATTATTAACGGGTATAGCCCCAAATGACTTGGCAGTTAGATATATTCCAGTTATTTTCCCAAGCGTCTGGTTTTTCATTTGCTTCACAGTTAAGGACACATTCTGTACTGCAACCTTGGAAAGCGTAGGCCTTAATCGCTGTGCAGTTAAGAGGAATAATAACTTGTCTTAAGGAAAAACAATTTCTAAAGGCATATGAACCGATATAAGTGACTGAGTTACCTAAATCAACAGTCTTAATAATGGTATTGCCATCAAAAGCATAATTAGCGATCTTGATATTAGTAATGCCTTCAATTTCATTAGGGATGACTAAATTAGTACTTACGGAAGATTCCACTAAACCAAGAATGTAGATGGAATCAGTGACACCATTTGATGTTTTAGCGTATCTATAATCTCCAGTTACACCAGAAGAAACATAATCATAAATGAACTGTTTATTAGCGGAACTACTACCTGACCAATATTGTTTCCAGTTAGGTTGAGCCACACTAGCCTCAATGAGAATGGCAATTTTACCCATTTCATCAAAAGCATAAGCCTCAATTGTAGTCACACTAATAGGAATGACGATTTCTCTTAAAGAGGTACAGTAGTCAAATGCTTGTCTACCAATTGTGGTTAAGGTAGATGGCATATTAATAGAAGCTAATTTAGAGCATACTAAGAATGCGCTTTGTCCAATAGAAGTCACACCATTATGAAGCACGACTGTTTCTAATTTAGAGCAATTTGCAAAGCAACTTGTTGGAATCTTTGTCACACCTGCGCCTAAATCAATAGAAACGAGTTCACTTAAACCATTAAATAAACTTTTAATTAAGCGGATATCACTTATACCTTCAATTTGATCTGGAATAACAAGATTCTTCTTATTAAGTCCAGTAGCAGTTAATCCAGTAATTGTGACATATTGTTCACCCATATATGTTTGAGCAACATATTTGAAGTCATCAGTAGCGTCTAAGGAAACGAAATCATAATAAATTGGTTGCGAACCTTTCCAGTTACTAGACCATCCACTACTAGAGGAATGTGCATTTGTGTAAATAGTAGATATTTTACAATCATCAAAGGCGTATGAACCAATAGTAGTCACACTACTTGGTAAATAGATATAAGTAAGGTTGGAACAACCATCAAAAGCATAACTTTGTATTTCAGTCACACTACTAGGAATTTCTAATCTTGTTAAAGAAGTACAATAGCGGAAAGCATAGCTGCCGATGATAGTTAATGAGTTAGAGAATGTGATATTGCTTAAATTAGAGCAACTAAGGAAAGCATTTTCACCAATACGAGTAACACCAGTTAGATCGACACTACGGATATTAACGTTTGACTTAAATAAGTTTGAACCCACTCTGATATCATTAATACCTTCAACAGCGGTTGGGAAAGTGAAACTTTCTAACTGACTTGTAGCTTGGCTAAGTCTTAAGATAATGACGCTATCGTTGCCACTGACGTTTCTAATAACATAGTTATAGTCTTCGCCTACCACTAGTTTTGTACAATTTGTGTAGACAGTTGCGCCAGAGCGCCAATAGCTACCCCAACTTGGAACATAATCGTATTCTATACAAATGCAAGCAGAAGCATTTATTGCATAAAAAGCATATTGCTCCACCGTTGTAACAGAAATTGGAAGATAAACATGATATAACTCACTGTTATATTCAAAGGCACTATTTTCAATGACTGTGCATGTTGAAGGAACGATTAATACTTTTAATTTGCAACTATCAAAAGCATAAGCACCAATTCTTTCTAAGCCTTCGTTTAATTCGACTTCGCTTAACTTTGTGCATTTATAGAATGCATAGTTAGGAATCTTTTTAATTGTGGCAGGAATGGTAATCTTTTCAATGTTGGTATTATTTCTTAAGAAATTTTCACCTAAAGCAGTGACGGATTTACCGTTAAATGAAGTAGGTATAACAATTTCACTAACATTTTTACCTTCATCAGTTAAAGAGACGGTATAACCATCTTCGTTTTCCACGAATTCATAGTATCCTGTGCCCCATTTAGCGGTAAGAACACTGACATCAGTGTATTCCCAAGTACCAGAAGTTGGTATCGCTGTTGTTTCGTTTGAGAACCATCCTAAGAAGGTGAAACCAGTATTAACTGGTGTACCTAAATCATAGGCTTCACCATAAGTCACATTCATGACACTATCGGGTTGACCGTTACTTGGTTTTAAAGTGATTTGTTTACTGACACCATGGGCATCATATAAAGCTTTGGTGGAGAAAGACTTAGTGACATTAGTTAATTCTTTATCCCAGCCTTTAAATGTGTAATAGTAGGCGGAAGTAGCTTCTCTAGTTGGTGTTTCTCCATAATAAGTCGCGGTTCCTTGATAATAAACGACGTCTGTGTAAAGTAATTGATTATCGTAGTTATAGAACTTAACAGTGTATTCAACGTTTGTGGTTGAGTATTGGGCAATACGAACACAGTCTGCGGTGATGTTATCTAATGGACCATCCCAACCAATAAATGTATATGTAAATTCGGGAGTATTTGTTCTTGTTGGAGTGGCGCCTGTATAGGTAGCGTTCTTGCCTTCTTCAACATTAACTTCTTGAAGTATTGTGCCATCATAGTTTTTAAAAGTTACTTTATAGTAAATGGTCACTGGTTTTAAGGTTTCGTTGTATTGGGCAACACAGATTAAATCTTCAGTGATATTCTCTAAAGAATGATCCCAGCCTTTAAAAGAATATGTGCGTTCAGCGTCTTCTTCTCTTGTGGGAGTTGGACCCATATATGTCGCAGTTTTACCCGCTTCAACATATGTTTCATATAGCAAAGTGCCATCATAGTTCTTAAATGAGACTGTGTATTTAGTTTGAGTTTCACTAAACTGGGCGACACGAACACAGTCACTTGTGATGTTTTCTAAAGATGCGTCCCAACCAGTGAATGTATATTGATGAGTTGGAGTATTTGGTTTAGTTGGTGTTTGGCCTGTATAAACCGCAGTATGTCCTTCTTCGACAGTTACTTCTTGTAATAATGTATCATTGTAGTTTTTGAATGTTACTTTGTAATAATTAGTAACGGGTTTTAAGGTTTCGGTAAATTGGGCCACGCGAACACAGTCACTTGTAATATTTTCTAATGGTTGATCCCAACCACTGAAAGTATATGTGCATTCAGCGGTTTCCATTCTAGTTGGTGTTGGACCAGTATAAGTAGCGGTTTCCCCTTCTTTTACCACTGTTTCACTTAACAAAGTGCCATCATAGTTCTTGAAAGAAACTACATAGTTCACTACCACAGGTAA
>CADCJP010000002.1 GCA_902801805.1 uncultured Erysipelotrichaceae bacterium | reverse complement strand
TGAAGAATCAATCAAGTCTGGTTTAGCTAATACTTATATGCCAGTGAGAATGGAAATCCTCAAAGAAAAACCATTATTAATCGTTGATGGTTCTCATAACCCAGAAGGAATCAATAATTTAGTAAAATCCTTGCAAAACGTGGCTCAAAATCGTGAAATTCACGTCTTGTTTGCCTGTTTCAGAGACAAAAACATTGAAAGAATGATTGCTTATTTAGGTGAGTACAGTAAAGATATCGTTCTAACTACTTTCCCACATGAAAGAGCGAGAACTGAAGAAGAATATTTCCTTTATATGGAAGACCATGCATTTAAAGAAGATGCGCTTGCCGCTCTTAACGAAATGATCGCTGCTTACCCAGATGACTGCATCTTAGTTACTGGCTCATTAGCGTTCGCTGCTTACATCAAACACAACATGAAATAGAGGTTAACATGAAATTCAGATTTATCAAGACCAACATCCCCGTTATTCAAAAGATTTGTTTAACCGGTTTATTCATTGCTCTAGCGATGATTTTACAAAAAGTTATTGCGGTAAATTACATTGCCGCTTTCCCTTTCGTCCGCCTTTCTTTTGGCGGACCAGCTTTAATTATTTTTGCCTCTATTTTACTTGGCCCTTTATACGGCGCTCTCGTCGGTGCGGGCAGTGATTTACTCGGCTATATTGCTTTCGATATTAAGGCCTATCCTTTATATCCACAAATTACCGCAATCTATGCTTTACTAGGCTTTGCGGCTTACTTCATTTTCTCGTTCATTACTTCCATTAAAAACCGTAAGCTCATCCTCGGTATTGAGATTGTCTCATTAGCGATTATTTGGGCAGCGGTTTCATTATTCGTCATTTTGAATAAAGAAATTACCGTGATGTCCACAACTCATCACATTGATACAATTGTGAAAATCCTAGTGCCTTCTATCTCTGGTTTGATTTTCATTGGTGTCATTCTCTTCTCTATCTTCTACAAGGGAAAAGACGAACATCCAGTCTTCTCACCTTTGCATATTTGTTTCGCCTCATTTGTGTGCGATTTATTCATCATTGTTCTTTTCGGATCCTTGATGAAAGCTTTATCCTTTGGCACCAAGACATTCCTTGCCATTATTTTGTGCCAAGCGCTTGTGATGTTCTTTAACGTCATGCTCGATACAATGTTCATTTCTATTTTCCAAAAATATACAAAGAAGTATTTTAACGAGGTGACAAGATGATTTTCGAAGAAAAAGAAAACAAGTTAGAACCCGCTGAGTCTTTTGAAGTCGATTCAAAAAGGGAGACAATTCATTTCCCTTGGGCAATGGCCATTATCATCGGTGTTTTGATGCTCTTAATCGTCATTTGTTTTATTGTTGTTATGGTTTTGGGACCGGAAACGCCTGCTGAGACAAGCAGCTCAATCGCTAATTCGGTGGTGTAAAGACATAAATATTTCTTTACAAAAAATAATAGGAGTGATAAGTTATTAAAAGTTAATTGTGATAGGGGGGTTCGAGATGAGAGAAAAAGTTCTTTTGATTTGCGAAGAGTGCCTCTCCAGAAACTATACAACCACAATTAAAAAGGAAGGTGCTACAAACCTTCAAATCAAAAAGTATTGTAAGCGTTGCAATAAGATGACGCTTCATAAGATTAGTAAATAAGGAGGTCTTCTTCATGGGTGTGAGAAAATTTACACAAGATGTTGTTAAAGAAGGCAAACGTGTTCGTTGGCCTAAGAGAGATGTTTTAGTGCCATCAATTGTCGTCGTCGTTATTATCGCCGCTGTTGTCGGTTTGATTTTAATGGGCGAAGATGCTTTAGGAAAAGGTTTGATTGACGTGCTTAAGAGCACATTCAATAAATAAGAGGTGATACTATGGCAGATGAAATTAAATTTACAGATAGTACAACTGATTTAAGTGAAGGCGAAAGCAATGCTACTTTAGGCGAAAAAGCCTGGTACGTTGTTAACACATACTCCACACACGAAAACAAAGTTAAAGAAAACCTCAAACGCCGTGTTGAATCCATGGGTTTAGGTGATTTAATCTTCCGTATCATTGTCGCGGAGCAAGAAGTCCCAGTCATGAAGGATGGCATGCCAACCGATAAGACAAGAAAGAAAAACCTCTATCCAGGTTATGTCTTCGTCGAAATGATCATGACTGACTACGCATGGTACGTCGTACGTAATACTCCAGGTGTTACCGGCTTCGTCGGTTCCTCTGGTAAAGGTACAAAACCATTCCCAGTTCCACGTGAACAAATTGAACCAGTTCTTAAGAGAATGGGTGAAATCGATGCCGATATGTTTGACCGTTACAGCATTGACGACTACGTCAAAGTTATCCATGGTCCATTAGAAGGCACCGAAGGTCGTATCCTCTCCATCAATAGAGATACCAAAGTTGTTGAACTCGAAACCATCTTCTTTGGTAGATCCACAAGAGTGGAAGTCGACTTCTCTGAAATCGATAAAATCTAGTTGTTAATAACAAGCAACAAAAAACCAGCTTCGTATGAGGCTGGTTTTATTTTTACTTTTCGGTGTAATCGTATGAGACCTTGTATTCTTCTTTGTGTCTTAATGGTTTCTTGCATTGTGGGCAATAAACGAAACCATGACGGTACCACAAACGGTAACCAAGATCTTCATGTTGATACTCGAATTCACAACCACAGTATTCACACTTAATCGCGTAAGTATCTTTGGTTGCATCTTTTGTCACTTTAATGGCCATAAACTATGCTGCTTTCTTTCTCTTTTTCACGCCGTTGATTGCTTCACGGAAGTTTCTGATATCCTTGGTGCCACCGACAACGAAGATAGTGTCGTCTGGTAATAGGGAGTCATTACCACCAGGAACGAATGAACGACCATTACGTATAATGAGAACAACGTTGACGCCGTATTTGTCTTTAGTAGCTAAGTCCTTTAATTGTTCTGGGACATAAGCACTGTTAACGACGATAGAAACGACGGAAAATTTGTCATCGAGTTTATAGAAGTCTTTGAAGTCTTCGTTGCCTAAACGGTTCGCTAAGGCAACACCAGCGGCTCTTTGTGGCATAATGACTTCTGTAGCGCCCAACTTTTTCATAATTGGTACGTAATAAGCATCATCAACACGAACGATAATGGACTTAACGCCTAATTCTCTAAGAATGACGGTGGTTAAGATGCTAGCTTCAATATGAGAACCGAAGGCGACGATAGCCGCATCAACATCTTTAATACCTAATTCTTTCAAAGCTTCTTCATCAGTACTGTTAGCAACAGCGACTGTTGGAAGTAATGAACTAATCTTTTTGACGGCCTCTTCTTCGCTATCAATAGCGATAACGTCCATTCCGTTGTCGACTAATTCTTCGACAATAGAAATACCGAATTGACCTAAACCGATAACGGCAAATGATTTTTTAGCCATATAGAGATACCTCCTTTAACCGATTAAAAAATCTTCCTCAACAAAACTATAATGCACACTGGCTTTTTTGTCTAAATTATTTTGGAATAATTGGAAAAAAGTCATTGGTCCTAAGTGACCTAATAGCATTAAGAAACATAGAACAATCTTCGCTCCTATGGAGAAGAATGGTTCTAATCCTGTGTAGAAACCCACGTTCCCGAAGAATGAGAACACGGAGAATAAATACATACCATATAAATCTTCCTCAAGCTTTGGATTAATTGTGTAGCCTTTGATTTCAGTCACACCAAAGAATCCAATAGCGACAAATGCGACGACAATAATTGTCACGACTAAGAAGACTGTGGTCATACTCTTAGCGATAATGGTATCAGAGAAGATACGTTTGAATGGGGCTAAGCGCTTACCACTGAAGTAAGAAATAATGGATGTCATAATGATGAAAATAGTGGTGACCTTAATACCACCCGCTGTGGAGAGTGGTGAACCACCGATGAACATCATGACTGCACAAATCATTCTGCCAGGAAGTGATAGTTCACTCTGTGGATAAACACTATATCCAGCGGTACGGCAGTTAATAATTTGCATCACGACTTGGAAAATATTCATTGGATTATCAGCCTTTAATCCATCAGTGAGGAATAAGAGCAATGAACCAACGAGAATTAAACCAACGGTCATAACGAGAATAATCTTAGTAAAAGACTTCCAACGGCGTGGATTTCTATTCTCAAAAACAGCGTCAATAATGACTAAGAATGAGATACCACCTAATAGTGATAAAACGCCATTGTAAATATTAAAATAGTAGTATAACCAATTTGTGGATTCAATTCCTTGTCCAGCGCTGGTGAATAAGCCACCAATTAAGGAATTCGTGGAGCTAAATAAATCGAATCCAGCATTATTAAAAGATGAAACAGAATGGAATAAAGAATAGGCTAAAGCACGTGGAACATCATGAGGGAAGAGCTCGAAAAAGACTGGTAATCCCAAGCCGAATCCAATCACTTCACATACTGCTGTGATAATCATTAAACGTCTGACGAATCTCACGATTTCACTAAAGTTATTAAAGGCAATAGCTTGTGAGACCATTAAACGATCTTTAAATTGTAATTTCCTTCTAAATGTTGAGAATAAGAAGGTTAAAATTGTAACGATACCTAAACCACCGATTTGCACTAAGACTAAGACGATAGCTTGACCCGCACCATTAAGTGTTCCGGCTAAGCCTTCTGGGTAAGTAGTGATGCCTGTTAAACTCATCGCTGAGAGTGAGGTAAAGAAAGCGTCCATATATGTTCCGACATGGCACCATTCGTTGTTAGGATTGTTACGATAAACGAAAGGCATCGATAACAAAAATGAGCCAATCAAAACGAAGATCATGAACGAGATGATCAACAACAAATAAGGGTTTAAAGTTTTACTTTTCTTAATCATTGTGTTTCGCTTTCTTGTCGCCGATATAATACACTTTGCATTTATAAAAGTCAACTAAAAGCAAATCACAAGTGATTTGAAACCTATATTTTCCTATTTCTATAAACCAATAAATAAATTTGTGCTTGCATAATACATACGTATTTTGATAGTATATATGAGCATGTTGTCTTGCGCCATGAGAGAGCGTGAGCGCACGTGTAAAACTAGTACGTTCCGTGGAAGAGTGGCGATCACTCAGAATCACCACGGCACTGACAAATCTACAAAAGGAGGAAAGTCAAGTGAAGAAAATCGCAAAAGTTGTGAAAATGGAACTTCCTGGCGGTGAAGCAAAGCCAGGTCCAAAACTCGCTTCTGCCGGTGTCAACATGGGTAAATTCTGTACAGACTTTAACGCCAAGACAGCCGATAGAAAAGGTGAAATCGTTCCTGTTATCATCACAGCCTACGAAGACAAGTCCTGTGACTTTGTCATCAAAACCTCTCCAGTGGCAGGTTTAATCTTAAAAGCTGCTGGCATTCAAAAAGGTAGTGCTACAGGCCGTAAGACCAGAATTGCTACTATCACAAGAGCTCAACTCAGACAAATCGCTGAATACAAGCTCCCAGATCTTAACTGCGAAGACATTGAGGCAGCTATGAAGATCGTTGAAGGCAGCGCCAATAACATGGGCGTTGAAGTTGTTGACTAAGGTGAACGGAAATGTTTAGAAGTAAAAACTACAAAGCCGCCGCTGAAAAAGTTGACGCAAACAAACTCTATACCATCGAAGAAGCATCCGCTTTAGTGAAGGAAACTTCCACTGTTAAGTTCGATGCCACAATCGATGTCAGTTTCAAACTCAATGTCGATCCAAAACAAGCTGATCAACAAGTCAGAGGAACTCTCATCCTCCCACATGGCAACGGCAAAACCAAAAAGGTCTTAGCTATTACCGACAAAGTTGATGACGCATTAGCCGCTGGTGCCGATTACGCTGGTGGTAACGAAATGCTCGAAAAGATCCAAAAAGAAAACTGGTTCGATTTCGATATCATCGTTGCTACACCAAACATGATGGGTAACATCGGTAAATTAGGTAGAGTGTTAGGTCCTAAAGGCTTAATGCCAAACCCAAAAACTGGCACAGTTTCTCCAGACATCGCTAAAGCTGTCAAAGAAATCAAAGCTGGTAAAGTCGAATATCGTATTGACAAGGAAGCCAACATGCACGTGTGCATTGCTAAGGTGTCATTCGATGCTCAAAAGATCGCTGATAACTTAAACGCTCTCGTTGACGCTTTATTAAAAGCTAAACCAGCCGCAGTCAAAGGCGTATTCTTCAAGAAAGCTGTCATCCATACGACCATGGGTCCAGCCATTCAATTCACATTTGCTGGTCGTTAATTAAAACAAAGCACAATATACCTAAGACAGTAACGGACGAAGCAGTCTTAATAATGTTACCGAGGCGTATCTATAAAGCCCACCGTATATTGGAGCCTTCAAACAACAATTTTTAAAAAAGGAGGTCAAGAATATGAATCAAGCAGTCTTAGCCGCTAAAACCGAGACCGTTAAGGAAATCAGTGAAAAAGCGAAAAAGAGCCAAACCATTATCGTTTGTGAATACCGTGGTTTAACAGTTGCCCAAATTCAAGAAGTCAGACGCGCTCTCCACAAAGAAAACGCTGAAATGAACGTCTACAAGAATTCTCTTGTCGAACGTGCTGTTGACGAATTAGGTTACAACGAATTAAACGACATCTTATCCGGTCCAAACGCTATCGTTTTCTCTGAAGATGTTATCGCTGGTGCCAAGGTCATCGCCAAATATGCGAAAAGACATAAAGACATTCTTGTCGTCAAAGGCGGTATCGTCGAAGGTAAATTCGTCGACGCCCAAGGCATGCTCGAAGTTGCAAAACTTCCAGGCAAAGAAGGTCTACTTTCCATGTTCTTATCGTGCTTACAAGCACCAATCCGCTCCTTCGCTTGCGCTGTCAAGGCAGTAGCGGACAAGTAATGCCAATCTAGGAGGATTATTATCATGGCAAAATTAACAAATGAAGAAATCATTGCTGCATTAAAAGAAATGACAGTAGTGGAATTAAATGAATTAGTCAAAGCCGTCGAAGCTGAATTCGGCGTCACAGCAGCAGCCCCAGTCGGCGTCGCCGCAGCTGCCCCAGCTGAAGAAGAAGAAAACAAAGGTCCAGCAGAAGTCTCCTTAATCTTAAAGAGCGCTGGTGCTTCCAAAGTTCAAGTTATCAAAGCTGTCCAAGCCATCACAGGCTTAGGCTTAATGGATGCTAAGAAGTTAGTTGATGCTGCTCCAGCACCTGTTAAAGAACACATCTCCCCAGTCGAAGCTGAAGAACACAAGAAAGCTCTCGAAGCCGCTGGTGCAGAAGTCGAAGTTAAATAAGTTCCAAATTTCCTTTATTAAGGGGGTAGTTTCACCTCATGAGTCATTATTTCCAAGACGATCCCAATCTTGCTTCAAATATTAAAGAGATTAGTTTTGAAATTAATGGGCTCACTATGAAATTACTCACTGATAATGGTGTATTTTCCAAAAATAATGTCGATGAGGGTAGTTTTGCCTTCCTTAAGGTACTTCTACCCCTCGACTTGGGAAAACACATTCTAGACTTAGGTTGTGGCTATGGCACGATTGGCTTAACTCTTGCCAAAGCCCATGAAGAAGCAAGGTTGACCCTTGCTGATGTAAATCCGCGCGCGGTTGCATTATGTAAGCGTAACGCGGAACTCTTAAGTTTAAGCCCACGAGTCACTATCCTTCAAAGTGACATCTACGAAAAGATTGAAGGACCATATGATTCAATTGTTGTGAATCCGCCCATTCGTGCTGGTAAGGCAGTGACCTACCGCATGTATGAGGAGGCAAAGCAATACTTAATTGATGGCGGCTCTTTGTATATCGTCATAAGGAAAGCACAAGGCGCGCCTAGTGCGAGTAAATATATCGAAGGAATTTTCGGTAATATCACCTTGCTAAAGCGTGACAAAGGCTATTACATCTATCGAGCTACCAAGAGCAAACAGTAAACAAAAGGAGCCATTATATGATTAGAAATATTGAGAACTTAAACAAACTCAACAATGATCGTTATGATTACAGCAAGATTAGCGGTAAGCTTCCTTTACCAAATCTCGTTGAAATTCAAACAAAGTCATACGAAGAGTTTAAGGAAAAAGGATTAGACGAAGTCTTCAGAGAATCTTTCCCAATCGTTAACTACACAAACACATTATCGATTGACTACGTCTCCATCCGTTTTGGTGAACCAAAGCACACATTCTTACAATGCAAAGCTCAGGACCTCACCTATAGTGCGCCTATCTACGTCATGTTACGTTTAACTCACCATGACACAGGTGAAATCCAAGAATCTGAAGTCTACATGGGTGAATTCCCATTAATGACCAAGTCTGGTACATTCATCGTCAATGGTGCGGAACGTGTTATCGTTTCCCAATTAGTCCGTTCCCCAGGCGCATACATGTCTTTAACAAAAGATATAAAGACAGGCAAAGTTACTTACGAAGCAGACCTCATTCCTGGTCGTGGTACTTGGTTACAATTCGAAAGCGGCACAAAAGATTTATTAAGTGTCCGTATCGATAGACAAAGAAAGTTAAATGCCACAACATTCTTAAGAGCTTTAGGCTTAGAAGAAAACGCTGACATTTTAAAACTCTTTGGCGAATCTGAAGCCCTCAAAGTCACTTTAGCAAAAGATGATGATCAAAAGATCAAAACAGCTAAAGCTGCCTTAGTCGAAATCTTCAAGAAAATGAAACCAGGTGAACCAGTCACTGAAGAAGGTACTATCAATTTCTTAGTACAAAAATTCTTTGATGGTAAGCACTATGACTTAGGTAGAGCAGGCCGCTTTAAATACATCAAGAAACTTGGCGTTTATAACCGTTTAACAGGCCGTACCCTCGCGGAAAACCTCGTTGATGCTGACGGTGAACTCCGCTTCAAGAAAGGCTACACCTTAACCGCTGCTGATGTGGATGCGTTAAGAGATGAAGATTTCTTTGAAAAAGGTGCCCACATGAAGAAGCTCAAAATCAACGATAAGTTAGATGACCATGGCATCGTTAACGTTGTTAAGGTTTATAACAATGATCGTGAAAAGAAAGTTTGTAACATCGTTGGCACAGACTTAAATGGTACAGTTTCCTACGTTACAATCAGCGATATTCTCGCCTGTTTCTCCTATTTCTTAAACGTGATGGATGGATTCGGTGATACCGATGATATCGACCACTTAGGTAATAGACGTATCCGTTGTGTTGGCGAATTAATTCAAAACCAATTCCGTCTTGGCCTAGCCAAAATGGTTAAAACAGTCCAACAAAAGATGTCTATTTCTGATTTAGGCAACGTCAAACCAAAAGCCTTAATCAACCCACGTCCATTAAGTGCATCAATTAGAGAATTCTTCGCGTCTTCTCAATTATCACAATTTATGGACCAAACCAACCCTCTCGCGGAATTAACAAATAAACGTAGATTATCCGCTTTAGGTCCTGGTGGTTTAACAAGAGATAGAGCTTCTACAGAAGTCCGTGACGTTCACGTTTCTCACTATGGTCGTATTTGTCCAATTGAAACACCTGAAGGTCAAAACATTGGTTTAATTAACAACCTCGCCTCATACGCGAAAATAAATAAATATGGATTTATTGAAACACCATACAGACGCGTGGAAAAAGGCACATGCCGTGTCTTAAGTGAACCAGAAGATTCTGTTTACTTATCCGCTGATGAAGAATGGGATTATGTTATCGCTGAAGCAAACATCAACCTTGATGCTGATGGTACAATTCTCGATGAACAAGTCATCGCCCGTTATAAAGGTGAAAACGTTATGGCTAGTAGAGAAGATGTTGACTACGTCGACGTTTCTCCAAAGCAAATCGTTTCTATCGCCGCTGGTTGTATTCCATTCTTAGAAAACGACGATACAATGCGTGCCCTTATGGGTTCCAACATGCAACGTCAAGCCTTACCACTTTTAAGACCACACGCTCCATTCGTTGGTACTGGTCTTGAACACCAAATTGCCCGTGACTCCGGCTTAGCCGTGGTAGCCGTGGAAGATGGTACTGTCACTTATACCGATTCCCGCACCATTGAAGTCGTGGAAAAGGGTAATAATGAACCACGTATCTATCAATTACAAAAATTTGAAAGAAGTAACCAAGGCACATGCATTAATCAACAAAGCATTGTTAAAGTTGGTCAAAAAGTTAAAAAAGGTCAAATCATCGCTGATGGTCCAGCCATGGAAAACGGTGATCTTGCCTTAGGTCAAAACGTCACCATCGCCTTCATGACATGGAACGGCTACAACTATGAAGACGCCGTCATTATGTCAGAAAGATTAGTCAAAGATGACGTTTATACATCCATCCATATTGAAAAATATGAACTCGAATGCAGAAGCATTCCAAAATTAGGTGATGAAGAAATCACCCGCGATATTCCAAACGTCTCCGAAGCTGCTAAAGCTAACTTAGACGAAAGAGGTATTATCGTTCCAGGCGCAGAAGTGAAAGAAGGCGACATCTTAGTCGGTAAAGTCACTCCTCGTGGCCAAAGCGAACCAACCCCAGAAGGCAAATTATTAATGGCCATCTTTGGTGAAAAAACCAATGAAGGTAAAGATGCCTCCTTACGTGTCCCACACGGTGGTGCTGGTATCGTTCTTGACGTGAAGATTTTCAAACGTGAAGGCAAATCCAAAGATGTTGAACTCCCACCAGGAGTTAATGAAGTCGTCCGTGTCTATATCGTCCAAAAGAGAAAGATCTCCGAAGGTGATAAGATGTCCGGTCGTCACGGTAACAAGGGTGTTATTTCCCGTATCTTACCAGAATGCGATATGCCATTCCTTCCAGATGGTACACCAGTTGACATCATGCTCAACCCATTAGGCGTTCCATCTCGTATGAACATCGGTCAAATTCTTGAAGTCCACTTAGGCTATGCCTTAAAACAATTAGGCTATAAGATTGCCACCCCAGTTTTCGATGGTATTACCAATGAAGAAATCTTGGATATGATGCAAAAAGCCAAAATGGATCCATCCGGCAAAACAGTCTTATATGACGGCACAACCGGTGAAAGATTTGATGAAAGAATTACTGTTGGCTGTATGTACATGATTAAACTTGTCCACATGGTCGATGATAAATTACATGCTCGTGCAACTGGTCCATATAGCTTAGTTACACAACAACCACTTGGTGGTAAAGCTCAAAATGGTGGTCAAAGATTTGGTGAAATGGAAGTCTGGGCTCTTGAAGCTTACGGCGCCGCTCACGTCTTACAAGAAATCATTACCATCAAATCCGATGATAGAGTCGGTAGAAGAAAAACTTACGAAGCTATCATTAAGGATCAACCATTACCAAAACCAGGTATCCCAGAAGCTTTCAAGGTTTTAGTTAAAGAATTACAAGCCTTATCCATGAACGTCACACTTCTTGACCAAGAAGGTAACGCCATCGATATGGACGCTCTTGCTAAAGAAGCCGAGAAGGAAGAAAGAAGAATTAACTCCAACATCCGTAACTTAATCGGTGATGGTAGTAGTTCTGATTCTGTGGTTGATGAAGAAGCCGTGGGTATGTCAGCCCGCTCAGCGGATGACGTCTTCGGAGAAAATTAAGGAGGATAAAAGATTATGTTTGATGTTAAAAGATTAGCAGCGATTAAAGTCGGTTTAGCCTCCCCAGAAACAATCCGTAGTTGGTCCCATGGTGAAGTCTTAAAACCAGAAACAATTAACTATCGTAGTCAAAAACCTGAAATGCAAGGTTTATACTGCGAAAAAATCTTTGGACCTAGCAAGGACTATGAATGCCACTGTGGTAAATATAAGAAAATTAGATTTGCCGGTGTCGTTTGTGAAAAGTGTGGCGTTGAAGTCACTTCTAAAGAAGTTAGAAGAGAAAGAATGGGTCACATTGAACTTGCTAGCCCATGTTCACACATTTGGTATTTAAAAGGTATCCCAAGCCGTATTGGCTTAATCTTAGATGTTTCTCCAAAACACTTAGAAGAAGTCACATACTACGCTGCCCATATCTGCTTAAATCCAGGTAAGAGCTCAGTCTTAACATACCGTGAATTCATTAATGAAAGAAACGGTCGTGAAGTCTTCATCCCAGCCGTTAAAGAAATTCAACAAAACGCCGCTGAATGGGGCTTACAAGAAGGTAGCGATGATTACGCTAGAAGTGAAGAATTAATCGCCAGAATGGAAAACCATGGTGAAGTCTTCGACTTCCAAACAGTCGCTAGATTCATTAACAAATACACAGGTGCGGAATTCTCTGAAGGTGCCGCTGCGATTAAGAGACTTTTACAAGAAGTCGACTTAGATAAAGAAGCCGCGGAAATCAATAAGAAGATGAAGGAAACCAAATCCACATCTCGTCAAAAACTCACTAAGAGATTAGAAGTTATTGAAGCTTTCCGTAACTCTGATAATAAACCTGAATGGATGATCTTAGACGTTGTCCCAGTCATTCCACCAGATTTAAGACCTATGTTACAACTTGATGGTGGTAGATTTGCTACCTCCGACTTAAACGACTTATATCGTAGAGTGATCTCCCGTAACAATCGTTTAAAGAAGCTTATCGATATGAATTCTCCTCAAGTTATCTTGATGAACGAAAAACGTATGCTTCAAGAAGCGGTCGACGCTTTAATCGATAACGGTAGAAGAAATAAACCAGTCCAAGGTCCTGGCGGTCGTGCTCTCAAATCCTTAAGTAGTGCACTTAAAGGTAAACAAGGTCGTTTCAGACAAAACTTATTAGGTAAACGTGTCGACTACTCTGGTCGTTCCGTTATTGCTGTTGGTCCATTCTTAAAGATGTATCAATGTGGTTTACCAAGAGAAATGGCTATCCAATTACTTAGACCATTCATCGCTTGTGAACTCTTAAAACGTGGTACAGCCAATGCCCATAAGCAAGCTGATAAGATTATCGATAGATATGATGATGTCGTCTTTGATATCGTTGAAGAAATTATCTCTAAGCACCCAGTTTTATTAAACCGTGCTCCTACATTACATAGACTTGGTATCCAAGCCTTCCAACCAATCTTAGTTGATGGTCGTGCTATCCGTTTACACCCACTCGTTTGTACAGGTTTCAACGCTGACTTCGATGGTGACCAAATGGCGGTCCACGTCCCATTAAGTAAAGCGGCGCAAGAAGAAGCTTTACACTTAATGCTCGCAAGTAATAACATTCTTGGTCCTAAAGATGGTAAACCAATCGTTACTCCATCCCAAGACATGGTTATTGGTAACTACTACTTAACTCTTGAAAGCACAAAAGAAGACTTCTTAAGAATCGCTAAAGATTTACACGCCCGTAAGGACGAAGAAGAAGCGGAAAGATACGAACTCTATGCCGCTAGTGAAGGTAAAGTCTTTAAAGATGTCGATGATGTCATTAGAGCTTATCAAACAAAACAAATTCACTTACATAACCGTATTGCCTTATTAGGTAGTGCGATGATGAAAAAGGATTTCACTGAAGAACAAAATAAGAGTTACTTAATTACCTCTGTTGGTAAAATTATCTTCAACCTTATCTTCCCAAGTGACTTCCCATACTTAAACGAAGTGAGCAGTGCCTCCTTAAGAGGTGACCAAGAAGTCATTCAAACATATTTTGCCCCACGTGGTACAAATATTCCTGAATTCATCGCTGCTCGCCCAGTCTTAAAACCATTCACTAAGAAACACTTAGGTCTCATCATTAACGAAATCTTCCAACGTTATGATCGTCAAGGTAATCCAAAGACATCTGCCGTTTTGGATAAGATTAAAGACCAAGGTTTCCATTATTCTACAGTTGCTGGCTTAACCGTCTCCTTAAGTGATATCCACGCTGTTAAAGGCAAAGAAGAAATCTTAAAAGATGGTGATAACAAAGTCGCTAACTTAAAAGAATTATATGAAATGGGTATGTTGACCAATGAAGAAAGACATAAACAAGTTGTTGAAGTCTGGGAAAAGGTCAAAGACCAAGTTCAAAAGAAACTTGAAACACAATTCAAACAAGATACACGTAACCCAATCTTCATGATGTCTGATTCCGGTGCTCGTGGTAATATCTCCAATATTCTCCAATTAGCCGGTATGAGAGGCTTGATGGGTAGTACTTCTGGTTCTACTATCGAACTTCCAGTTAAATCATGTTTCCGTGAAGGTATGAACGTGTCCGAATTCTTTATCGCGACCCACGGTGCTCGTAAGGGTGGTGCCGATACCGCGTTAAAGACCGCTGACTCTGGTTACTTAACTAGAAGATTAGTCGACGTTTCTCAAGACGTTATTGTTAGAGAAGAAGACTGTGGTACTGACCATGGCTTCGAAGTCTTTGAAATTAGAGACTCCGCTAGAGATGCTGTCATCGTGAAACTCGAAGATCGTTTAGTCGGTCGTTTCGCTCTTAACGATGTCGTTAATCCTCAAACAGGTGAAGTGATCGTGGCTGGTAACACCATGATTCATGAAAAAGAAGCTAAAGAAATCGTCAACGCTGGTATTAAATCCGTCGTCATTCGTAACTTATTCGGTTGTGAAACAAAAGATGGTGTTTGTGTCCACTGCTATGGTCGTAACTTAGCGACAGGTAGAAGAGTCCAAGTTGGTGAAGCGGTTGGTATTATGGCTGCTCAATCCATTGGTGAACCAGGTACACAGTTAACCATGAGAACATTCCACACCGGTGGTGTTGCGGGTTCCGATATTACTCAAGGTTTACCTCGTGTTCAAGAATTATTTGAAGCACGTACACCTAAGGGCGAAGCCTTAATCTCCGAAATCTCTGGTACAGTCACCAAGATCGAAGAAAAGAATGGTTGCTACTTAGTAACCGTCAAGAACGATCTTGATGAAAAAGAATACACCACAAACTTCGGTGCAAGATTAAGAGTCAAGAAAGGCGACTTCGTCAAGAATGGTGGTAAGATCACTGAAGGTGCTATTTCTCCTAAGAAATTACTTGAAGTGGCCGATGTTACCGCTGTTGAAAACTACATCTTAAAAGAAGTTCAAAAAGTTTATAGTGCCCAATCCATCGGTATTTCCGATAAGCACATTGAAGTTATCGTCAGACAAATGTTAAGAAAAGTCTTAGTCATTGAAGCTGGTGATACCGATATGTTAAGTGGCACACGTGTGAACGTTAACACATTCACCGCGAAGAACACTGATGCGATCTTAAATGGTAAGCATCCAGCCGTCTTCTCACCATTAATTCTTGGTATTACAAAGTCCGCTTTGGAAACAGAATCCTTCCTCTCCGCGGCTTCCTTCCAAGAAACAACCCGTGTCTTAACAGACGCCGCTATCAAAGGTAAGACTGACTACTTACATGGCTTAAAAGAAAACGTCATTACAGGTCACCTTATCCCAGCCGGCCGTGGTTTAATGGCTGAATCCGCTTCTGATGATATCTCTAACAATTTCGATGTTTTAGAAACAATGAGAGAAGTTAGTGATAGATACATCGAAGAACACGAAAGAAAAGTTAAAGAAATTAACGAAAAGATTCGTGTCCTTGATGAAGACAAGAAGTAGTTTCTATTAAAACTAATAAGAGTCATCCATATGGGTGGCTCTTTTTCTTTATAAAAGTTCGATTAATTCATAATTTATAAATAAAAGTAGTGTTATTTACCAATTGAAGATAGAATATTTCTAGCGGTTTTCATATTTTGAATCGTCTTAATTAGCGAGAGGCAATAATGAGCATCTCAGAAAAAACCATCCATTCATTTATCCTAGGTAACGATGATGCGATTGGTAAAGTATACGAAGAGTACAAGAACCTCATGTACTTTGTCATCGCCAACTACATTTCTCTTCCTGAAGACTGTGAAGATGTTTTAAGTGAGTCCTTTATTAAGGCTATAAATCACCGTAGAGACGTCAAAGATCCAAGCAAGATTAAATCATTCTTAACCACAATTGCGAGGAACACAGCGCTTGATTTCTTAAAGAAAAGCAAAGAGATAGTGAATAGTGAAGTCGTGGAAGAAATGTATGGAGAACAAGATCAATACAATGTGATGCTCAACTTATTGGAACCTCTCTTAACTAATAAGGAAACAATCGTGACTTATTATCGTGCAGTTTTTGAGTACTCCTGGAGTGAAATAGTGGAACTCACTGGCATTCCAGAAAGCAGCGCAAGAGCGATTTACGCTAGTGCGAAAGAGAAACTCAGAAAGGAGTTAAGATGAATTTCGAAAAGTGGATGAAGAAACGTGGTAATAATAAGCTTAATGCTTACGCGAAGAATCCATATCGTGTTTCATGGATTAAGCGCCTTCCTTTATGGAGCAAAATAGTTGTTCCATCCGCTTTAGCTATGACCGCAGCAGTCGTCATCATCTCTGTGGGTGTTTTACCTAACTTCTTAGCTAGAGGTAAGAACGCTAGTATGTCTAAAGGTTCACGATATAGCTCTGCTAACTATAGTGAAGTATCGAATCAAGATCCTAAATCTGTTCCTCAAGACAGTCATAGCACTCAAATGAATAGTTCTGGCGGAGAAGGATATTTATCTAGAATCTTCCCATCCATCACTTACGATAATATTGAATATACATTAACTAATAATTCTGGCTCTTCTGTTGTCCCAGTAACTCATATTGATGAATTACTCTTTAACGGTAAAATGAAGACCGTAACAGAAACGAATATAGATGTTGAGATTTACTCCATTAAAAACATTGATAAAGAAGTCGCTGTCGCCTTTAAAACTAAGTACATCAGTAATTATTATGCCTACATCAATTTAGCGGCGCATTTCCACGATATTGATGATTTCCTTAACTTATTAAATCCAAATACAGAAATGGAAATCACTAATCTCACTTATGTGAACTACACTGGCGTTGATTTTGATAAAGCCACGAAAGTGGAACATAAAGGCTATAAAGAAACTGATATTTATAACATTTTCTTCAACGATAAAACTATCGAAGGCTATACATCAGAAGATTATGATTATGAATCAAGCACTGAGTACTATTCTATGAATCTTAAGTTTGAAGCCTTAGGTATTGATAGCTATAATGCCTACTTCTTTAGTAGTGGTTATATCGTCTTTAATATTTTTGAAGAAAATCATATCTTTGAATTAGGACAAGCTAAGTATCAAGAACTAGCGACATACTTAACACAATACAAGATTAGTTAACTTGCCCTAAATAGATATTCATCTATAAATTATGCTATAATGCTATTTGCTAAAAAGAAGGAAATAGTATTATGGAACAACAATATAAAATCGTCATTGATGCTTTAGGAAGCGATAAAGGTCCAGAAGCCATTATTTTAGGCGCTTCTATGGCTTTAAAAGAATTTCCTAACTTATCAATCACTTTAGTGGGTCCAGAAGCCCTTATTAATGAAAAGATGCAAGAATATGGAGTGGATCACTCCCGTTTTAAAGTCGTTCCTGCAGATGAAACGATTACCAATTATGAAAACCCATATACGGGTATTATGAATAAACCACAAGCATCCTTGGTCCAAGCGATGAAAGAAGTGGGTAAGATAGAAGAAAACTACGCTGGTATGATTACCGCGGGTAATAGTGGGGCTATTTTAATGGGTAGTTTTAGATTCTTAAGCGATGAAAATAAAACAAGACCATGTATGGCCGCGGTTCTTCCTAACGGAAAAGGCTCTTATAGCTGCGTAGTGGACACAGGAGCGACAATTGATTGCTCCGCTGGACAATTACACTCATTCGCCCGTTTAGGCTCTGATTTGATGAAAAAGATGTATCAAATCGAAAATCCTAAAGTTGCATTACTCTCTAATGGTGCGGAAGCCACTAAAGGTAACCACTTAGTGAAAGAAACATATCCATTATTAAAAGAAGA
Source organism: uncultured Erysipelotrichaceae bacterium (assembly GCA_902801805.1). The sequence goes on along the minus strand of CADCJP010000002.1, from coordinate 48,139 downwards.
TCAAACTATCAACTTCATTGGTAATATTGAAGGTAATCAAACTTTAACTGGTGACGCTGACGTCATCGTTTGTGATGGCTTCGCGGGCAACCAAGTCCTTAAGAACGTTGAAGGCGTAGCGAGACAATTAATTACTGATATCGTTAAACTCTCTAAAAAGAGAGAAAGACCAGAATTCATGGAAGTCGCCCAATACTTAATGAAATCCTATGATATTTCCGCTTTAGGTGGTGGTTTAGTTTTAGGTACTAGAAAGCTTGTTATTAAGGCGCGTGGAAATTCTGATGAAAGAGCAATCGTTAATATTTCTAGAATGCTTTTAAATCACGCGAGTGGTGAAGCAGTTTTAACCCAATCACAAAGAGAGGACGCTCTTCGTTGATAGAAGTTTACTAATTTGGTAAACTATTAAAGTTCGAGGTTTTATTAAAATGTTAGAAAAATTAAAAGAATTAATGAAGAACGTTGATCCAGATATGAATCTTGATAACGTGACCTTAGATACTAAACTGATTGATGATTTACATTTTGACTCTTTAGGTATCATGATGTTTGCGATGGCAATTGAAGATGAATTCGGCATTACATTTGACGAACCAATGAACTTCTTAACCGTCAAGGATGTCGTTGACTTCATTGAAGCTAATAAGAAATAACAATCAATAAGAAATAAAAAGCCGTGAGAAACGGCTTTTTTCTTGCTCTCTTCTCATTCTGTTGCATTTTGTTTGAAATATATTAAAATATAAAACAATGAACACAAAGAGATACGTATGTACTCTTTAAGAAAGGAAACATAATTTTTTATGAAAATGAAAAAAGTTTTCAGTGCTTGTGCTCTCTTATTGGCATTAACAGTCGCTGGCTGTAATAACGGTAAATCATCCGCTGCTGATACAACAAGTAACAAGCCTGCATCCTCCCAACAAAGCACAGCCAAACCATCCACAAGTGCTACACCAGCACCATCCACAAGTGCTGCTCCATCTACAAGCACTCCAGCTCCACAACCACTTGGTCCAGCATTAAAAACATGGACTGCTGAAGAAGTCAAAGCTGGTATGAGCAATGCTAGTGCCAAAGAAGTTAAAGATGAAACAGGTGATGTTCAATTCACTGTTTACAAACTTGGTACCGCTAATGACACACTCACACTCGAATGGACTCCAACAGCTGAACAAGCCGGTAAAGTTGTTTTCAAATTATTCTTCACAACCAAAGCTGGTAACGCTACAAGCGCAACATTCTGGAAAAAGAGTGCTACATCTACTGATGACAAAATGACAATTGCTGTCGATGGTCAAGCCGTTGCTGCTCCAGAAGCAGAATTAGCTTACACATTCGAAGACATCTGTGGTGGTGCTGATGGTGTTGTCGAATCCGATGCCGCAGATAGTGGTGCATTAGCTAACCCAGTCGAATACAAAATGGCTGAATACAATGTCACAGCTGGCACAAAGAACTCAATCGTCGTTACATACCTCGGTGGTGGTTACAGCTTCTACATTGCTGGTGCTACTGTTTACAAAGCTGCTTAATCTTTAGATTAATAAAACAAAATAAGTCACTGTTTCATCAGTGGCTTTTTTGTTGTTTTGAAACACATGATACACCAGGACTAGTGTGTAGTATATTAATATTTTTATTGCGCATATTTTTATCCTTATATATTATATATGAGCGTGTGCAAAACCACACCCAGACCAATTTCGGTCGTTTTTAATGGGAAAGTACCGATACACCAGGTACTGTGGTGTGCACAAAATGAAATAGTTATTGAAAGGAGCAATTATGCCAACAATTAACCAATTAGTGCGTCAAGGCAGACAAAATAAGACATTCAAGTCTAAAGCCCCTGCCCTTGGTCAAAGATGGAACTCTTTAAAGAAAAAAGAGACAGCACAACCTGCAGCGCAAAAACGTGGCGTTTGCACCCGTGTTGGTACAATGACACCAAAGAAACCTAACTCAGCTTTAAGAAAATACGCTCGTGTTAGATTAAGCAATGGTTACGAAGTCACTGCCTATATCGGTGGTGAAGGACACAACTTACAAGAACACAGTACCGTCATTATTAGAGGCGGCCGTGTTAAAGACCTCCCAGGTGTGCGTTATCACATCGTCAGAGGTACATTAGACTGCGCTGGTATCGAAGCTCGCCGTCAAGGCCGTAGCTTATACGGTACTAAGAAGCCAAAGAGTGAAGAATAGGAGGTAGTAAAACTATGCGTAAAGGAAATGCAGCCAAACGTGATGTCTTACCAGATCCAATTTACAACTCAAAGTTAGTCACACGTTTAATCAACAAATTAATGCTCGATGGTAAGAAAGGTACTGCTCAAAACATTCTCTATAGTGCCTTTAAGAAAATCGAAGAAAAAACTGGCAAACCAGCAATGGACGTCTTCGCGACAGCCATTAACAACATCATGCCAGAAGTCGAACTTAAGATGAGAAGAGTCGGTGGTGCGAACTTCCCAGTTCCAACCGAAGTCTCCCCAGAAAGAAAAGTTACATTAGGTTTAAGATGGTTAGTCAGCTATTCACGTTTAAGAAATGAAAAAACCATGCAAGACCGCTTAGCTAATGAAATCATCGATGCCGCTAACGGCACTGGTGCTTCCGTTAAGAAAAGAGAAGATACCCACAAGATGGCAGAAGCTAACAAAGCTTACTCACATTATCGTTGGTAATCAGTTAGGAGTAATAGAATATGGCACGCGAATATGATCTAGCACATACACGCAATATCGGTATCATGGCTCACATCGATGCTGGTAAAACCACAACAACCGAACGTATTCTCTACTTCACTGGTAAAATCCACAAAATTGGCGAAACCCACGAAGGTTCCGCGACAATGGACTGGATGGAACAAGAACAAGAAAGAGGTATTACAATTACCAGTGCTGCTACAACAGCAACCTGGAAAGGTAATCGTATCAACATTATCGACACTCCTGGACACGTCGACTTCACAGTCGAAGTTGAAAGATCCTTACGTGTCTTAGACGGTGCTATCACAGTCTTAGATGGTAAGAATGGTGTTGAACCACAAACTGAAACAGTTTGGAGACAAGGTTCTAAATATGGTGTCCCACGTATTGTCTTCGTTAACAAACTTGACGCTATCGGTGCGGACTATGAAATGTCTGTCCGTTCTCTTAGAGAAAGATTAGGCGCCAACGCTGAAGCAGTACAATACCCAATTGGTATCGAATCTTCCTTAAAAGGTTGGATCGATGTCATTACACAAAAAGCGTATGTCTACGCCTCTGATGTGAACGAAGAACCACATGAAGTTCCAGTTCCTGAAGAATACAAAGACAAACTCGTCGAACTCAGACAAAAATTATTCGAAGCTTTATCAAACTTCGATGAAGACATCTTAATGATGGTCTTAGAAGGTCAAGAGCCAGACGTAGAAACAACAAAGGCCGTTATCCGTAAAGCAGTTTTAACTGGTGAATTCCACCCTGTCTTCTGCGGATCAGCATACAAAAACAAAAACGTTCAACCTTTATTAGATGGTGTTATTGATTACTTACCATCCCCATTAGATATCGCTCACGCTAAAGGTACAGATGATCGTGGTAATGAAGTCACATGCGAACCAGATGACAATGCTCCTCTTGCTTGCTTAGCCTTCAAGATTGCTACTGACCCATTCATTGGCCGTTTAGCCTATGTCCGTGTCTATAGTGGTACATTACAATCCGGTAGTTACGTCTATAACTCCACCAAAGGTGTGAAAGAAAGAATCGGACGTGTCGTCCTTATGCACTCCAATCACCGTCAAGAAGTCGAAGCACTTCACGCTGGTGACATCGGTGCGGTCGTTGGTCTTAAAAACACCATTACTGGTGACACACTCTGCGAAGTCGGTAAAACCGTCGTCTTAGAGAAGATGGAATTCCCAGCTCCAGTTATCGAAGAAGCTGTCGAACCAAAGACCAAAGCTGACCAAGAAAAGATGAACATCGCTCTTCAAAAGCTCGCTGAAGAAGACCCAACATTCCGTGTGAGAACAAACCCAGAAACAGGTCAAACCTTAATCGCTGGTGTTGGTGAATTACACTTAGACATTATCGTCGACAGAATGAAGAGAGAATTCGGCGTTCAAGTTAACGTTGGTGCTCCACAAGTTGAATACCGCGAAACAATTAGAGCTGAAGGTGAATGCGAAGGTAAATACATCCGTCAAAGTGGTGGTCGTGGTCAATATGGTCACGTCTGGATCCGCTTCGAACCAAACGAAGGCAAAGGCTTTGAATTCGTCGATGCCATCGTTGGTGGTACTGTTCCTAGAGAATACATTAAGCCAACTGAAGACGGCTTAAGAGATGCTCTCAATAGGGGCATGATTGCTGGTTTCCCAGTAATTGATATCAAAGCTACTCTCTATGATGGTAGTTACCACGATGTCGACTCTAGTGAAGCCGCTTACAAGATTGCTGCATCTATGGCTCTTAAAGAAGCAGCTAAGAAATGTCAACCAGTTATCCTCGAACCAATCATGAAGATCGAAGTTACTGTCCCAGAACAATATTATGGTGACGTTATCGGCGATATCTCCAGACGTAGAGGTCAAATGACTGGTGAAAGCCAAAGAGCCAATGCCAAGATTATCGAGGCGGAAGTTCCATTGAGCGAAATGTTTGGTTACGTCACCGACTTACGTAGTATGACTCAAGGTAGAGGCAACTACGTCATGCAATTCGATCACTACGGTGAAACACCAAGATACGTTCAAGAAGAAATTTTAAAGAAAGCGGGAGTCGCCCGCTAAAAACAAATGTGTAATATCTAATTGATATTGCACGAAAAAAATAAATGCTATATTATGATTTCGTTGCAAACTTGTTATTAACGAAAGAAAGGAGATTTCAATTTTATGGCAAAACAACATTTTGACAGAAGTAAACAACACGTCAATATCGGTACCATCGGTCACGTTGACCACGGCAAAACAACATTAACAGCCGCTATTACATCTGTCTTAGCAAAACAAGGTGGCGCAGTCAAAACTGACTATGCTCAAATCGACTCCGCTCCTGAAGAAAAAGCTCGTGGTATTACAATCAACACCGCTCACATCGAATATCAAACAGCGACAAGACACTATGCCCACGTCGACTGCCCAGGACACGCTGACTACGTCAAGAACATGATTACTGGTGCTGCTCAAATGGATGGTGCTATCCTCGTTGTTGCAGGTACTGATGGTGTTATGCCACAAACACGTGAACACATCTTATTAGCCCGCCAAGTCGGTGTCCCATACATCGTTGTGTTCATCAATAAAACAGACTTAGTCGATGATCCAGAATTATTAGACTTAGTCGAAATGGACGTTCGTGAATTATTAAATTCCTATGGTTTCCCAGGCGATGAAGTCCCAGTCATCCGTGGTTCCGCTAGAGCCGCTCTTGATGGTGATCCAGCCGCTGAACAATCCATCATCGATTTAATGGCAATCCCAGCTCCAGCTCGTGAAAACGACAAACCATTCTTATTAGCTATCGAAGACGTCATGACCATCTCTGGTCGTGGTACCGTCGTTACAGGCCGTGTCGAAAGAGGCCAAGCTAAATTAGGTGATGCCGTCGAAATCGTCGGTATCAAACCAACACAAAACTCTGTTATTACAGGTCTTGAATCCTTCCGTAAGATTCTTGATTACGCCGAAGCCGGTGACAACGTTGGTGTCTTATTAAGAGGTATCAACCGTGACCAAGTCGAACGTGGTCAAGTCCTTGCTAAACCAGGTACAGTTACCCCACACAGCAAGTTCAAAGGTCAAGTCTACGTTTTAACAAAAGAAGAAGGTGGCCGTCACACAGCTTTCTTAAGCAACTACCGTCCACAATTCTACTTCCGTACAACCGACGTCACAGGTGTTATCACACTTCCTGCTGGTGTCGACATGGTTATGCCTGGTGATAACGTCGAATTAACAGTCGAACTCATTCACCCAATCGCCATGGAAAAAGGTACCAAATTCTCCATCCGTGAAGGTGGCAGAACCGTTGGTGCTGGTACAGTCGCTGAAATTCTCAAGTAATTTCTTAGAACTAATTAATCAAAAACTCATCTGTCAAAGGATGAGTTTTTTGTTGTTTGTTAAATGTGTGCTATATTAATAGCATGGTAGATAAATCTAATAGACCAATCGAACAATATCAATTGCCAAAAATGGTGAGCAGAATCGGCGCTGCGGCTTTAGATTTGGCGATTTATATATTATTATCCTTAATTATTTTTACTATCGCGGGCGTGATAGTAGGTAAGAGTGGTACGAGCTATAGTAACGCTAATGCATTAATCGATGAGCATATCCGTTATTCTAAACTCGCTAAAGAAGATGAGAAAAACGGCTATGTCGCTTATAGCGGTAATGAAATGCTCACTTTAGTGGAAGAGAAACAATCCCTAATTATCGATAGTGTGTCTTATTTTTACTGTTCCTATTTAACTGGTAATAACATTCAAGAAGGCTTAAAAGCTTCTTTAGATACTGATAAAGAAATTAAGATCAATGGTAGCTACTATTTACCAGAAAGCTATTACACTGTGTCCTTCTTTAATGAAGAAATATTAGGTTTACCTAAGCCAGGAGAAATCGGTCATAGTGATTATTTCCTTTATCAAAAAAACGGGGAAGAAAATGACTACACCAAAATTGGCGTTATAAGCCCTGATTTTATTGAGGAAGTACAAACAACTGGGGGCAAGGTAAAACGCCTTAAAAACGAGTTAGGATTAACGAAAAAGTTGAATGATATGTATAGTGATGCAATTAAAGTCTTCTATAATCAAAAATCCATTAGAAAGGCTAATGATACGATTAAGAATACGAATATCGTTTTGATGCTGATTTCATTCTTACCAACATTCTTAATTTTCTATGTCTTATTACCTTTATTATCTCCATTTGGACAAACCATTGGTAAACGTATTCTTTCATTAGGTGTCACTGATGATAAAGGTTACTTAGTAAAGAAGTGGAGGACTCTTCTTAGAGCCGTACCTTTACTAGGCTTAATTATTTATATTTGCTTAGTTAATAGCCTCTATTACCAATTATTAGTGGCGATGTTCTTACTCCTTGTTTCTATGGGTATACTAGTCTTCACTCCACGTCGACGTGCTTTGCACGATATCGTCGCAGGTACCGCTGTTATTAAACTTGAAAAGAATAGTGTAATCTATGAAGATGAAGCCCATTATGAACAAGCTTTGTTAGTGATGAAAGAAAGAGACGAACACCATGGCTAAAGTCAAAAACATTGTTAATGCGCCTCTATTCTCTAGAACATTCGCGGCGATTATTGATCTCGTCCTCGTCATCTTTATAGGTGCGGGTATCTTTTTAGGTATATCCACTTTAGCGAGCAACATTAATCCTGCGAAAGGTTATAAGGATGATTATAATCAGACCATTGTTGATTCCGGCTTAATGAAATTAGAAAAAGAAAACCTTGCTCCTTATGAATATGATAATTATTTAAATTATCAGGAGCAGTTTTATAACTTCTATCATGAGTATTATTTTAAGGAAGTAAACAAGAATCAAGAAGACTACGATATCTATTGGTTTAACATCTTTATTTATGGTCAACAAGATGGTTTAAATAAGTATGCTCAAAAAGAGCTAGACGCTCGTCCAAGTTTAGTCAAAATAGTGGGGCCAACATTATTTGCTTATTCTCTTGATGGTGAAACACCTAAATATAATGAATTCGCTATTCCAGTAGTCAGTGAAAATGGCACTAAGCCATTAACGGACGCTGGCAAAAAACAGCTCAGACAATATTTTTATATGAGCGATGAGGAAGTAAAAGAGAGTGAAAAGGGCGCAACGCTTAGATATATCTATTATTACGCTTTAAGTGATCTCACTTCCTTATCTAAACTACAAAATGATTACAACAAATACGCTTTATATGGTGTGACTTTGCCATTAGTAATCACGATTATTTTATCGTTCGCTATCTTCTATTTTGTCATCCCATTATTCTTCAAAAATGGTGAGACAATTGGTAAGAAAGTCATGCACATATGCCTTGTAAATAAACTTGGCTATCAATATAAAAGAGTACAGTTATTACCAAGAGTCTTATTCCCAATGTTATTTACCATAATTGTGGTATTTTTTGCCGGTTTTTCCATTTGGGCCTTCGCTGGAATCTCATTATTCATCCTCGCTTCATTCCTCTTTGTGGTCTTCACAAAAGACAATAAAGCCCTTCATGATTTTCTCGCTGGAACATTAGTGGTGGACGCTAGAGCATCCACTTGGTTTGATAATATAAATGACGAATTAGAAGCGGAAAAAGATGTCGAGGATTACGTCAATAAAGTACAAGCAAACCATGACTCTTTAAACGAGGAAAATATCGTCTATACTAACCCACATTTTAAAGACAAAAAATAACACCGATTTTTGACCTATATATAGTTTTTTAATAAAAACTTTATTAGTCTCTTTTTCTTGTGCTAATATAAAGGCGTGAACTTCTAGCATATAATTAGGAGGAATTTATATGGAAGTAAGAATCGAACATCTTACTAAAACTTTTATTGGTAAGAAAGGTTCTCAAACTACCGCTGTTAACGACATGTCTTTTGTCGTGCCTGATGGTAAGCTTGTAGGCCTTCTCGGTCCATCTGGTTGTGGTAAATCAACAACTCTTTACATGATTGCTGGTCTCCATAAACCAACTGATGGCAAAATCTGGTTTGGTGATGAAGACGTCACTTCTGTTCCACCAGAAAATAGAGGCATTGGTTTAGTTTTCCAAAACTACGCCTTATACCCACATTTCTCAGTGAAACAAAATATCACCTTCCCATTGGACAATGTCCGTTTCCCTGGACCACTTGACGCAAATAAGACAAGGGTCAACGAAGCTAAATCTGCTTTAAAGAAAGCGATGAAAGCTAACGAAGGAGTGGAAGAAGCACAAAAAGAACTTGAAGAAGCTCAAAAGGCTCTTGAAGAAGCCACTAAAGCTCTCGAGGAATTAAAGACTGCTGATCCAAAGAAATACAAAGAAGTAACTAAAACCCGTTTATCAAAAGTCGAAAAGGACGCCATTGCACATAAGATGGCGCGTTTAGTCGATATTGAGCCATACTTAGAAAGAAAGCCACGTGAATTATCCGGTGGTCAACAACAACGTGTTGCTATCGCGCGTGCCCTTGCTAAGACACCACGTGTTTTGTTATTAGACGAACCATTATCTAACTTAGACGCTCGTTTAAGATTACAAACTCGCGAAGAAATTAGAAGAATTCAAAAAGAAACTGGCATTACCACAATCTTCGTTACACACGACCAAGAAGAAGCAATGTCCATTTCCGATGTTATCGTCGTTATGAACTTCGGTGTCATTCAACAAATCGATGCTCCACAAACAGTTTATGATGAACCAGTTAACTTATTCGTTGCTAAATTCTTAGGTTCACCAGCGATTAACGTTTTCGATGGCGAAATCAAAGGTGGCAAACTTTACATCGATGGTAAAGTCTTCGATACAGGCAAAGAGTATGAAGGTGAATACCACGGCAAAGTGAAGAAAGAAAAGACCGTCGTTAAAGGTACAGACTTATCCTTAGACGATTATCTTGCTGACTTAAACAAACACCCAGAAAGAAAAGAAGGCAAAAATGAAGAAGAAATTCATGCCTTAGAAAATCCTGAATTAGAAAACGTCGAATATGAAGAAGAAGTGGTGAAGAAAGACAGAACCGTTAAGATTGGTATCCGTCCTGAAGCCTTCACCATTGATCCAAAAGGCGGCGTTCCAGTGGTTGTTGAATATGTCCAAAGAGTGGGACGTGACGTTTCCATGATTGGTCAAGTTCACGGTCAAGAAAAGAGTTCATTGAAAATTATTATTCCAGTCGAAAATTGGAAAGATGTTGAAGGAAAAGATAATGTTAATTTCAAACCAAAACGTTTCTACGTGTTTGAAGAATCTGGAGAAAGGATTAAATAGTTAAGAGTGTTTCTTTATGGAAAATACTTTGAACAATAATCCAAACGGAATGCAAACAGTTGATTGGGATGCTAAGTTAGAAAGCTTAGGCATTTCAGTTAAAAAAGAGCTTAGAACAAAGAAGCATGCTTTCATCATGCCAGAATGGGCTAAGGGCTGGATTGCTTTAATTCCGGCTTTAATCTTCTTAATCCTCTTCATGATCTATCCAATCCTCAATACATTTGTTATGTCGTTTGTGAACAATTTCTATTGGGTTGGTAACTCAGGTAGTTCATTTGTTATTACAAACTACATCGCTGCACTACAAAATACGAGAAGCAGTATTCACCTATCTTGGGGTATTGAAAACTATATTAAGGTCTTAACTGACCCAGTGTTCTTGAGAGCATTAGGCAATACTGGCTTAATCGTTATTATTTCCGTGCCACTAACAATTGTTATTGGTCTCTTATTAGCGGTTTGTTTAAACGCTATTAAGCCTTTGAAGGGATTGTACCAAACAATCTTCTTCTTACCTTACGTCACAAACACTATCGCCTTAGGTATGGTCTTTAACGCCATGTTCTCCTCTTCGGCTGGTAGCTTTATTAACGTATTCCTCCATATGTTTGGTGTCGATGCGCAACACTGGTTAGATATTTACGCCAACAGATGGAACATGTTCGCTGTTATCGTTATTTATGCGATTTGGAACGGTTTAGCATTTAAGATTTTAGTCTTTATGTCTGGCTTATCCGCGATTGATAAACAATATTACGATGCAGCGAGAATTGATGGCAGTAGTAAATTTACTATCTTTAGAAAAATTACTGTGCCACTTTTATCACCACAAATCTTATACATTACCATCACCTCATTCATCGGTGCTTGTAAATCATATTCACAAGTTATCGCCTTGTTCGGTAGTGGTAGTAAGAACTTCGGTGGTTCTGACCAATCAGAATGGATTACCGTTGTTGGTTATATTGTTAAATTAATTGACTCAACTGCTGACTCAGCAGCTGGCCGTGGTGCGGCGGGCTGCGTTATCTTGCTCTTAATCGTCTTAGCGATTACTGTTGTGCAATTCGCGGTCAGTAAGAACAGAGTCCATTACTAGAAGGGAGGTAATTTAATATGGCTGAACATGAAGTATATTTCGCTAGTGAAAAGCAATTAAGAATATATAAGGCTCGTAAAATTATTACCCAAGTCCTTCTTTATTCATTCCTCACCATCGTGGGTTTATTCATCTTATTCCCATTCTGGTACATGATTATTACTTCTTTCAAGAGCACTAAAGCTTTCGAAAACGAAGAATTATCAGGTCAATTAGTTTTCTATTTAAACAGCACCAACTTCTCCTTTGAACAATTTAGTAAAGTTTTCAGAGGTAACTTTAACTTCGGTACATTCTATTTGAATACCATTATCGTTGCTGTTTTCTCAACTGCCTTTACCGTCGTGACCAGCGTCCTCGCGGCCTTCGCGTTCGCGCGTGTTAACTTTAAAGGTAAAGACATCTTATTCACCATCCTCTTAGGAACAATGATGGTTCCAGGCGAAATGATGATGATGACAAACTACCAAACCACTCAAATGCTCGGTTGGGCTAATACCTTCGCCGCTTTGATTTTGGTACACGGTGTTAGTGTTTTCTACATCTTCTATCTCCGTCAAACATTCCAACAAATTCCTAACGAGTTGTTCCTCGCGGCAAAAGTCGATGGTTATGGGCATTTCCAATACTTATGGAAATGTATGATTCCAATCGCTATGCCAACGATCGTCACAATTTTGATTCTCTCTTTGATGGGTGCGTGGAACGCCTATATCTGGCCAACACTTGTTGCCTCTGGTAGCAACGCGGTCTTAAAGAATATGGGTATCGACCACAGCATGCTCTTAGTCTCTAACGGCTTAATGAGCCAATTCACTGGTGAATTCGCTAACGATATCCCAGCTAGAATTACCGGCTCCTTGTTCGCTACCGTCCCATTATTTATTTTCTTCCTTATCTTTAGAAAATATATTATGCGCGGTGTCTCAAGAAGCGGCATCAAAGGTTAATAAAATAATTAGAAAGGAAATTGATTATGAAAATCAGAAAATTATCCTCATTGCTCCTTTTACCTCTCGCAGTTGGCGCATTAGCATCCTTAAGTGCTTGCCAACAAGCATTTGTGCTTGGTGACGCAAATACCGATAGTCTCGATGTTAACGTCGATACTAGAGGTGTAACCATCACAATGTGGACAGGTTTCGGTGCAAAAGTTAATACCACAATGGATGAATTACTCGAAACATTTACCAAGAAAACTGGTATTAAAGTCGAGTACGAAGCCAAAGGCGGTTATCCAAACTTATTGAAGGCTATTAACTTAGCTTCTACATCAGGTAAGTTCCCAAATATCGCTAATGGTTATCCAGATCACTTCGCAAGTTACATTAAGAGTAATATTCTTCTTCGTTTAGACGGCTTACTTGCTAATGACCATTTACGTGGTGAAGCCGAAGGTGCTTATACACAAAATGGTATCCGTTTTGCTAAAGATGGTATCCAATTAATGAATTATCAAGATTTCTATAAGGACTATACCATTGAAAACGAAACACTCGAATATAAAGAAGATGGTACAGGCTATGTCTTAGGTGTCCCATTCAATAAATCCACCGAAGTCATGGTTTATAACAACACATTCTTTGATTGGGTTTCTAAACAAGACGCTCTTAAAAATAAAATCTTCGTTCCACAAACATGGGCTGAAGTTAAGAGTGTTGGTACCGAAATCATTAACTTTATGAAATCCGGCTTCAAAGTCGGTGCTACTGATGGCAAAATCTTAGCCGAAGATGGTAACTGGTATGCCACATCTGCAGAAGTTGCTTCCAAAGAACTCAATATTATCTTTGACTTAACTGCTGTCACTGAAGATGACTTCCGTCCATTCACCTATGACGCGACCGCTAACTTATTCATCACTTTAGTGAGACAATATGGTGCTCAATATACTGAAGTTGATAAAGAAGCAACAGGTCGTGGTTATGTCACATTCTACGATGATGACAATAAAGCCGCAGTCTTACAAGCTGGCGAAATGCTCAAAGACTTATTCGATACCAAAGTGATGGGTATCCCAAGCGTTTGGAACAGCTTATACTGCTCTGATGCTTTCAAAGCTTATAAATCTGTCATGAACGTTGGTTCTACAGCTGGTTTAAGCAATATCGTTAAATCCGGTATTGAAACCAAATGTGCGCCAGTTCCAGTTAAAGATTTAGAACACAGATACGTCATTTCTCAAGGTACATCCTTAGGTTTATTCAATAAGGGTACAGATGCCGAAAGAGTGGCTTCTTGGAAATTGATGGTCTTCTTATCACAACAAGCTAACGGCTTGTTCACTGCTGAAACAGGTTACTATCCATCATGTAAGCAAGCTTTCGAAAGTGATGAATATCAAGGTTACTTAGATAGTGACTTCCATAGTGATGCTGAACTCTTACAACTTGATTCCGCAAGAGTGAATAACGAAATCTATAATGGTCAAGATTCCAAATGGACCAAGTTCGTTGATCCAGGTTTCCGTGGTTCCGCTGATATCCGTGAAGAAGTTGATAAGATTCCAGGTTATTTAATGACTGGTAATCCTTATGACACCGCTGATAAAGCTTTAACCGCTGTCTTTAAAGCTTGCTCCGACTATAAGAAACCAGCAAAAAAATAAGTTAAAGAAAGGAGAATCCTATGAAAAAATCATACAAAACAGCATTAGGACTTCCTGTTCTTGCAATGGCAACATCCCTTTTGGCGGGATGTGGTTCTAATAGAAACAACTTCGCTTACGATTTAGACTTTAATGTTGATGTCAAAGGTCAAACCATCCAAATGTGGGCGGGCTTTGGCTCTGCGATTAACGATGTTTTAGATGACGTTTTAGACGAATTCACACGTTTAACAGGTGTTAAAGTCGAATACGAAAGCAAATCCAGCTATCCTGAATGTTTGAAAGCTGTCACTCTTGCCGCGACTAAAGGTGCTTATCCTCACGTTGTCGTTGGCTATCCAGACCACTTTGCTTCATATGTTAAAAGTGACATCATCGTGCGTTTAGACTACTATTTCGAAAACGATGTCCATAATCCAACATTTGAACCAGAGGGTCAAAAATTCAAAATCTCTGATTTCTATAACGACTATATGGTGGAAAACCAAAGCGTGGAATTTGATGAAAACGGCAAAGGTTATACCTTAGGCGTCCCATTCAACAAATCCACTGAAGTTTTAGTCTATAACAAATCATTCTTTGAATATTGTGCGAATAAGGATGACTTAAAAGATAAAATTTATGTTCCTGCTTCATACGATGAATTAGAAACAGTTGGTAAAAACATCCTCGCTTATTTTAAAGATAACAATCTCTATGGTAAAGAAATCAAAAACGATAGTGGCAAGACAGTCTTAGACTTAAGAGACATCTACGCTCCTGATTTCAATGATGCCACAAAGAGATTCAAACCATTCTCTTACGACTCACAAGCTAACTTATTCATTACTAACGTCCGTCAAAACGGTGGTAAATATACTGAATTTGATAAAGCCACAAAGAGAGGTTATTTAGCTTTTGATTCTCAAGAAACAAGAACTGGTTTAACTCAACTCAAGAAACTCTATGACGAGAACGTTCTTGGTATTCCTGCTGACTGGAACGAAGCTAAATATGGTAGCAATCCATTCAAAGCTTGCAAAACAGTCATGACCTTAGGTAGCTCCGCTGGTGTTGCTAACGATGCTACTGCTGGTAACAAATTTGAAATTGGTGCTGCGCCAGTTCCATATGTTAACGCTGATAAGAAATTCGTTATTTCTCAAGGTGCTAACTTAGCCTTATTAGATAAAGGTTCACGCGAACAACGCGTTGCCGCCTGGCAATTAATTAAATTCTTAAGTAAATACGCTAATGGCTATTTCTGCTCCAAGACTGGTTATTATCCAACATGTGCCTATGCTGAAAAAGAAGGCGGTATGTGGGCTAATGTCGTTAAAGACAGTGAATTCTATGAAGAAGACTATGCGACATGGCTAGACCAAGCTAGAGAATCATTATCAACAACCGACATGATTCGTGCTGAAACCGCTGATGTGAACTTAAATCATTACATCGACGACGCTAAAGGCTGGGTTAAATTTGTTGATGCGCCATTCTCTGGTAGTGCGGATATCCGTGAAGCTGTTGCTTCCATCCCACCATGGATCTTTACCGGTCAAAGAACAATTGATAAAGCAATTAGTGAAATGTATTCCAAACTTGATGATTATGTGAGGAAATAAACTATGAAATTTAAAAAACTCTTATTTATTCCTCTATTAGCTATGCTCATTACCGGCTGTCAAAATGGTGGTGGTAATGACAAAACAAGCAGCAACTGCGATTCTTGTTTAGTTAGAGAAGGTGACGCTAAAGATGAGCTCTTACCTACTCCAATTACTGATTCTTTAAAGTTTGCGCAAGCAAATGAATTAGAAGGCAAGAAATTCGCTGGTGCAGACGAAAACGCTGTCGATCACTTAGGTTATGTTTCTTTAAGAAGCTGCACCGATGGTGATACCGCTAACTTTGAACAAGACGATTACGTTGATGAACAAGGTAGTACCGTTACCATCAAAACTCGTTTCCTTGGTGTTAATACACCAGAAAGTACTGCTAAAGTTGAACCTTGGGGTAAAAAGGCATCCCTTTTCACCAAGCATCAATTAGAAGCAGCCCAAGCGGATGCTGATGCTAAATCAACAGCATCTAAAAAAGTTTATAATATCGCTTTAATCAATCACCCATCCCCAACATCTTTTGAAACAAAAGATAGTTCTGGTGGTCGTTGGTTAGCGTTCATTTGGTATCGCTTAACCGTTAATGACGAATGGCGATTATTAAACCTTGAACTCGTTGAACAAGGTTTCTCACGTAACCAATTATTCACTGATGACCCAGTTTGTAACTACCGCTCCTACTTTGAAGCCGCGGAAGAAAAGAACAACAAATGCAAATATCGTGTGTATGGTGAAGTCGACGAAGGTTATGACTATGAAGAAAAGACATACGAATATTCCTTATGGAAAATCACTCATGACTTCGACAAAATCGGTATTTCTGAAAGTGGTTCATCAGGTGTCGTCCTTTGTGTCACCGCATTAGTCGTTGGTATTCAAGGCGACAATATGTTCTTAAGAGACGTCTTATTAGATAAAGAACAAGTTGAAAAAGGTGATAACAAACTTGCTGGTTTATATTGCTATGCTGGTTTCAACTCCTCTGTTTGTTCCTTATTACAAAACGCTTCTAAGAAATTCAATATGGATGGTACAGGCGTCGGCTTAATCGTCAGATTCTTCTGCCGTGCTACATCCTATAACGGTAACGTGCAATTAAGTGACTTAAAATCCACAACCACAGGTAAGAAGGGTTTTAAAGCCTTAACTGAATCAACATTTGCGAACTACGCTGAAGAGCTTAAATGGTCCAGTGTTTACGAACAAAATGGTGTCGTTACATACGCTGATTTAAATAAAAATCCAGCGTCAGTCCGTATCAATCCAGAAAACATCACTGATACTGATTTACCAGAAACACCAGATATCATGTACGATGATTTATTACCATATCAATATCAATTCGTTGATACTGAAGTAACAATCCGTGCGGTTAACTCTTCTGATAAAGAAGAAGATGGTTCCTCATCTGGTTCAGGTGGTTATTGGTATAAAGGTAACGCCAACGATAAATCATATACCATCTACGCCACAATTAACGGCAAAGATGGTGCAAAACTTTTCACCAATTTAAGAATTGATAATTCTTTATATCCATTTGTCGAAGCCGCGACATTTGGTACATCCAATGCTAATGACTTAACAAGTGCTAACTCTCCAGTTGGTACCACATGGCATGTGACCGGCTATATGGCTCTTTACTTTGGTAAATTCCAAATCTTATTACCAAATAACTATGCCCAATATAATTACATCTACAAAGTTAATAAATAAGGAAAGGAAACCTTTATGAAAAAGAATTTACTTACACTTCTTATTCCATTCATGATGGCAGGAGCGCTCACTGGCTGTAACAATAACGAATATGGTGAATATGTTGCTAAAGTCGCCGATATGATGCCAATCTTATTAAACTCTAGCACAGGTAAAGAAATCTTTGCTTCTGAAGAACACGTCCGTGAATTAGAAGACTATAACTCCGTTTTAGGTCTTGCTAACTTCAAATACGATGAAAAAGAGTTTACCGTTGACTATGAATGTCTCCCAGCAGATAAATGGGTCAAATCTTCCTATGCGATGGATGAAACAAGATATAAAATCGCACCAATCTATGGTAAAGAAGATTATGAAGCTTCTATTAAGGCCACAATTTCCTATGTCGATGGCAAGAAAGTCAAAGGCAAAACTGAAATGACTTGGAAATTTAGTGTTCTTAAGACAGAAGTTGTGGAAAAGACATTAAAAGAAATCAACGAAGAATACGTTGCTAATGGTTACAAATTAGGTAGCCTTGGTGCTGACGCTGAAGGTAAAGCCGTTCAAATCGGTACACGTGGTTATATCACTGCGACATACGAACAACCAGATCACCTCTATTCTGGTGTCTTCATCTCTGATGGTGAATACTCCTTACAATTATATGCTGGTCAACTTGCTAACTTATGGACAGAAAATAAGTTAAAAGTCGGTGACTGTGTCTTCGTTGTTGGACCATTATCTATGTACGGTATCATCGAAATGAAACCAACATTAATGGAAAACATCGATGGTGCAGCTTATAAGATTGCTGAACCAAAATACGTTGATGTCAGTGGTAAAAACATTGGTAGTGATAACTCCTTATGGCCAAATCAATCTTCTTTAGTCACTATGAATAACTGCAAATATTCTTCTGGCTTAGATAAATTCGCACCAAAATCACACTCCACATTAGTGTTCACAAGCGGTAACAATAACGTTAAGTTATACTGCAGCTATCACTTAGGTGAAACAATGATGGAAGCTATTAAGAAATTCTGTGAAGATAACGGTGATAAGACCGTCACTATTAAGGGCGTCTTAACTTATAGTAGCACTGATAATGATTTTGAAATCATCCCAGTGTTCGGTCTCAATTCATTTGTTGTTGCTGCTTAATAAGCGAAAGGATTAAGGGTCGATATTTTTCGACCCTTTTTATTTTATTTATGAAAAATAGAATCACATACCTCTTATTAATCCCTCTAGTAGTGTCATTTTCCTCATGTGCGGGTAATAAAAATAAGGAATATACTCCAGGAAATGATTTAACCCTCACATCTATTGAAATGTGCGACTACTATGGAGAATGCACACTCATCCAATACGGAGATTATGATTTAGTCATCGATAGTGGTGCTCCTAAAGATGCAAGTCATGTTAAAGAAGTTTTAAACAATAAAATCAAAGATAAGACGATTGATTTATTAATTGTCACTCATCCACACGGTGACCACTTCGGTGGCATCATCAGTGGTGCTCTTGATGATTTAAGTGTCTCAATGATCGTGGACTATGGATACACCTATTCAACTTCTGAAACTGGCACAATTGAAAATTCTTCCTATGTTAGTGCTTATACCACATGGCGAGATAACCGTGTTAAAGGTGGAACAACTTATTATTCCGTTTTAGAGGCTCTAAAGAGCATTCCAACGGTAAATATTAGTAAAGAAGATGATTGCTATCTCAAATGGCTTAAAAACGACTATTATGTCGCCAAATGTGAGACATTCCCAAATAGCAAAGTTCCAACTGATAACCCAAACACAACATCAGTATCTTGCTATGTGCAGTACAAAAATTGGAACATCATCTTATGTGGAGATATCGATTCCGCTTTTGGTGAAATGAGTATCGCTAGTAATCACGATAAGCTCTTTAAAGATAAAGAAAGAGTGATGCTGAAAGCGACTCACCACGGTTCATCATCTTCGATGGGGTCAGCATTTTTAGATTGGGCACACCCAGAATTAATGTTTGTTTCCGCGGCAATGGTGGATGGTGTTTGCATTCCAAATCAAGTCACTTTAGGCACCGCGGATAACGCTCAAAATCACCCAAGTAAATCCTCTTTGAAAAGAATGACAAACCGCACAGACAACATTTATTGGAACGCGATTAATGGCGATTTAACAATTACTGTCGACGGTGTAAATGATGCGAATGTCGTGGGCGCTGGAAGAAACAAAAACTACTATAAAATCGATGGTAGTGAAGCTTCAATTAATGAAGAGAAAAACGTCCGAATTATTGACTCAGCTTTCTATAGTTTTTTCAAAGCAAAATAAGTGATTTAAACTACAAACAATTTATCCCAATTTTTCACTATTACTTTTTATAAAAAAAGTGATTACAAAATCCATATATTATTTATATAATGTAAGCGCGAAAGCTAAAAAAGGAGAAATATAATGAAAAGCAAAAAGATATTTGTCTTGGTCTCATCCTTAGCTCTTTTACTTGCTGCTTGTAACAAACCTGCAAGCACATCTCAAAGTCAAAGTGGTAGCCAATCCGCTAACCCAACAACTTCTGAGACAAGTAATCCAACAAGCGGTGGCCAAACAGAAGTCGCAGTTACTAGTATCACTCTTAACAAAACAACTCTTTCACTCGAAGCAGGAAAGAGCGAGTCATTAACTGCTACAGCTTTACCAGAAAACGCTTCCAACACAAAAGTGACCTGGGAAACAAGCGATGCAAAAGTCGCTACAGTCTCATCATTAGGCAAAGTTACCGCCGTTAAAGTCGGTACAGCCACAATTACTGCAAAGTCAGTTTCTAATCCAACTGTCACAGCCACATGTGCTGTTACTGTTACTGAAGAAGGTGGCAAATACGGTTCTGTTAACAAACCAAAAACCGTTGCAGAAATTCTTGCTATTGCAGCTCAAGAATGCAAAGAAGCAAACGATAAAACAACTGATGTTGTTTACGTTAAAGGTATTATTACCAAAGCTCCAACAACCAACTCTGAAAAAGGCTATTCAAGAAACATCTATTTAAAAGATGCATTAACTGATGAAAAAGATTTGATGGTCTATACCGCCAATCACGATGCTCTTAAAACTCCATATCAAAACGACGAAGTCGTCTTACATGGTTATTTAATGAACTACAGCGGCACAATTGAAATTTCCAACGTGAAAATCAATGGCTCAGACGTTTATCCAGAAATCGATGCAGTTACACGTGGTACATCCACAATTACTTATAATGTTGAACATGGTTCTGTGAACGCTGATGCTCCAAAATCAGGTAAGAACAACTCTGAATTCCAATTCAAAGTTACTCCAGAACAAGGCTACAAAGTTGACAGAGTCACCATTGCTGGTGAAGCTGTTACACCTGATGATTCAGGCAACTACAAAGGTTATATCAAAGGTAACACAGTTGTTAACATTGATATCTCCAGAGAAGGTGTTGAAGTCAAGACAGTCGAAATGGCTTATCCAGGTGGCCCAAATGATTCAGACACCAAGAACATGGTTGAAGGCAATAACGCTGCTTCCGTCGGCTTAGATGCTACTATCTTCGATGTCGAAAGTACAAAATCAACTGGTATCTATGCTGGTTTGAATAAAGCTGGTGAAATCAGATTATACGATAACCGTAAATCAACAGATCCAACACAAATCGCTAATGGTACAACATTAACAGTTTCTAGTAGAAAAGTTACTATCACAAAGATTGCTGTTGAATTAACATCCGCTTCACAAGGTGATATGGAAGTCAAAGCTGGCGATCAAGTCGTCACAGGTAACGAAGGCGTTTACCAAATCGAAAATGGTCAATTCTCCATTCAAAACGTTTCCAGAATTATCTTTGATGCCGAAGCTAATACTCCAGGCAAACAAGTTATCATTAAGAAAGTCACAATTTCTTATACAGAAAACGCTGAAGTTGCTGCCACAGCCATTGCTGTTACACCAAAGACATTAACTCTTAAACCAGAACAAACAAGTGTTTTAAGTGCTGCTTTAACACCAGCCAACGCTACTGATACAGTTTCTTGGAAATCTTCCAATGAAGCAAAAGCAAAAGTTGACGCTTCTGGTACAGTTACCGCTGTTGCGGAAGGTAATGCTACAATCACTGCTTACATTGATGCTAATAAGAACGGCCAAGTTGATGATGGTGAATTAAAAGATACAGCCGCTGTTACAGTTGAAGCCGCTGAAGTTATCAACTATGGTACAAAAGAAGCTCCGTTAACAATTGCTCAAGCCAAAGCTGTTTTAGATAAGACAGGCACAAACGAATCTAAACAACCATTATTCGTTAAAGGCGTTATTTCCACAAATAAAGCATTCCACGATACATATCACAATGGTGAAGTTTGGTTACAAAGCGATGATGGTTCAGTTGCAAAAGATTTCGAAGCTTACAGCTGCGAAATCGATTCCGCACTTAACTATCCAAACAACCCAGCCGCTGATGAATTAAAGGGCTACGAAGTTGTTGTTACAGGTTATGGTAAAATCTATGGCTCAACATACGAATTAACCAATGTCACAAGAGACAACGCTAGAGTTAATCCAAAGATTATCTCTATGGCAAGACAAGAAGTTCCTGCTACAGCTATTGCTGTTGCTCCAACAACCGCTGAAGTCGAAGTTGGTAAAACAGTTGATTTAGCTGCCACATTAACTCCAACCAACGCTACACAAAAAGTTGCTTGGAAATCTTCCGATGAAGCAAAAGCGACAGTTAACGCTGGCAAAGTAAGTGGTGTTGCCCAAGGCAATGTTACAATTACAGCGTTCGTTGACGCTGATGAAGATGGTGTCCTTGATGAAAACGAACTCAAAGCAGAATGTGCTGTTACCGTCAAAGCTGCTGCTGCAAAAGAAAACTTAACAGAAACAGTTGCTTTAAGCTTTACAAACCGTACAGAAGACGGTGTTGAATTAAAACTTGATGATAGCAATAAATCAAAATTAGGCGGTGACACAATCCTTCAATTCTTCCAAAAAGCTGGCGAAAAAGGTAGTCATGTTACTGACGTCACAAAATCAAGCAAAGTCTATTCCGGTTCCGGTACAGGCGGTGCATTCCCAGGCAGTAAAGGCTTAATTAAATTTGGTTCTAGCTCTGCCGCTGGCGAATTAACACTTGAATTAGACGGCAAGGCTAACAAAGTCGTTATCAATTGCCAATCTTTCAATGATAATGACACCGTCAATAAAATTGCAGTCAATAATTGTGAAGCTCAAAACGCACCAATCGCCGCTGCAATCAACACTGGTAGTGATTTAACATTCAACTTAGCTGAAGCTACTGATACAATTGCAATTAAAACAAGCAGTAAATTTAGAGTTCTTGTTTATACAATCACTATTTCTTACGTTGCTGAATAAACTTATTTGATTCAAGCATAGGGGCGCGTACATCGCGCTCCTTTTTTATGTTTTATTTATGGTACGTTTTGTAATATTGCGATATACAAACGTTCGGTTTAAAATAGAACCGACAACAAAAGATAAAGGAGTTACTTATGAAAAAGAATAATCTTTTTATTGCTCTTGCGTGCTTTGGTCTTTTAATTACTGGCTGTAATAAACCAGCTAGTTCTTCAGAAAACAAACCAGCTAGTTCTAGTGGTAATGCTTCTACACAAAGCCAACCAAGCTCACAGAGCAATAATCCATCAACATCTTCTACCCCTGCAGTGGTAGAAACATTCTATGAAGTCCCATTCGGTGATGCCAATAGCGCTCTTAACGGCTCTGATGGCAAATGGGGTAAAGGCGCTGAATACTCATGGACATTCAACGTTCCAAAGAACTATAAGAAGGTTCAATTTGCTGTTGGCGCAAAAATGAGCTCTTCTAGCCATAGCGATCGTTCCTTATACACCAACCATGAAGGTGCTTCTTCAAACGATTCTTTCGAAAGCAATGCAGCTAATGATGGCACATGCAGAATTACCGTTAAAGCAAACGGTGTTGAACAAACAGTTGCTCAAACTTCATATGGTGAAGCAGAATTGAATACTGATGAATTCACATATTATCGTGTTTCCGAATTCGCTGTTAACGCTGGTGAATTAGTCGTCACTTTAAAAACAAACGAAAAAACCGGTTATCGTTTAATGCTCGGTGAAGGCGCTAGATTATACTATAACGCCGCTGATGAATCAGCCACACCAACAGTGGTCCCACAACCAGAAGGCTACAATGTCACATTTGTGACATCACACTGTAAAGTTTTATTCTATGAAGGCCAAGACTATAGTATCGCCCCAGTTGAAGGCACAAGTACTGTCGCAACTGATGATGAAGGCAATATTACAAAATATATCGCCGCTGATGCCACAACTGGCCAAGCTGAAGTGAAACCACAAGTTAACTTCAAAGTCGTCTGCGATGAAGGCTATGCTGTTGACCAAACATGCATTACCCCATCCGGCACAAAGGGCACAGAATGGAATAACGTTAAACTCGTTAACGCCGAAGAAGGCATCTTCCGTATTACTGTTATTAAAGCAGACATCACAGTTACTATTAACGCTGTTGATCCAGATACATTAAAAGAAGCTTTTGAAATCAAATTTGAATTAGAAAACTGCTCCGCAGTCGTCTACATTGGTAAGAAAGCCGATAACGGTGGTGTTGACGCTGGTCCAAAATTCTTCTCCAGAGACAAAACAGATCCAACCAAATTACAAAAAGGTAACGATGCTCAATTCAACTTTGATATCGTTGTTGCTGAAGGCTTTGAATGGGTTGACCCAACCGTATACAGTTCCAAAGGCGAAGCCGGTGCTTCTGATGTTTCTTTCATCAAAGGTTCCTTCAATAAGTTAAAGAAACTCGAAGATGGTTCCTATAACATCACACAAGTGAATAGTGATCTTACCATCACAATTAAAGCTACTGCTAAAGCTGCTTAATTCACTAAAAACAAATATTAGCCTCTCAATAATATGAGGGGCTTTTCTTTTTACTTATATAAATATAATGATTATTTGCTTGCTTAAAAACATAACTTTGTTATATGATTATCTAGCGATGCACTCTTAGCTCAGCTGGCAGAGCACGTGACTCTTAATCTCGGGGTCCAGGGTTCGAATCCCTGAGAGTGTACCAATTTAAAAACAAAACTCTCGTTTGAAAAAAGCGGGAGTTTTTACTTTTTTTAGCAGTATTTTGTCTTTCGAAAGTCTAATTAGTGGAAGAGGTGAAGAAAATTATCCACATTTATAGAAGATAAATTTATAATAACCGTATGAAAAAACTCAAATTCATTGCTTCATTATTTTTATTACCACTAATGATGAGCTTGTCTTCGTGTGGGGCCGGTTATAAACCAGGAGAGGGTTCATATGCTCCTACCTCATTTAGACCGACTAGTTCTAGTCAAACAAACCCACAAACTGAAAATATTGCTTCAGGTAGATTAATCTTTGATTATCTATTAAATCCAGGCTCCTCATTTACTTATAACAATTTTACTGATCCTGAGAGTTTTGACGTTGAAGGCGTCACATTTACTAAAGCGGATGAAGAAGACTTATATAAAGCCACAATTGCTAATAAAGAAGTCAATGTTTCTTCCCTTTATCTCGCCGATGTTAACTTCGATGGAAACCAAGATATTTGCATCGGAACAGTGACTGTTACCGAAAGTAAAGAAACATATCTTTCTATCGCTATCTATAACGTTCGTAATAACAATAAGTTATTAGAATTAAAAGATAACGGCAATTTTGATTACGATTTTGATTTACAAAATGATCGATTAATCATTGAAGAAATGCCGTATGTCGCTAAAGGCAATCGCCGTTCAGTTTCTCGTGTTGGACGTTTCGTTAGAAATAGTGCGGAAGCTAACCACTTAGATTGGGAATCCAATGGCTATAAGCTCATTGGTGTTTCCTTTGCTCCAACAGTCATTTGTGTAGAAGATCAATCAGTCGCTAATAGATACAAAGATAGTAGCGGTGTGGATGTCCTCGTGCTTAATACCACAAATACATTCAAAATCACTGTGGCGTTAGCCTATCAAGGTGACTACTCCACAAACACCAAACAAAAAGATGATTGCATCACTTTTGAAGTTTCTGAAGATTTTGTAACAACATTTACAAGCGACCAAAAAAACGGAACATTTAATTATAATTTGTCATTTAAACGCGAAGGAAAATATAACTTCAAAGCAAGCGTAGAAAAGTTCGATGCCATCATGCAAATTGAAGTTAATAACACCCTTTACGACCAACTAAAAGTTGCCTAATAAAAATAAATAAATAAACCCTCAATTGAAATGAGGGTTTTTATATGTGAAAATTTATTTATCGATATTTTTTAAAATATTTTTAGCAGATTTAGAGGAGTTAATTGTTTAATTAACGGGATTAACAAAATGATCTCTCAAAAAACTTTCATCCAATTTCTTCACGGTGATGAAGACGCGACCACACAGGTATACGAGGAGTATCGTAATCTAGCTTACTTCGTAATTGCTACTTATGTCAGCAATCAGGACGATTGTAACGATATCTTATCCAATACCTTTTTGAAGTTACTTCAGAACAAAGAAAGTGTGAAGGAAGCCAAGAATTTAAAACAATTCATCTGCACAATCGCCAAAAACGAGGCTATCAACTTTATCAAGCAAGATAGCCGGGTCATCAAATCGGACCTTATCGATGAGATGTATGGCGAACATGATAAAAATAACGATGTCTTAAATATCTTGGAGCCGATACTATCCAACAAAGAAGTAATAGTGGTCTATTACAAAGTCATCTTCGAAATGACATGGGATGAAATTACAAGAGAGACGGGAATCCCCTCTTCAAGCGCTAGGCTTATTTACAAACAAGCCAAAGCGAAGCTTAAAAAGGAGCTAAGATATGTTGTTTAAGAATCGAATTAGAAACAAAGCCAACAAAATGTTCGATGATCTTATTGTCGATCCTTCTTTTATCAAACATAATTCCCCTAAAAACAAGACTCCCTTTATTAATGTCTTAGCTCCTGCTTTAAGTGCTGCCGTTTGTGTTCTCCTCATCGGTGGTGTAACAACTTCATTAGTGCTCATTGGTAAAAACAATAAAAACCAAGGCGCTGGCCTCAAACAAGTTGTTGAAAGAGCAATGGTCTTAGACAACCAAAACCAAGTCTTAAGAGAATTTGAAAGTAATGCTTCATTCATCTTCGGTGGTAACATCACTAGAAAAAACGAAGATGGTAAAGCTGTTGATATCGATGGTTCATTAGTGGAAGTTGATTCCTCTGAATTCAAAGAAGGTGTCGTTGGTAACTACACAATTAACTGTCACTTAAAGAGTGATGATAACGCTTTAGTGAGTTATAACGTCATCGTTAATAAAGATGTCATTAGAGAAATCAGAGTGGTCTCTAAAAAGAGCACCTATTACTTAAATGAACCAATTCTTCCAAGTGACGTTGAAGTCTTTAAGATTATGGAAGATGGTAAAGCTGTGAGAGCCTTACCAACCGAAATCGGTATTGATGATATGCGTTATGATGCGACTAAAGTCGATACCTATCCAATCGCTGTTTATTTACAAACAAACAAGAAAATCAAATCCATTTATAACGTCGAAGTTAAACCATTAGAGGACATTAACTTAAGAGGCGATTACGCTTATCAAATCGATGATAACCGTGTTGGTAGTCCAATCGTTCACGCCTTCACTATTGGTAACACAATTGAATCTAAACTCGACGACATCATCATGGATGGCGATTACACATATGACGTAGTTAACGGTCACGTCTTAATTACTAATGGCCATTATGGTCAAGCTATCACCTATATCCCAGAAACAAGAGAAATGGTGGTCTCTGGCTTAGACGGTGAACCTGATAAGAAATGCTTCTTAGTGAGTGATAGAGATGCCTTCTATACAGTCGATGGTACGAGATACGTTGCTAGAGATGGTTACGTTAGTAAAAAGGCACTCGATTATTTCGACCTCACCTATGGTGGTCTTTATACTGATGAAAGCTTAAAGAACAAAGTTTCATCCCTTGATTATTTCTATAAAGAAACTGACCTCTACTTAGGTAAAGGTAGACATGTTTCTAGTGATAAAGGCTATATCGGTGATTGGTATCTTGAAAGCGATATGAATAAGCTCAAATACACAATTACTGAAGGTAACTTAGGTACTTATCTCAATAGTGATAGAGCCTACGAAATTGATGAAACAAAAGATGAAATTATCATCACCAGTGGTTTAGACACCTTTGTCTATGACAAATATCAAGGTGCATTGTACGCTACTGATGGTAATGGCAATAAACTTGCCAGATATAAAAAATACGATCCAAATACCGAAGCCATTTGTAAGATTTATTACAATAACATCGGTGATTATGAATCAATCGTTTATCAAATCGGTGAAAAATTAACCAAACGTTTCGTTAGTGATAATATCATCGGTTACGCCGTTATCTCTTCTTACTTTGATGAAAACGGTAACGAAAAGGTTTATAACGATGAACCAATCATTAAAAACATGATTGCTAAAGGTTCGTTCGGTCATCGTTATATGAAAACCTTACAAGGTAAGTTTGGTGAAAACTACATGTCTTATTGGCAAATTACCGATAAGTTCGGCGCGAATAGAATGGATGATGAAGAAAACCATCGTTTCTACTTACAACGCGTGGAAATGGGTAAGATTGCTCGTACAGGTTGGTTCCACTTCACTGAAGCCAGTCGTGAAGTTTATAAATTCCCATATGTTAATTCACACGGTGAATATGTCTACGATGAAAACGGTTTAATGCGTTACTACGAAATGACATTTACCGTCTATAAAGCTTACGCTCAATTTGAAGACCATTCCGTTTTAGAAGCAAGAGTTCACTTCACTGGTAAGTTCTCCAATAATCCAGATACTGGTGATTATGAAGAAGAAGTTGTTATCAACTTCGGTAGTGGCTCAATTGGTAAGATCTATGGTATCTGGTCTAATATGCCATTCATTGGTCAATACGCTTCAAGTACAGGCGATATCATTGAAATCATGGGTGACGCTAGAATGCTTGAATATGACTATGGTCATAACCACGAAATCATCTGTGCGGTCACAAGCTATAAGAAAGACCATATCGTCGTCGCCTGCTATGAAGAAGACGAAAGTGGAAATAGAGTTGATAGTGAAATCAGAATCACCTTAGAAGATGGCCGTTATCAATTCGAAAGAAACGGTAAAACATATTTCCAACAAATTTAGTAAAGAAGGCCTTAAGGGCCTTTTTTCATATTGTTGAGAATGGATCTCGATTGTTTTACAATATTTGAAGAGGTATATGCATATGAAGGGACCAAGTATCACTGTTTTAAAAAAGTATTTAAATGCGATGACTAAAAACAAAGTCAAATACATGACATGCGAGCGTCTATCACGTATCGTAGGCGTGTATCCGGAAGTAATCGCGGAAGCCTTATCTTATTTTGATCCATTACTCAATATGGACCCATCTTATGATTTATTAGTTCTTATTCCTCAAATTAAAGAATATATTCAAGAAGAAGAGGAAAAGAAAGCCTCTAACGCTCCAAAAGTGATGGCAAAGAAGAAAGACATCAATGAATATGAATCCGTTAGTGATTTCGTCTATAAAAAGATGACTTTTGCCGGCATGGTGGACCGTAACCTCGTTCTTAATGAAAAAGATTTAAGAATCTTAAAACGCCTCGTTAATGACGAATTAGCGGAACTTAAAAAGAAAAAATAACTGATTGAAACAAAAATAAGCTCTTTCTCACTTTGAGGAGGAGCTTTTATTATGCTATTTAATCCTTTAAATGTGTGCTTGTAAACGCGCATACATGCTCGTATAATATTATCGGTATTTTAGGAGGGATTTTTCATGTCCGAAATTAAAAAGACTATGCTCTCTGTCGATGGTAACACCGCAGCGGCATTAGGCTCTTACAACTATATTGAAGTCGCAGGCATCTACCCAATTACTCCATCCTCACCAATGGCGGAGAATATTGATGTCTATGCTTCCCAAAATCGTAAGAACTTCTTTGGCTCAGTCGTCAAAGTGAGTGAAATGCAATCCGAAGCTGGTGCTTCTGGTACAGTTCACGGTGTCTTACAAGCTGGCGGTTTAGCAGCTACATATACTGCTTCCCAAGGCTTATTATTGATGATTCCAAACATCTACAAATGGGTTGGTGAATTATTACCAGCCGTCTTACACGTTTCCGCTCGTAGCTTAGCGACACGTAGCTTATCCATCTTCGGTGACCACCAAGATATCTACGCAATTCGTCAAACAGGTATCGCAATGATTTGTTCCCACAGCGTTCAAGAAATCGCTGATTTAACAAACGTTGCTCACTTAACCGCTAT
The DNA here is from genome assembly GCA_902801805.1 of uncultured Erysipelotrichaceae bacterium. The sequence goes on along the minus strand of CADCJP010000002.1, from coordinate 18,735 downwards.
CGATGCTGAATATCCGGTCTGTCACTTCTTCGATGGTTTCAGAACTTCTCACGAAATTCAAAACGTCGAATTCATCGATGACAACGAATGGAAGAAATTGCTTCCAATGGATAAGGTTGAAAAGTTCAGAGCGAGAGCTTTAAACCCACACACTCACCCAGTCACACGTGGTGGTGCGGAAAACGATGATATCTACTTCCAAGGTAGAGAAGCACAAAACAAGAAAATCGACGAAGTTATCGAAGTTGCGGAAAAATACTTCAAAGAAGCAACAAGACTTACCGGTCGTCCATACGCTCCATTCACATACTATGGTGATAAGAACGCTGATAGAGTCATCATCGCTATGGGTTCTGTTACAGAAACCATCACCGAAGTTATTGATGACTTAAATAAAAAAGGCGAAAAACTTGGTCTTATCAAAGTCCATCTCTATCGCCCATTCTCTGCGAAACACTTATTAGCCGTCTTACCAAAGAGTGCTAAACACGTCGCAGTCTTAGATAGAACAAAAGAAGCTGGCTCCGCTGGTGAACCATTATATGAAGACGTCGTCTCCGTGTTCAACGCTGCTGGCTTAGATAACGTTGAAGTTTTAGGTGGCCGTTATGGTTTATCTTCAAAAGATACACAACCAAAAGATATGAAAGCTGTCTTCGACTTCTTAAATGCTGACAATCGTTGGAACGGCTTCACTGTTGGCATCAACGATGACGTCACACACTTAAGCATTCCAGTGGACAATGATTACCACGTTAAAGGTGACTACACATCCTGCTTATTCTATGGTTTAGGCTCTGATGGTACAGTTTCCGCTAACAAATCTTCCATTAAGATTATCGGTGATGCCACAGGTCAATATGCCCAAGCTTACTTCGCTTATGATAGCCGTAAAGCTGGTGGTGTTACCCGTTCTCACTTAAGATTCGGTAAATCCCCAATCCATAGCACATATTACGTCCAAAACGCCGACTTCATTTCCTGTTCCTTAGACACATATCTCTTCAAATTTGATATGTTAAAGAACTTAAAACAAGGCGGTACCTTCTTACTTAATACCGACATGGATGACGAAACCTTAGTCAAGATGATGCCAAACCGTGTCAAATATCAATTAGCCACAAAAGGCGCGAAATTCTATGTTATCGACGCCAATAAGATTGCTGGTGAAATCGGTATGGGTAGACATACCAATACCATTCTCCAAGCTTCCTTCTTCTATTTAAACCAAGACATCATGCCATATGATGATGCCAATCACTGGATGAAGAAATTCGCCGAAAAGTCCTATGCCAAGAAAGGCCAAGACGTCGTCGAAATGAACTGGAAAGCCATTGATGCTGGTACCGAAGGTTTAAGAGAAGTTAAAGTTGATGCCGCTTGGAAGAACTTAGAACCAAAGACCGAAAGACAATTAACTGGTGACGATTACTTCGATAATTACGTCTCCGTGATTGGTAACCTCGGTGGTGATGATCTCCCAGTCTCTAAATTCATGGAATATGAATTATTAGATGGCACAATGAGAAACAACATCACATTCCAAGAAAGACGTTCCATTGCTGATAGAGTTCCATTATGGCACCCAGAAGCATGTATCCAATGTAACCAATGCGCCTTCGTCTGTCCACACGCGACAATCCGTCCAATCTTAATGGATGAAAAAGAATACGAAGCCGCTCCAGAACTCGCTAAAGAAGCCATCAACGCGATGGGCCCAGGCTTACAAGGTCTCAAATACCGTATCCAAGTCTCCCCACGTAACTGCGTTGGTTGTGGTCTCTGTGTGAGTGAATGTATGGCCAACAAGACTGGCAAGAACGCTCTTGAAATGGTCGAAGCTAAATCACAATTTGCGCAAGAAGATGCCGCTGCTTACTTGTATAAGCACGTCACATACAAGGCTGATAGATTACCAGCTGCCTTACAAAACAGTGTTAAAGGTGTTGGCTTCTTAATGCCATATATGGAAATCTCTGGCGCTTGCGCTGGCTGTGGTGAAACACCATACTACAGATTAGTTTCCCAATTATTTGGTAAAGATATGCTCGTTGCTAACGCAACAGGTTGTTCTTCCATCTATAGTGGTTCTACTCCATTAACCCCATTCTGCACCGATAAAGAAGGTCAAGGTATTGCCTGGGCTAACTCCTTATTCGAAGATAACGCTGAATTCGGTTATGGTATGAGAGTGGCCACAAACGCCAAAATTAAAGCCATTATTGAAATCTTAAGCGCTGCTAAAGAAAGAGGTGTTGAACCAGAATTAGCCGCTAAGATTGATGAATACTTTGCTAACATCAAGAATAGACAAGCAATGCGCACAATCGCTCCTGAACTCGCTGCTTTAGTCAAAGCCAGCAAGGACGAAGGTGTCAAAGAAGTCTTAGCCTATGAAAGAGACTTAGCCGATAAATCCGTTTGGATCGTCGGCGGAGACGGTTGGTCATACGATATCGGTTACGGTGGTTTAGATCACGTTATCGCTAACGAAGAAGACGTCAATATCTTAGTCTTAGATACAGAAGTCTACTCCAATACCGGTGGTCAATCCTCCAAATCTTCTCAAACTGGTTCTATCGCTAAATTTACCGCTTCTGGTAAAACAACAGCGAAGAAGAACTTAGCCCTCATCGCCATGAGCTATGGTAACGTCTACGTTGCGCAAATCAGCTTAGGCGCCAACCCAATCGCCGCGATTAAGGCCTTAAAAGAAGCTGAAAGCTATGATGGTCCATCATTAGTCATCTGCTATGCTCCATGTGCTAACCATGGTATCAAAGGCGGTCTTGCTAACTCCATGAGACAAGAAAGACTCGCTGTTGAATGCGGTTACTTCCCAATCTTCCGTTACGATCCACGTAATGAAGCTGAAGGTAAACCAGCCTTAACACTTGATATGAAGGATCCAGACTTCAGCAAGTTCAGAGACTTCGTCATGACAGAAACAAGATTCTCTCAACTTCCACGCGTCAACCCAGCAAACGCTGAAGAACTCTTAACCAAGAGTGAAAACTACGCGAAAGCCAGATTAGAAAGAATCAAAAAATTCGGTCTCTAATACTTAGAAAAATCAATAAAAGTGGTGCTTAGGCGCCACTTTTTTGTTGTTTATGAATATCTATGTATACTTTTTTAAATTGTTTATTGAATATTTATGTATTTCTATGTATATTATTGTTGAAGGAGGTTCTTTATGATTAAATGGTTTAATGTTAAAGACCGTAATGGTGTTGCGTCCTTGTACGCAAATAACATCACTTTAAATACGACAGCGATGTATCCTCTAGATACCGCTTATAAAGTGCAAGTTGGTATGGATGATAAGAATAATGTTGTAATTCAGCCACTTACCAAAGAAGTCGTAGAATCTGGCGCTTTAGATGAATGCTGCTTACTCAAGATTGAATTCCATAAGAGCTTTGCCCGTATTTCATCAGTGCAATTACTCAAGCAAATCGCTGAGGCCTTAAGATTGCAATTATCCAATAAGCCAGTCCAATTTGAAACCACTTGGGACAGTGTGGAAAATGTCCTAACCATAAAGACAGGAGGACAATAATAGTTATGCCACTAGAAAATTATATGTGGATTATCTGGCTCGCATTAATGATTGTCATGGTCATTGTTGAATGCATGGGTCCAGCATTAGTCTCTATTTGGTTTGCTGCTGGTGCATTAGTCTCACTCATTCTCTCATTACTATCATTTATCGATGGTGTAATGATTCCATGGTGGGTCCAAGTCATCGTATTCGTTGTTGTGAGCGGTATCACACTTCTAGCGTTAAGACCGCTAACAAAGCGCGTACTAAAAAGAAACACTATCAGCTCCAATGTCGATAGTTTGGTCGGTAAAAGAGGTTTACTCGAAGAAGAAATCAAACCTTTTGAACCAGGCGTTTGCAGAATTAATGACGTCTCATGGACTGCCATTAGTACAAACGGTAAAGAAACAATTGCTGTGAAAAGCGTTGTTGAAGTTGTTGCCATTCAAGGTAACAAATTATTAGTCAAGAAAGTAGAGGAAAAATAATATGCCAGATGGAATCATCGCGTTACTTATTATCTTAGCGGTAGTGTTATTCATCTTAATTTGTATCGTTATCGCTAATATTAAAATCGTTAAACAAACAGAAAAAGTCATCGTTGAAAGACTTGGTGCTTACCGCACAACATGGGGTGTTGGTATGCATATGTTACTCCCATTCTTCGATAGAGTGGCGGTGAGAGTTTCCATGAAGGAACAAGTGAAAGACTTCGAACCACAATCCGTTATTACCAAAGATAACGTTACTATGCAAATTGATACCGTCGTCTTCTATGTCGTGACAGATGCGAAGTTATACGCATATGGCGTGGAAAACCCAATGGCCGCGATTAACTACTTAAGTGCGACCACATTAAGAAACATTATCGGTGAACTCTTACTCGATGAATGCTTAACTTCTAGAGAACTCATTAATGAAAAGATGAGAAAGATCTTAGACGAAGCGACAGACCCATGGGGTATTAAAGTTAACCGTGTTGAAGTGAAGAACATTCTTCCTCCAAAAGATATCCGTGAAGCCATGGAAAAACAAATGAGAGCGGAACGTGAAAAGAGAGAAAAAGTTCTTCTCGCTGAAGGTCAAAAACAATCCGCCATTCTTGTGGCTGAAGGTCAAAAACAATCTGCTATTCTTAACGCTGAAGCGGAAAAACAAATGGCTATCTTACGCGCTGAAGGTGAAGCTGAATCCTTAAGACAAGTCAAGAAAGCGGAAGCTGATGGTATCCGTGCCGTTAGAGAAGCGGAAGCTGAAGGTCTCAAGATGCTCAATGCTTCAAAACCTATCGATGCAGTCGTAACATTAAGATACTACGAATCCTTAGGCAAAATCGCTGATGGCAAAGCCACAAAGATCTTCTTACCAAGCAATTTAGACAAGGTTGCCTCAATTGCTTCAGTGGTCAAAGAAGTTACTAAAGAATAGTAGCTATCCCACTAAAAGATAAATAAAATAGGTGATACTTTGTATCACCTTTTTCATTTTTTTGACCCTTAAAATAAAAATATTGCAACAAAATAACGTTTTATATATAATGTTTGCAGTAGGTTAAGGATAATCGTATTATGAAAAAAGATCTTAGAGAAGTGGAAGCTCTTGTGCAAATTATTGATGAATATGCGCAAGTGCAAAAGAACATCGCTAACTTACCATGCGGTTATATTTCCGTGAAACAAATTAGCGGTCATACATATTGCTATCGTCAATGGCGTGAAGGAAAGAAAATCATTTCCCAATACGTCCCAGATGCTCTTCTTTCTAGTGTCAAAAGAAAAATTGCTGTCAGAAAAGAAAACGAAGCATTATTAAAAGTCGTTAAGAAAGACTTAAAGAAAGCCACACGCAAAGTCGTCAAGAGTGGTCTTCTCGCTGAAGAAGACGTTATCGCTTTACTTGAAATTGCTTTACAAGATGGCGATGTAAACGCTGAAGTTGAAAAGCGTTTAGCAAAATAAAACTTAAAATACCGAAAAGTGGATTTGATAATTCACTTTTTCTTTGCCCAAAAATTATGAATCGATTAATTGTTCTTTCAGGCGTTCCTGGTAGTGGTAAATCATATTTCTCCAACGCTTTAATGAAAGATAAAGAAAAGCACGTTTATATCATTAGTAGTGACCAACTCCGTAAGGAGATTACTGGTCATCAACAAGATTTAAGCCAAGACGAACTCGTCTGGAAACTTTTCTATAGCCTCGCTAAAAGTTATAGCGAAGATAAAAACGGCATTGTTATTTTAGACGCCACTAATGCGAAGAAAGAATACCGCTATGACAATATCAAACAATATAAAGACCTCTATGATGAAATAGACTTAGTCTGTTTCCAAATTAGTAAAGACCTTGTTTTAAAACAAAATAGAGAAAGAGAATTCCCTATCCCTGAAGATGCTTTATTAAGATTAATTGATGCCTTTGAATTGCCTGATCAAGACGAAGAAGCTTTCTATGATAGAATTGACTTCATTAAAGATCATGAAATAGAAAAGATTATTGCCCATTATTAAGTTATAATGACAATACGTCATCGGGACGTAGCGCAGCTTGGTAGCGCACTTCCTTGGGGTGGAAGGGGTCGTCAGTTCAAATCTGATCGTTCCGACCATGTACATTACTCCTTATTATTAAGGAGTTTTTATTTCTAAACTTAAACGAAATCTAAATCATTTGTCTTATCAAAGATAAGTGCTAAAATAATATAAACGTTCATAAATTTTGTAGGAGTATTCTATGAAAAAATTAAAAAATTTACTTTTATTAAGCGTCGGCTTTTTAGCTATGACAGTCACAGGCTGTAATAGAGGCAATGGAGAATCAAGCAAAGAACCAGAAAAAGAAGATCGTCCAATCGTCTTTGTGATGAGTGGTCAATCCAACATGGAAGGTAACACTAACTTTGGTAAAAACGCTACTGATACATCTTACTTAACCAAAGCCTTTGAAGACTTAGGCATCGAAGATGGCCAATGCTGCATTGATGGTATTGCTTCCATCCAAACTAGTTACTATGGCAATGGTTATGGTGAATTAAGCCGCACTGATTATAATACAGGTGGTCAAAAACAAGCCAATCAACAACCACACGCTTCCAATACTGAAGATAAGATTAAAGGTAAATTCTTGCCAACAAAAATTGGTATGGGTCATTCTGATGCGATGATGGGTCCTGAACTTGGCTGTGCTTATGCTTTAAAAGATAAAGCGACCGCTGAACAACCAATTTACTTTGTAAAGATGGCTTCTTCTGGTAGTGGCTTTGCTCAATCCGGCAGTTCCGCTGAAGGTAAGAACTGGGAAGTCAAAAAAGAAGATGGTACACCAGTTGAACATAACCTCTTCTCTGATTTCTTAAAACCATTCTTACAAAACAATCTCAACTTAATTGAAGAAGCAACTGGTAAGAAACCAATTATCAAAGGTTGGTTATGGCATCAAGGTGAATCCGATGGTGGTGAAAAAGCCAAACGTGATGCTTATGCTCGTCGTTTAAAAGACCTCATTGGTGAATTCAGAACCACATTCGCGGAATACTCCGCTAAAGATGATGCTGAAGGCAAACAAATTGCCTTTATCGATGGTATGACATTTGAAGGTGGCACCATGTTAGCAGGCGCTGCCGATGCTAAAGCATTAAATGAAATCAAACTAGCTGAAGCTAATGCTGAAGATAAGAGATACATTGTTGATACATATGCTAACGAAGAACACGTTGACGCTAACTTATTAAAAGTTTCTGGTAACGGTTCTACTCAAGGCGTTCATTATAATACCAAGGACTGCTTCAGACTTGGCATGGCGTATGGCAAAGTCATCATTGATAACAATTTATTAGACTAATTTGTAATTCAAACTTAAATAAGTGGAAAAGAGACATTCTCTTCCACTTTTTTATTGAGGTCCTTCCTAAGAAAATGTATCTTGTTTTTATTGAGGTATCACCATGAAAAACAAAAGACTTTTGCTCCTTATTCCATTCTTTGCGCTAACAGCGTGTAATAACACGAAAGAAATTGATGGAAATAAAGCCAAAGAAATAGTGGATGCGATTAGAAAGAAAGAGACACCAAATAATCTAAGTTTTGATTTAATCAACAAGGGTCAAAGTGGTCAAGGCAAAAATAGATTTGAGGTTGACTTAGCGTATAAATACCAACTCTCTACAAATGGCTATTACGTCATGCTTAAAGGCACTCAATCTGGTCAAAAACATGATGTTGAAATGTATGTCATTAAAGGCACCACACATGGGGAAGTAAAATACGTTAAATATTTTGATGAAGCGAAAAATGACTATGTCAAAGCGGTCTCTACTTCTAAAGATAACGCTGATTATGAAACCGCTTTTAATGAATTCACCGCTGATCGAATTATTAGCATTTATCAAAACTACGCTAAAGCAAATATCTACGATGCCGTGGATGATCCATGGGATACAAGAAAATACTATTCTTCTAAAGAAGGAGAATTAATTATTGAATTTACTACTGACCTCAAACCAGGCACGCCATATGAATATGCTGAAACCGCTGTCAGTGGTAAAGTCACTCATAAATTTGAAGATTATCTCTTTACTAGCATCTATAGCGATACTGTTTCCACTTCAAAGAACACTTGGTTAACCGATGGTACAGTCGATTATAAAACAGAAGTTAAACTCGCCTTACCAAGTGATTGGGAAAGTTACATTAAGTTAGAGAGATAGTTCTCATTATTAAAATAAATAATTCCCACGTCTTAACGGATGTGGGATTTTTGTTCTTAAAATGTATTTATATAGTTATATTTTCGAATATTTGATAAAATATCGAAGACTACAAATATGGAAAAGAAAATTATTGTTAAAGGCGCTAGAGAGAACAATCTCAAAAACATTGATGTTTCGATACCTAAAGATTCATTAGTGGTTTTTTCTGGTTTATCAGGTTCTGGTAAATCCACTTTAGCGTTCGATACAATTTTCGCGGAAGGTCAAAGAAGATACATGGAATCATTATCTAGCTATGCTAGACAGTTCCTTGGTAACTTTGATAAGCCAGATGTTGATGCGATTGAAGGTTTATCACCAAGTATCGCGATTGACCAAAAGTCTGTTTCTCATAACCCAAGAAGTACAGTGGGTACTGTTACTGAAATCTATGACTACTTAAGACTTCTATTTGGTCGTATTGGTATTCCATATTGTCCAAATCATAACGAACCAATTATTTCCTTCTCTGTGACCATGATGACTGATGTTGTAATGGCTTATCCTGAGGGAAGCAAAATACAATTATTATCTCCAATTGTTCACGCAGAAAAAGGCACCCAAAAAGATGTCTTAGATAAGATTAGAAAAGATGGCTTTAACCGTGTACGAGTGGATAACACCATCATGACACTAGAAGAAGTGCCAGCTTTAGAAAAGAACAAAAAACATAGCATTGATATCGTTGTTGACCGTTTAATTATTAAACCTGATGTCAGAAGTCGTGTCTTTGAATCAATTGAAACATGTCTTAATTTCTCTAAGGGTTTACTCATTATCTTAAACGGAGATGAAGAAAGATTATTATCCGATAAACATACATGTCCTAAATGTGGTTTCTCCGTTCCAAGAGTGGAACCACGTTTATTCTCCTTTAACTCACCTTTAGGCTTCTGTCCAGACTGTCGCGGTTTAGGCAATTAAGCATTAACGAAGGTTGTGTTAAATACTTAGCCCATATCGTTGGTAGTCAAAACCTTGAATGGACTGAATTTGTTTTACTTTGTAATTTATATAATGTTCCAATGGATAAACCATGGAATGATTTAACAATGGAACAACAAAGAATCGTTTTATATGGTTCTCCAGTTGCTCATCAATACACTCTTAAGAGTAGCAGTGGTAACACCATGCATAGAAATCAAATTATTGAAGGTGTCAAAGCTAAAATCGAAAGATTATATAACGAAACCACCTCTGACTGGATGAGAGACTACTACGAAACATTTATGAGCGATCATGAATGCACCACATGTCATGGTAAACGATTAAACGAAGCCGCTTTAAGTGTGAAGATTGATAAAAAGAATATTTATGATGTCTCCGCTTTACAGCTTAAAGACTTAAGAGAATGGTGTGTTAAATTGCCTAATAAGCTCAGTGAATCCGAAAACAAGATCGCGGACTTAGTCTTAAAAGAAGTGGTTAACCGTACATCATTCTTATGTGATGTTGGCTTGGAGTATTTAACACTAACAAGACTTGCGATGACTTTAAGTGGTGGTGAATCTCAACGTATTAGATTAGCCACACAAATCGGTAGTAAATTAACCGGTGTTTTATATGTCATGGATGAACCATCAATTGGTTTACATTCTAGAGACAGTGAAAAACTCATCAAAACTATGAAAGAGATGAGAGATATTGGTAATACCTTAATCGTTGTGGAACATGATGAAGAAATGATTAGAAGCGCAGACTATGTCGTTGATATCGGTCCAGGTGCTGGTATACATGGTGGTGAAGTAGTTGCCGCAGGTACACCAGAAGAAATCGCTAAAAATGAAAGAAGTATTACAGGTGCTTATCTTTCCGAAAGAGAATATATTTCTATCCCTAAGAAAAGAAGAGAAGGCAATGGCCTATTTATCAAAATTAGAGGTGCATGCTGTAATAACCTAAAGAAAGTCAATGTTGATATACCTTTAGGTAAATTTGTTGCTGTCACCGGTGTTTCTGGTAGTGGTAAGTCCACTTTGATTAATCAAACACTATTTAATCATTTAACAGAACACTTCTCAGGTGAACCTGCTTTTGCGGGTGAAGTTAAATCCATTACGGGTTTTGATAATATTGATAAGGTCATTGATATTACCCAAGAACCAATTGGTAGAACTCCAAGAAGTAACCCTGCCACCCGTATTCCAATGAACTTTTTACCAGATGTCTACGTTAAGTGCGATGCTTGTAACGGTAAACGCTATAACGAAGAAACATTACAAGTCACCTATAAAGGTAAGAGTATTTACGATGTTTTAGAAATGACTGTCGAAGATGCCTTACATTTCTTCGCTAATAGACCATCCTTAGCTAAACGTATTCAAACATTATTCGATGTCGGTTTAGGCTATATTAAATTAGGTCAACCTGCTACTACATTAAGTGGTGGTGAAGCCCAACGTGTGAAACTCGCTAGCGAATTACAAAAACGTCCAACAGGTAAGACATTATATATTCTTGATGAACCAACTACTGGTTTACACACTGATGATGTGAAGAGATTGATTAAAGTCTTGCAGCGTATCGTGGATCATGGCGATACTGTTTTAGTTATTGAACACAATCTTGATGTTATCAAGGTAGCTGATTATATTATTGATTTAGGACCAGATGGTGGTGACGCTGGTGGCAAGATTATTGCCACAGGTACACCAGAAGAAGTAGCAAATAATCCTGCTTCCTATACCGGTTCCTATTTAAAGAAAGTGTTAAAAAAGGAGCATTACGAATAGATTATGGTATTAGGTATTGTTTTTGCTTCCATTTTTGCGGCCATATTTATCGCTGCAATAGTGGTTGGTCTTTATTTCACGATTAGTTTAGTTAAAACCCCAATGATTGAAGTGGATTATAAAAAACACTTCATTAAGGTTGGTATTACTGTCTGTGCAGCAATGATTGCTTTTATTGCTAGCTCTTTATTCTTTTACCAAATCCTTAAGGTTACTCCTAGTGCTCAATACGTGGTGCAACTTATTTTAGGTGGTTTATTATTCAGTGGTTGTTTATTAACCGCGGTTCATTTCTTTATTATCCATTACTATGGACATAATCTTCCTGAGAAGTTAGATAAATGGCTCTTTAGAATCCAAATCATTGGTTTTACCGCTGCCGTTTTCTTCTTCTTTATTTGGACAAATGGTTTTGCCCATTATTTGACATATCCAATACCAAGTGGAATTAACTTCCAACACGGCTTTGTCGCTCCAGGCGCTACAGATAAGGATGGTTATCCAATCGGTCCTAATATTGCTTTCTATGCGATCTGTATTTTAAGTGGTGCTATTCTCGTTTATTTCTTATGCGATCACTACATGTATAAAGAATACGGCAAACACGGTATCCTTGAATCCACATTCTTTGTGGCTTTCCCTGCTGGTATTATCGGTGGACGTATTGGTTATGTTGTTGGTAACTGGCATGAATTCGCCGGTCACTTCGCTGATGCCTTTGCCATTTGGAAAGGTGGCTTAACCATCTTAGCGGGTGCTCCTGCTGGTATTATCGTCGGTGTCATTTGGTATTTATGGCGTAACCGCGATAAATCCCTTTGGGTCATCTTTGATATTGCTTTACCGGCTATTTTAATTGCCCAAGCCATTGGTAGATGGGGCAACTTCTTTAACTGTGAAGTACACGGTTTAGCCGTTAACGCAGAAAACTGGAAATGGTTACCAGAAATTATTTGGAGAAACAGTCAATTTGATCAATCCGGTTCTTTCGCTGGTGATGGACAAATATATTTACCACTCTTCTTTATAGAAGGTGTCATTAACTTATTAGGCTATTTCGTCTTAGCTCATGTCTTTGGCAAAGCCTTAAGAAAATATGTTGAATTCGGTGATGTTGGTTTCGGTTACATCATTTGGTATGGCATGACGAGAGTTGTTCTTGAACCATTAAGAGATGGTGCTTATCAAATGGGCACTAAGGGTTATTGGTCATGGCTCTGGTCAATGGCGTTTGTCATTGCTGGTACACTAATGATTGTAATCAATCACTTTGTTAGAAATTATCTCAAAAAGAAAAACGGCACATTTAACGTTAAACCATATGATAAGAAACTTGGTCTTATCTCCTCGTTAGTGATTCTTGCTGTTGGTGGTGCGATTATTGCAGTTGCAGCTTACTTAATGACTAGCAATAAGTTTGAAACAATCGTCGCCTATAACGGCTTTAATACTGGTGCGATTCTTTTAGTTACTGGTATTTCAGTCTTACTCTGCTTAGCTATTAGTATTCCAATCTTCGTTGAAGCGATTAGAGGTAAGCAACATGCCTAAGTATCGTGTCCTTCTTTTTGATTTAGATGGTACTCTTTGTGATACCGATGAAATGCTCATCCAATCCTTTTTCGCCCTCTATAAGAAATATAGACCTGCGAAGATTAGAACTAGAGAGGAATTAATCTATTTCTCTGGCCCTCCAATCAAGAAAACACTCGCTGACGAATTTCCTAGTTACCCATTTGAAGAAATATATAAAGCTTTCCAAGCTATCTCTAAAGAATTCTACCTTCCTTATGTGAAGGCATTTGATGGCGAAATTGAAACATTAAAGAAATTAAAAGAAGCAGGTATTTTATTAGGGGTTGTCACTAATAAGGGTGCGCCTTTAACAAAATATTCTTTGGAAGTTGCTCATATTGAAGATCTATTTGATGTCGTTATCTCCGCGGATGACGTTAACGCGCCTAAACCAAGTCCCGCTGGTATTTTTAAGGCTTTAGAACGTTTAGCAATTGCGGATAAAAGCGAAGTCCTTTATATTGGTGATAACGATATTGACTATGAAACTGCGAAAAACGCAGGCCTTGATGCGATGCTTGTCACATGGGGTCCAAGAGAAATTAAGCGCGTTAAAGACGCTAAATTTGCAGTTTCTTCATATAATGAGTTAGGAGGTCTTCTCTTATGAAAATTTATGACACATTAATTATCGGTGCTGGTCCATGTGGCATTAGAAGCGCGATTATCCTTAAAGAAGCGGGCTTAGAAGTCGCTGTCTTTGAATATAGCACTCCAGGTGGCAAGATTAATATCGCACCACGAGTTGATAACTATCCAGGCTTTACAAAAATCCCTGGTCCAGATTTAGCCATGGAATTCTTTACTTGGCTTAATAAAGCAGAAGTGGAAATGATTCCTGAAGAAGTCACTTCCTTAACTAAGGAAGATGGTATTTTCTATCTAGAAACTCCTCAAGGTAAATACGCGGCTAAAACAGTGATTATCGCTTCTGGCACAAAAGAAAGACAATTAGGCTTACCTAACGAAGAAAGATTATTCGGTCATGGCGTCACATACTGTGCGGTTTGTGATGGACACTTCTTCAAAGGCCAAGACGTCTTAATGATTGGTGGTGGTAATACCGCACTTAAAGAAGCTATCTATATGGCGGACCTCGCCCATCACGTTTATTTAATCCATAGAAGAAATGAATTTAGAGGTAATAAATATCTCGTTGATGAACTCAATGCCTTACCAAATACAACTATCTTAACTCCATACGTTCCAGTTGCTATTTTAGGCGATGATAAAGTCACAGGAGCGGTTATTAAGAACGTGGAAACAGGCGAAGAAAAGACTCTTGAAGTACAAGGTGTTTTCCCACTTGTTGGTCAAATTCCAAACTCCACATATATCAAGATTCCAGGAGTCACTAATGAATGGGGTACCATTCCAGTTGATCCAAAGACCAAACAAACAAGTGTGGAAGGTCTTTACGCTGGTGGTGATATTCTTCCACGTGATATTAGACAAATTTATTTGTCTGAAGTCGATGGTAAAGCCGCTTGTAAGGCTATCTTAGAATATTTAAAGAAATAAAATGCGCAATAAGAACTCATTTACTAGTCAGGTTAAAGAGGAGTTAGCCTCTAACGTTTATACGTCAGGGGATCGTTTAAGAGCCCTTCTTTCAGCCTATATTAGAATTAATGGTTCTTTAGTCTTTAGACATAAAAAGACTTTATTACAGCTCAATACTGAAAACGCAAAGATTGGGCGTTTTATCTTTGAAACAATTAATGAAATCTATCACGCTAATGCGGAGTTAATTGTCAAAGAAAAAAGAAATCTAGATAAGAGCAAATCATACATGATTGAAATTAGTGATGCTAGTGAAGCGATCATGGATGACTTAGAGATTTCTTTCCTAGAAGGAAAGATTAGTAAGAATATCGTAAAAAATGACGATACGATTTCTGGTTATCTCATCGGTGCCTTCTTAGCTGCTGGTAGTGTTAACTCACCAATCACTTCTAATTACCATTTAGAAATTGCTTTAAACAGTGAAAACTACGCGAAATGGTTAGCAAAATTGTTTGCTAAATATAAGAATAGTAATATTGAACCAAAGATTACTCATCGTCGTGATGAATACGTCATTTACTTTAAAAAGAGTGACCAAATATCTAACTTCCTTATCATGGTAGGAGCGGTTTCTTCGTGTTTAGAATTTGAAGATATACGCGCTAATAGAGACTTAATGAATAACGCTAATCGTTTAACAAATATGGATACCGCCAATATGAAAAGAACGATTGAAACCGGTTCAAGGCAAGCAGAAGAAATATCTTATATTGAACAAGCTCTAGGCATCGATAACATTACCAATTTAAAAGAAAGAGAATTATGCCGTTTAAGACTCGCTAATGAAGCCGCTTCTTTACAAGAATTAGCGGACCTTCTTTCTGAAAAATTCAAGAAACCCATTACTAAAAGTAATGTTAACCATCTATTCCGTTCCATTCACGCTTTATATGAGAGGCTAAATAATGACAATTAATAAACAATTAGGCGCTCGCATAAGATACTTAAGACAACAGAAAAACTGGTCAATGGAAGACCTCGCTTTAGAAGCGGAAATCAATCGTAATTATTTATGCGATTTAGAAAGAGGATCACGTAATCCGACAGTCAATGTTTTAAATCGAATTGCTAAGGCCTTAGATATTAATTTATCAACGCTATTTGAAGGAATAGTGGAGATGTAATCTTCTATTTATATCTTTTATAAATATAAGCACGTAAAAAGATTATGTGCTTTTTTCTTGCAACTTATATTAAATATAAGTAAACTATAACCGCAGTGACAAATAAAGGAGGCATAAATTACATGTCAAATGTCAGAGTTGCAATTAACGGATTCGGTCGTATTGGCCGTTTAGCGTTCAGACAAATGTTTGGTGCAGAAGGTTACGAAATCGTTGCTATTAACGACTTAACTTCCCCAAAGATGTTGGCGAACTTATTAAAATATGATACCGCTCAAGGCGGTTACGCTGGTCGTATCGGTGAAAACTTACACACCGTTTCCAGCAAAGAACCAGAATTAGCTGAAGATGGCAAAACCATCGTCAAAGAAGGTTCCATTACAGTCGACGGCAAAGAAATTACCATCTATGCCCGTCCAAAAGCCCAAGACTTACCTTGGAAAGAATTAAAAGTTGATGTCGTGCTCGAATGCACAGGCTTCTACTGCTCCAAAGACAAAGCCATGGCTCACGTTGAAGCCGGTGCTCGTAAAGTCGTTATCTCCGCTCCAGCTGGTAAAGACTTACCAACCATCGTCTTCGGTGTTAACGAAAAGACTTTAACAAAAGAAGACAACGTTATCTCCGCTGCTTCTTGTACAACAAACTGCTTAGCCCCAATGGCTAAAGCCTTAAATGATTATGCTCCAATCCAATCCGGTATCATGAGCACAATCCACGCCTATACAGGTGACCAAATGATTCTTGATGGTCCACACAGAAAAGGTGACTTACGTAGAGCCCGTGCCGGTGCTGCGAACATCGTTCCAAACAGCACAGGTGCTGCTAAAGCTATTGGCTTAGTTATCCCAGAACTCAATGGCAAACTCATTGGTTCCGCTCAACGTGTCCCAGTTGCTACTGGTTCCACAACAATCTTAACAGCCGTTGTTAAAGGCAAAGATGTCACAGCTGAAGGCATCAATGCTGCTATGAAGGCTGCTGCTAACCAATCCTTCGGTTACAACGAAGATCAAATCGTTTCCTCCGATGTTATCGGTATGAGATTCGGTTCCTTATTCGATGCTACACAAACAATGGTTAGCAAAATCGCTGATGATTTATATGAAGTCCAAGTCGTCTCTTGGTATGACAACGAAAACTCCTATACATCACAAATGGTCCGCACCATCAAATACTTTGCGGAAAAGTGCTAATTAACTCAATAGAGTTCAATTAACCCATAGAAAAATATACGGCACCTGTGTACTATGGGTGCCGTTATTATTGAAATAAAGGAGAATTTAACTATGTTAACAGTTAAAGAAATGAACAATCTTCAAGGCAAACGCGTGATTGTTCGTGTTGACTTCAACGTCCCACTCAAGAGTGGTGAAATCCGCGATGACAACAGAATCGTTGCCGCCTTACCAACCATCAAGGAATTAATTGCTAAAGGTGCTAGAGTTGTCTTAATGTCCCATTTAGGCAAAGTCAAACACAAATTAGCCCAAGAAGATCCAGAAAAATTTGCCAAACAAATCAAAGATGGTAACTTAGAACCAGTTGCCAAACGTTTAGGCGAATTATTAAATCAACCAGTCGTGTTTGTTCCTGAAACACGTGGTGAAAACTTAACAAACGCTGTCAACGCTTTAAAAGATGGCGAAGTGTTATTAATGCAAAATACCCGTTATGAAAAGGGTGAAGAAAAGAACGATCCTGAATTAGCCAAGATTTGGGCTGCTTTAGGTGATGCATTCGTCATGGATGCCTTCGGTTCCGCTCATAGAGCTCACGCCTCCACATACGGTATCCCAGAAATCTTAAAAGGCGAAGGCAAACCAGTCGCTGTTGGTTACCTCGTTGAAAAAGAAGTCGCTAACTTAACAAGATGTGTTGATGTTAAAGACGAAGACCGTCCATACGTCGCTATCTTAGGTGGCTTAAAAGTTTCCGATAAGATTAAAGTTATCGAATCCTTATTAAATAAGTGTGATAAAGTCCTTATCGGTGGTGCTATGGCATTCACATTCTTAAGAGCTTTAGGTCATACAACCGGTAATTCCCCAGTGGAAGAAGACCAATTAGAATACGCCAAGAACTGCTATGTCAAAGCGAACGGCAAAATCGTCTTACCAGTTGACTCCGTCATCGGTGATGCTTTCGACCCAGCAGAAAGAACAACAGTCGAAACTGTTCAATCTGGTGAAATTCCAGAAGGTTTCCAAGGCTTAGATATCGGTCCAAAGACCAGAGAACTCTTCGCTAACGAAATCGCCAAAGCCAGAATGATTTTCTGGAACGGCCCAAGTGGTGTCTTCGAACAAGATGAATTCCAAAAAGGTACATTAGCCATTTGTGAAGCTATCGCTAAAAACGACAAAGCCTTCACAGTCTGTGGTGGTGGTGACTCCGCCGCTGCTGTCAAACAATTCGGCTATAAAGACAAATTCTCTCACGTTTCCACAGGTGGCGGTGCTTCCTTAGAAATGATTGAAAACGATGGCCACTTACCAGGCATCGACGTGGTTAGATAATTATGAGAAGAAAATTATTATTAGGTAACTGGAAGATGAACAAACTCGCTAGCGAAGCTAAAGAGTTTGCTATCGCTTCCCGTGACTTAGCTAAGAAAGCTGAAGCTAACAACATCGACTTAGGTGTTGCTCCAACATACCTTTCCTTAGCCGCGGTTAAAGAAAACGCTGCTAAAGAAATGATCGTGGCCGCTCAAAACGTCCACTTCAACGACCATGGTGCATTTACTGGTGAAGTTTCTATCCCAATGCTCAAAGAATTCGGTATTGACTGGGTCTTAATCGGTCATAGCGAAAGAAGAACATACGATAACGAAACAAACGAAAAATGTAACGCCAAAATCAAAGCCTTAATCGCTAATGATATGGTGCCAGTTTACTGCGTTGGTGAAACTCTCGAACAATTCGAAGCTAACCAAACAAAAGCCGTTGTCGGTGAACAAGTTCGTGTTGGTTTAAAAGAATTAACCTCCGAACAAGTCAAAAATTTAGTCGTTGCTTATGAACCAGTTTGGTCCATTGGTACTGGCAAAAACGCTTCTACAGAAATCGCACAAGATGTCTGCAAATTCATTCGTGATGTCTTAAGAGAATTATTCGGTGATGTTGCTGATGAAATCAGAGTCTTATACGGTGGTTCCGTGAAACCAGAAAACATCAAAGCATACCTTTCTTGCCCAGATGTTGATGGTGGCTTAGTTGGTGGTGCTTCCTTAAAGATTGATTCTTACGAAGCATTATTAACAAACATTCTTTAATAAATGGCTACTTATAGTAACGACAATTCCCAAGTTGTCTACGAGTTCTCTAACAAACAATCCAAAGGCGCTTTCTTAACAAGAGTCTTTGGTATGATGTTTGTCCTGTTACTCATCACCACTGTGGTGGCAGCAGGTCTCGGTTATGGCTCCCAATATTTCTTGGAA
>CADCJP010000001.1 GCA_902801805.1 uncultured Erysipelotrichaceae bacterium | reverse complement strand
TCCGCTAAACGGATATCCACATCAGTGGCTTTTCTAACAATTGGTTTTAGGTATAAACCATTAGCGTATTTATCAATGGAAATAGGTTCAATGGCGATGGTGCCAAGTTCCATACCTCTGACTGTTTCAACGACAACTTTATCGTTTAAGGCAAAGTTAGCGTCGTTGCAACCAAAGAAATAGGCTCTTGGAGTATTTAAAAACTTTACACCAACGAAATGGCTATATTCATGCTTTTGATCTATTTGTTGATTTTGTTTTTCATTATCAATTTTTGGCATATATTAATCCTCTTTGGTAATCGTATAAAAAACGTGGTCTATTAATAAGACGATATTCACGTTCGTATTAATCGCAGTGGCACACCTTAATAATTCAATCAAACTTTCATTAATATGAGAAAGTTGATTGGCAAGATGTTCTAATATTGTAGCATAACTTTCTAAAAATGGGGCTTTTTCATTAGAAATGGCAATCATGTCCTCAAAAGCCATTACTAACATGTTGATAAAGTATCGGCACGCTTCTTTGGTTTTGATTTGATTTGCGACATTACTTTGCACAAAGTAGATAAGTGCGTCCCTATCTCCTTCATCCATGACTTGTAATGCCTCTTCAAAACACTTCTTCGCAGTAAAGAAAGCGTCGTTATTATCTTCATCATCGATGATTTCTTTAATGAGCTCTCCATCGTTATAGAAATAAGAGAGTAATTCAGCATCCTTCTTTTCCACTCCAAAGTCCATTGCATCTTTGATGACGACGTTTTTATCGATGAGTTTTAGTCTTAAAACTTGGCATCTAGAAATAATGGTGGGCAAGATACTGTTTTCGTTATTCGTGGTCAAGAAAGCGTAGATTTGTTGACCTGGTTCTTCTAAGAATTTAAGAATGCTATTAATCGCCTCAATGGTCATGTTTTCAATGAGATGAAGAATGTAAATTCTTATGCCTTTATTTTCAAAAGCTTTCTTTTCAAAAGAACTTTCAATCGTGGTGACCGCTTCTTTTTTAATCGTGGATTTACTACCATCAAAAATGAAAAAATCTGGGTAGTTATCATCATCCACTCGTAAGCATGTGATGCACGAATTACACGCTAACGGAGAAGGGTCATCACAAAGGATAGATTTAGCAAAAAACTTCGCGATATCTAATAAGGGAGTGCCGTTACTTCCAGAAAGAAGATAAGCATGAGAAAGTTGACCTTTTTGTAAAGAATTAACAAAGGTCTGATAAATTACTGGTTGATAGTTTTTTAAATATTTCTCTACTTGCATATTCTGGAGAGCATGGCTTTTAAAGTAGCGTCTGCCACTTCTTCTCTGCTCTTACTAGCGTCAATAATCACAAAACGTTCTGGGTAGCGTTTTGCTAATTCTAAAAATGTATTTCTGACTTTGTTGTGGAAGTCTAATTTTTCTAAGTCTAAACGGTTAACTTCTCTGTTTGCGTTAGCGGCGATTCTTGCTAATCCAATCTTAGGATCGATATCAAAAAGAAGAGTTAAATCTGGGAATGTACCTTCGGTAGCGAAGTTATTCACGTTTAAAATATTTTCGACACCTAATCCTCTTGCGCCACCTTGATAGGCTAATGAGGAATCTAAGTATCTATCACAAATGACAATCTTGCCTTCTTTTAAAGCAGGCCAGACTTTTTCCACGAGGTGTTGTCTTCTTGAAGCAGCATAAAGAAGGGCTTCTGTTCTTTCATCCATCGCTGTATTAGCTTTATCGAGAATGACATTACGAATTTGTTCCGCGATTGGTGTACCACCTGGTTCACGAGTGCGAACAATTTGGTAACCCATCTCCTCTAATTTGCTAACAGCGTAATTAACAGCGGTTGTTTTGCCAGATCCTTCTGGTCCTTCAAGAGTAATAAACATATTGGTACCTCTTTTATAGTTTTCTTCTGCCCTCAACGGCTTTTGATAATGTTAAAGCGTCTGTGTAATCTAAATTTCCACCCATTTGTAAGCCATAGGCTAAACGAGTGACTGAGTCAACTTTATCAGCGATTAATTTCGCTAAATATAGAGCGGTAGTTTCACCTTCAATTGTGGGGTTAGTGGCAATAATGACTTCTTTGAAGTGATGGTTATCCAGTCTCTTCATTAAAGCATTGATGTTTAAATCATCAAGAGTGCCACCTTTACCTAGTGAGATAACACCGTTTAATACATGGTATAAGCCATGGTAATATTCAGCGTTTTCAAAGGCGATCACGTCTTTTGGAAAAGAAACGACCATTAAGGTATCTTGGTCACGTTCTTTATCGTCACAAATAACGCAGTTTTCACCTTCGGTTAAAAAGCCACAGATAGGGCAGACGTGTATTGATTGTTTAAGGTTTTTTATGGCGTCAGAAAACTCGTTCAAGTCATCGTCTTCCATATTGAGCATTGCGTACGCCATACGCTCCGCGCTACGGCGTCCAACGCTTGGTAACTTGGCTAAAGATTCTTCTAAACGGATAAGAGCTTTAAGCTTCTCCATTAGAAACCGAATCCTCCTCTTTGACCAGTGATGCGTTCGTTGATAGCTTCAGCTTCTTCGTCAATCTTTTCGTTGGCTTCGTTAATGGCCATCGCAATCATTTCTTCGACCATTTCTTTGTTATCAGCGTCGAAAGCATCTTTATCGATTTCAACGGCTTTGATTTCTTTACTACCAAGCACAGTAACGGTGACAGCGCCACCTTTAGAGACTTTAAATTCTTTCTCTGCTAATTCAGCTTGAGCTTTCTTTAATTCTCTTTGCATCTTTTGTGCTTGAATCATCATTTGTTGCATGTTCATAAGTTCTATTCTCCTTCGAATTCAATGTTGACAGTATCAGCCTTTGGTAATTTACCGATTTGTAATCTATTCATGTAGCTTTGTTGCCATCTCACTGAATCTTTTCTTGAGACAGCGTAGACGAACATTTTTCTATTGAATACTGTTTCAATAACGTTTTGAATGGCTTCTTGGTTTTCAACCAAATTAGCTTTCTCCGCGATATTTGGGAATTGATATTCCACAACTAGGATTTTTTGTGAGGCCACAAGTGGACGACCATCCACTAACATAGTCGCGGCTTTGCCTAGATCTGGATGACCAATAAGTTTCTTAATATTTGGCCAGTTATCAATGAGAGAATTCTTGATATCTTTTTTGGAAATGACCATGATATCAATCATCAAGTCATCGTTGATATCAAATGAATTTTCTTTTCTAGTGTTTTTAATGGTGACAACACTCTTACTTAAGACAATTTCCTTCGCTGGCTCTGGCTCTGGCTCAGGTTGATCAAGTAAGGAAATAAGTTCTTCTTGTTTCACTGGTTTTGGTTCAGGTTTTGGTTCCGCTTTTGGAGCAGGTTTAACTTCTTGAACCACAGGTTTTTCGTTCACAGGTGCGCTAACTTTTGGTTCAGCGACGTTTGGACTACCATCCTTTTTCGTGGCCACAAGTTTAAGAATTGTGACTTCAAATAGTGGGATGATGGAACTGACAGTTTTGTAGTCCTTTTGAGCGCCCATAATGACATCAATCATCTTTAATGTTTCATCGATATCTAGATACTTGAAGAAAGACGCTGCTTCCTCTTGATTAAGAATCTCTAAACAATCAACATTACGTGAAGATTGATAAATCAATATATCCTTTAATATTAATAATAGGTCGTCAGTCAATCTCTTGATATCGGTACCCATAGATATATAACGATTTACTCTCGCTAAAACGTCAGAAACATTTTTATTAATGATGGAATTGAGTAAACCAATCTTTTCTTCTTTTGACTCTAAAGCGAAGATGTCTAAGATGTCTTGTACCTCTAATTTATTACCGGAATAGGCTAATACTTGATCCAAGATGGATAAAGCATCACGCATGCCACCATCCGCGAGAGAAACGATAATCTTAATTGCTTCTTCGTTATAGGCGATACCTTCTTTTTCAAGAACGCTCTTTAATCTATTTTTAATATCTTCATCACTTAATTTGGTGAAGTCATATCTTTGGCAACGTGAAAGAATAGTTGGCAGGATTTTATGTGGTTCAGTGGTTGCTAAAATGAAGATGACATGTTCTGGTGGCTCTTCTAATGTTTTAAGAAGGGCATTAAATGCACCAGTAGAAAGCATGTGAACTTCATCGATAATATAAACTTTATAACGACCTAAAATTGTGCCGTATTTTACCTTATCAATTAATTCTCTGATTTCGTCAACACCGTTATTGCTAGCAGCGTCGAGTTCGATGACGTCAGGATGTGTACCATCAATAATTGCTTTACAGTTTTTGCATTCGTTGCATTGACAACCAATGCCTTCATCACAGTTAAGCGCTTTCGCTAATAATTTGGCCATTGTGGTTTTACCTGTACCTCTTGGTCCTGCGAACAGGTAGGCGTGGGCTAACTTTCTGGTCGCCAAAGCGTTCTTTAAAGTCTTAACAATGTGTTCTTGTCCAGCGACTTCTTCAAAAGTGCTAGGACGATATGTTCGATATAATGCTTTATAAGCCATATAAAATCACCTGTGTTAAGTATATACGAAAACCGGTCATAAAGAAATGTTAATATTCTATTAATGGAAATATTTCGTTGTTTGCCTAATAGAAGAGTTATGCTACAATACTAAACGGTCAGAGGAAACTACTATGGAAGAAAGCATGCGTCAACGTCTTATCGCCGCGACAAAACGTCTTAAAGAAATCGACGAAGAACTCGTGAGCGATGACATTATGAAAAATATGTCGAAGTTTAAAGAAATATCTAAAGAAAGAGCAAACTTGGATCCTCAAGTTGAAGCTTTTAATCGTTACACAAAAAACGAAGAAGATATCGAAGCCGCAAAAGAGATGGCGCATGATTCTGATCCAGATCTAGCGGAAATGGGCAAAGAAGAAATCAAACGCCTTGAAGCTGAACAAGAAAAACTCATTGAAGAATTAAGAGAAATGCTCCTTCCTAGAGATCCTAATGACGATAAAGATATTATTGTTGAAATCAGAGGCGCTGTCGGTGGGGACGAAGCAAACATCTTCGCTGGTGACCTTTTCAGAATGTACACAAGATACGCTGAATCCCAAGGTTGGAAGATTCAAATTTTAGACGAAAATCCATCAGAATCTGGGGGTTTTGCAATGATTTCGTTCAAAATCAGTGGAAATCGCGTCTTCTCAAAACTCAAATTTGAAAGTGGTGCTCACCGCGTCCAAAGAGTGCCTAAGACCGAGGCTTCTGGACGTATCCACACAAGTACTGCAACAGTCCTAGTGATGCCTGAAGCAGAAGAAATTGATATTCAAATTAATCCTAACGACTTACAAGTTGATACATATCACTCTCAAGGTGCAGGTGGTCAAAACGTTAACAAGACAGAATCCGCTGTCCGTATTACCCACATCCCAACTGGTACAGTTGTTGCTTGCCAAACTGAAAAATCTCAAATCCAAAATAGAGAAATTGCTATGCAAATGTTACGTACAAAGATGTATGCGAACATGTTAGCGGAACAACAAGAAAGAATTGGTAACGAACGTAAACTAAAAATCGGTACTGGTGAAAGAAGTGAAAAGATTAGAACTTATAACTATCCACAAAACCGTGTGACCGATCACCGTATTGGCTTCACCATTCAAAAACTCGATCGTGTTATTGAAGGCGAATTAGACGAAGTCATCGAAGCGTTAATCCATTACGACCAATCCACAAAATTAGCGGGCGAGTAATCTATGTCCACAAACCGTGAACTATACTTTCAATATAAAAAAGAAGGTATACCTGATACGGTTATCTACTTTGCGCTTGAAGAAATCAATGGTTTCGACCATTTATCTCTAACTAATAATTTTGATAAAGAAATCAAAGATGAAAACCAATTTGTTAGTGCGATGAACCGCTACCAAAATGGTGAAATGATTGAATATATATTTAATAAGGCTTACTTTTTGTCTAAGCTTTTTTATGTTGATAAGAATGTTTTAATTCCAAGACAAGAAACCGAACAATTAGTGCTTAATACCGCGAGATTAATTAAGAACACTTTCCATAACGACAATCTAAAGATTTTGGATGTCTGCGCTGGCAGTGGTTGTATTGGTATTAGTCTTGCCCATATTTTTAATAATAGTGAGGTTGTTTTATCCGATATTTCTACTGATGCATTAACGGTCGCAAACAAAAATATCAGAGATCATAAGCTTACAAACGTGGTTACTAAACAAGGTGACATGCTAACACCATTCATTGACCACGTGGGTCGATATAACGTGATTATTTGTAATCCTCCATATATCGAAAACGAGGCCACGATTGATGAGAAAACTTGGAAGCAAGAGCCACATCTAGCATTACTCGCTAAACCAGGTACTTTATTCTATGAAAGAGTGCTTCAAGATTACTTAAAAATCGTCAGCGACGAATTCATCATTGCGTTTGAAATAGGTGAAGACCAAGAAGAAGCATTAACAAACTTAGTAAATAAATACTGCCAAGGTTGTTCTTTCTATTTTGAAAAAGATTTGTATAATAAAACTCGCTTCCTCTATATCAAAGGGAAAAAGTAATAGATAATTAGAAAGGATATTATTATAATAATATTATGAAATTAGCAATTGGTTCTGATCACGGTGGTTTCAAATTAAAAGAAGGCCTTAAACAGCATTTAGCTGCTAAGGGTTTTGAAATTATCGATGTTGGTACATATAATTCCGACTCTTGTCATTATCCAGAATTTGGTGCTAAAGCTGCGAAATTAGTGGCAGATGGCGTTTGCAAATTCGGTATCGTTGTTTGCACAACTGGCGAAGGCATTGTCATTGCCGCGAATAAAGTTAAAGGCGTGCGTGCTGGATTAGCATATAACGCGGATGTGGCGCGATTAATGCGCGAACATAATGACGCAAACGTTATTGGATTTGGTGCCAATTATGTTTCATTAGAAGAAGCTTGCGAAAGAGTTGATATCTTCTTAAATACTCCATTTGCGGGTGGTAGACACGCCACAAGAGTGCAAATGATTAATGATTTAGAAAAATAATTCAAATTTTTAGGAAAAAAATCAATTACCCCTCCTATTTATTAAGTAGAGGGGCTTTTTTATTGCCTCATATATTGAAGGAGAAGAATGAGCAAATACAAATTTTATAAAAATAAAAGAACAAAATATCACCCATCAATTGAGATAAGTGTTTTGGAAGATGGGACTTGGGAGAATATAGAAATCACTTCAAGTCCAACAAAAAATGGCAGCTATGAAGTATTAGACATGAATCCAAATCCATCTCAATGCGGGAAGAGCTATTTCAGAAGATATTTAAGAAAAGATAAATTAAGACACAGAGGGCAAGAACTCAAAAAATATAGGCTTGTCATCTCGGATGAAATAAAAATCGATGTCTTTGTCTCTCTTATAAAAGAAAAAATGGTGGAAAGCAAGACTGCTTTATCCCCAAAGGGGCACACACCATCTAAAAAGATTAAAACAAAAGATTGAAAAAAAGGCAAGAAAAACCAAGTGAAAGACTATAAATGTCCAATATGCGGAAACACTAATCCTATTTATTTAGGAGAAAAAAATGGCCAAGTCTATTGCCGAAAATGTATAGCATTTCGGGGCCAAGAGCCAACGGGTGATTTTATTATTTCTGATAAATCAGAATATTCACTTAGCTATGAACTATCTGATGATCAAAAACGACTATCGAACCAACTTGTTTCAAACTTTAAAAGCGGCATTGATACGTTGGTTCATGCTGTATGTGGTAGTGGTAAGACCGAAATATGCCTTGAGATTATTTCATATTGCATAGAACACAAATTAAGAGTGGGTTTTGCCGTTCCAAGAAGAGATGTGTGCGTCGAATTATATTACCGCTTTGCGGAAATATTTAATAAAAATGATTTAACAGCAGTCTATGGTGGAAACACAAAGTGTTTAGAAGGAGATCTAGTGGTTCTAACCACTCACCAATTATTTAGATATGACCATTATTTCGACTTGTTAATTATGGATGAGATAGATGCTTTTCCATTTAAGGGAAGTGAAATCTTAGAAATCTTCTTTAGACGCAGTATCAAGAAGAATTATGTGCTGATGTCGGCCACTCCGTCAGATGATATTATGGAGTATTTTTCAAAACCTGGACGTTCAATCGTGGAACTATATTCAAGATTTCATGGTAAGCCGTTACCGGTTCCAAGGATTATAAAAGGCAACTTATTATATTTAAACTACAAGCTAGTAAAAGAAATGTCGAGATTTTTAAAGAAATTCAAACAGGTATTTATCTTTGTTCCGACGATTGATTTATCGGTTAAGTTATATAAGCTTTTGAAAGTGTTTTTTCCTCAGGGTGGATATATTAATTCACACTGCGAAAATCGTGATGAAATTATTAAAAGATTCAGGATTAAAAAGTACCGCTATTTAGTAACTACTGCGGTCAAATTGCTGGTAGGGTTGGTAGAAAGAAAGAAGCACCAGAAGGAGAGGTGATATTCCTTGCTCGGGAAAATAATAAAGAAATGCAAAGAGCGGTGGCAGAAATTGTTACCGCCAACAAGAAACTGCCTCATATGCTTTAAAGAGATTAAATTAAATGACATGTGCCGTATTTTGAACGAAAAGATACCAATATGCCGTACATGTCAGAATGAAATGAGACCAAAGTTTATTAAGTTTAAAACGGATGGTCATAATGCAACATCTATCTATGACTATAATCATTTTATTAAGAAACTAATCTACCAGTATAAAGGCTGCTATGACTATGAGCTAAATAAAGCATTTATCTCTATGTTTGCTAAGGAGATAAAGTTTCGATATTCAGGCTATGTAGTAATCCCTGTTCCTTCATATAAAAAGGAAGATGAAGAAAGAGGATTTAACCATGTTGTGGAAATCTATAAAAATCTTGGATTAACGATGCTAGAAATATTAGAAAAAACTGAGAAACATAAGCAGGCAACAAGCACGGTAAATTCAAGGCATAATGTCTATAAATATCTCGCTCTAAATTCTCGTCCAGATTTACGCAAAAAGAAAGTATTATTAGTGGATGACGTTTACACTACAGGCAGCACAATGAAATCCGCGATAAACCTAGTGGAAAAGCTCAATCCAAAAAGAATTGAAGTGCTTGTAATCGCTAAAACAAAGCCAAAACAAACTCCTAAATAGCTAATACAAATTAATTTGTGTTAGACAAGTACAAGATGGATTGATATTATATTTAAGCGAATGCTTGACATTCTTTTTATAAAGAAAGGCACATATTTGATGTGATCGGTATTAGAAAATGGGATTTTTCGACAGAAGGCTTATTAAGAAATATCAACGCGAAGCGGAAAAAGTCATCGCTTACGAAAGCACAATGGCAGCGCTTAGCAATGAAGAATTACAAGCCAAAACTCCATACTTTAGAGATTTATTAGCCAAGGGCGCAACCCTTGATGATATTAAATACGAAGCTTTTGCGGTTGCTCGTGAAGCTGCTAAACGTTGTATTGGTGAATTCCCTTACAAAGTGCAAATTATTGGTTCCTTAGTTTTACATAACGGCGATGTCGCTGAAATGAAAACCGGTGAAGGTAAAACCTTAACATGTACAATGGCGGTTTATTTAAACGCTCTCGCAGGCAAAGGCTTACACGTTATTACAGTTAACGAATACTTATCTGGTCGTGACGCTGATTGGATGGGTCAAATCTATAGATTCTTAGGTTTAACTGTTGGTGTTAACGCTCGTACAAAAACAACAAGAGAAAAGAAAGAAGCCTATTTATGTGATATTACATATACCACAAACTCTGAATTAGGTTTCGACTACTTAAGAGATAACATGGCCACTGACATGGAACACCGTGTTTTAAGAGGCTTAAATTTCTGTATCGTTGACGAAGCTGACTCCATCTTAATCGATGAAAGTAGAACACCATTAATTATTTCTGGTGGCGCGCAAACAAGTGCTTCCCAATATACAGTTGCTGATAGATTCTGTAAGACATTAAAGAAAGAAAAAGATTACTCCATCGACGTTAAGGAAAAGACAGTTCACTTAACTGAAGAAGGTCAACAAAAAGCGGAACGCATGTTCGGTATCCAAAACTTATATGATCCAGAATATGCTGATTTAGTTCACAGAATCCATAACGCTTTAAAAGCGAACTTCATTATGGCTAGAGACGTCGACTACTTAGTGGACGCCGAAGGCGAAGTTCAAATTATTGACCCATTTACCGGTCGTGTTCTTCCAGGTCGTGAATGGTCTGATGGTTTACACCAAGCCGTTCAAGCTAAAGAAAACGTTAAAATCAAACAAGAAACCGTCACAATGGCGACAATTACATATCAAAACTTCTTCCGTTTATATAATAAACTTGCTGGTATGACAGGTACCGCTAAAACTGAAGAAGAAGAATTCCGTAAGATTTATAACATGCGTGTTGTTTGTATCCCAACCAATAGACCAATCCAACGTATTGATGCGTTAGATTACGTCTATGCGCATAAGGGTCCAAAACTCGCTGCTTTAATTAAGGAAGTTAAAGAACGTCACGCTACTGGTCAACCAATCTTAATCGGTACCGTGTCCGTTGAATCTTCTGAAGAAATCTCCGCGTTATTAACTGAAGCAGGCTTACCACACGAAATGTTGAACGCGAAAAACCATGCACGTGAAGCGGAAATTATTTCACATGCTGGTGAAAAAGGCGCTATTACCTTAGCCACTAACATGGCTGGTCGTGGTACCGATATTAAGATTAATGATGAAGTGAGAGCCCTCGGTGGTCTCTGTGTCTTCGGTACTGAAAGACATGAATCAAGACGTATTGATAACCAATTACGTGGTCGTTCAGGTCGTCAAGGTGACCCAGGTTTCTCCAGATTCTATGTTTCTTTCGACGATACACTTTTAGTGAGATTCGCCGCTGATTCTATTAGAAATTACATTGAAAAGAACTTTGGTGATGAAGCTTTAGAAGCCAGAATGATTACCAATGTTATTACGTCTGCTCAAAAGAAGATCGAAGGTCAAAACTTTGATACTCGTAAGAGCTTACTTGAATACGATGATGTTTTAGCCAAACAAAGACAAATTGTCTACGACAAGAGAGACAGAATTATCGAAGGTAAGAACATTGACGATATTATGGATGATATCTTCAAAACCACTGGTGAATTCCTTGCTAAGAAAGGTATTCCAGCGGATTCCAATGATGATTTAATCTCAGGTGAACAATTGGTCAAAGTGGTGGAACCAAGATTCTTACCAAGTGGCACAATTAAACCAAACTTATATGATGATGCTCCAGTTGATGATATTGCACCAGACTTAGCCATCATTATTAGAGAAAGATTTGATCAACTCCTTAAGGAATGGGATGTTGAAGAAGCTGATAAAGACAATATCAAACGTTCAGTCGTCTTACACTGTATTGACCAAAACTGGACCAAACATATTGACTCTATGGCGAGATTAAGAGAAGCAATCTTCTTAAGAAGCTACGCTAACGTCAACCCATTACAAGATTACGTTAACGAAGGTTATGCGATGTTCAGAGAATGCTTAGAAATGGCTTCTGTTGATGCAGTTTTAAACTTAGTTAATATTAGACCACAACGTCGTGTGACTGTTGAACCACAACCAGAACAACCTGCTCCAGAAGTTGTTGATACTCAAAAAGCTCCTGAAGCTGCTCCAGCGGAAGAAGAAAAGAAAGCCGAATAATATGAAAGACATTGTGACCCTAAAACAGGAACTTTGTGCTGTTGGCGAGAGAATCCGTCAACTCGGGTCTTCTCTTTGACCTTGCTAAGCTCGATGCTGAGATAGCAGATTTAACAGAAAAAAGTGAAGCTGCGGATTTCTGGGATAACAGGAATTCAGCGCTCGAAATCATATCACGTCTCAATCATTCTCGCGAAATTGTAGATACATATCGTTCGCTTTTACGCGGTCAAAAAGACCTTGAAGAGCTTTTAGAATTTGAAGATGATTCATTCCTCGAACAAATCGAAACATCGTTAGAGGAACTAAATAAACAATCAAAAGAATTCGAATTACAAATCCTATTTACTGGAGAATTCGATTCTTTAAATGCGATTATTGAAATTCATCCAGGCGCGGGTGGTACAGAAGCCCAAGACTGGGCGGATATGCTTTATAGAATGTACGTGTTATACGCAGAAGCGCATCGCTTTAAGATGTCTGTTCTTTCCTTTGAACCAGGCGATGAAGCGGGTGTTAAGTCTGTAACCTTACAAATAAGCGGTAAAAACGCTTATGGTTTACTAAAAGGTGAAAAAGGCGTTCATCGTTTAGTGAGAATCTCTCCTTTTGATGCAAACAAAAGAAGACATACATCATTTGCCTCCGTTAACGTCGTTCCAGAATTCAAAGATGATTCCATTGATATTGTGATTAATGAATCTGATTTAAAGATTGATACTTATAGATCCGGCGGTGCAGGCGGTCAAAACGTCAACAAAGTTGAAACCGCGGTGAGAATTACTCACTTACCTACTGGTATTGTTGTATCTTGCCAAATTGAAAGAAGCCAATTATTAAATAAAGAAACAGCGATGAAGATGTTAAAAGGCAAATTATATTTAATTGAACTTGAATCTCGTCAAAATAAGCTTAATTCTATAGTTGGTGAAAAGAAGAATATTGAATGGGGTAGTCAAATCCGTTCTTATGTCTTCTGTCCTTACACTCTAGTCAAAGATAATCGTACATCTTTTGAGGTTACTGATGTCCAATCTGTAATGAATGGAAATATCGACGGATTTATCTATTCTTACCTACAGATGGAAGCCAAGAATAATACGAAATAGTGGAGTTTTGCAGACTTTTTATGGAAAATGAGCATTTATTTGAGATAGTTTCCAAATTCAAGCCTACAGGCGACCAACCCACCGCGATTAAGAAGTTAAGCGATGGAATTTTAGCAGGTAAAAAGTTCCAAGTTTTGATGGGTGCGACTGGTACTGGTAAGACTTTTACTATGGCCAACATCATTCAAACAGTGCAAAAACCAACACTAGTTTTAGTGCATAACAAAACTCTTGCGGGTCAATTATATTCAGAATTCCAAGAATTATTCCCACATAATCGCGTGGAATACTTCGTATCCAACTTCGATTTCTATCAACCAGAAGCTTATATTCCAAAAAGTGATACATACATTGATAAGAATGCAGTGATGAACGAAGAAATTGAAATGCTTCGTACATCTGCGATTAATTCTATCTTAGAAAGAAAAGATACAATTATCGTGGCGTCTGTTGCTTCTATATACGGCTTAACTGATCCGGATGAATATCGTAATTTAGTATTTAATATCCGTGTTGGTGAAGAAATAAATAGACAAGAACTCTATAAGAAATTAGTGGACGCTCAATATAAACGCAATAATCTCGATTTAGCCCCAGGTACATTCAGAGTTAGAGGGGATGTGATCGAGATTGTCCCTGCGGCATTCTTAGATAACGATGTCATTAGAATTGATACTTTTGGTGATGAAGTAGAGAAAATTGTGCAACTAAATCCAATGACTGGTGAAGTTAAACATACATATCATACTTTCCCAATCTTCCCTGCCTATGACCACGCCTCTACGAGAGAAAGAATCAAAGAAGCATGCGTTACTATCAAAGCGGAACTAGAAGAAAGACTTAAATTCTTTAAAGAAAACGGCAAACTTCTTGAAGCTGAACGTTTAGAAATGAGAACAAATCAAGATATGGAAAGCATGCAAGAATTCGGCATGTGTCCTGGTATTGAAAACTATTCTCGTCATATTGATAAAAGAAAACCAGGTGAAAGACCTTGGTGTTTATTAGATTACTTCCCAGAAGATTTCTTGATGATCGTTGATGAATCTCACGTTACATTCCCACAGCTAAGGGGTATGTATAACGGAGATAGGTCTAGAAAAGAAACTTTAGTGGAATATGGTTTTAGATTACCTTCCGCTTTAGATAATAGACCACTTAACTTTGATGAATTTGAAAAGATTATGCCTTATGTCGTGTGTACAAGTGCGACACCAGGTGATTATGAATTAAATAAAGCGGGTGGAATTTCCGCTGAACAGATTATTAGACCAACTGGATTACTTGATCCAATTATTCAAGTGCGTCCAACCTTAGGACAAATTGATGATTTGGTTCACGAAATTAAAACTCGTGTGGCAAAAAATGAAAGAACCATGGTGGTCACCCTCACGATTCGTATGGCGGAAGACCTCACTAATTACTTAAAAGACAAAGGTATTAAGGTTGTTTATTTGCATCACGAAACTAAAACTTTAGAGAGAAGCGAAATCATCTATCAACTTAGAAAAGGTAAGTATGATGTCCTAGTTGGTATTAACCTATTAAGAGAAGGTTTAGATATTCCTGAAGTTTCATTGATTTCCATCTTTGATGCGGATAAGGAAGGCTTCTTAAGAAGTACACGTTCTCTTATCCAAATTGTCGGTAGAGCAGCGCGAAACGCCAATGGTTTGGTGGTTATGTACGCTGATCACATGACTGATTCAATGCATAATTGTATTGAGGAAACTAACCGTAGAAGAAGCATTCAAGAAGCCTATAACGATGAATACGGAATTATCCCACGTACGATTATTAAAGAGATTCGTCCTCCAATCCATAACAGCGATGATGAAATCAGTGAAATGATTGATATCACTAAACATGGAAGCCGCATGGAAATTGAAGCGAAAGTTAAAGAACTTGAAAAACAAATGCGTCAAGCTGCTAAAGAATTTGACTTTGAAAGAGCGGCTGAGCTTCGAGATATTATTCTCGAAATAAAGAGCAATTTATAAAAATATAGTTTGCGTTATTTTTGCGATTCTAATATTATTAGTAAGCAGCGATTAAGAAAGGAATTAAATTCTTATGTTAAATTGGTATGACTGGATTATGTTGGTAGTAGCCATTATCATCATCGTCTTATGCTTATTGCAAGGCGGTAAATCAGAAGGTGCTTCTGGTGCTATTACCGGTGGTGGCTTAAACGTTTTCGTTAAGACCAAAGAGAGAGGTGCAGAAAAAGTCGTTTCTATTTTGACTCTTGTCTGTGCAATCTTATTCTTCTTTATCGCGATCCTTATTGAGATTACCGCTAAAGCTGCTTAATTGCTAGCAATTAGAGGTAAGAAAAAAGCGGAGGAATCCGCTTTTATTTTTGTTCAATTTGATTACTCGTGAAATCTAATTCTTTGATTTCTTGTTGTTCAGGTTTTTGAACTTGCTCTTGAGCAGGTTGTTCTGGCTGTTGCTCAGCAACAACATCATTTTTCTTATTCTTTTTCTTTTCTTTTGGAGCGCCACCTTTGTTTTTAGCAACAAGAGCTTTAATACCAAGATATAATTCCCAAGCACCAGCAAGGAACAATAACACACCAGCAAGTATACATGTAACGATATTAAGAACATCTTTCACATCTTTACGGAAGACGATGGCTAGGATACCAGCAATGATGAATAAGACCGCGATGATGTATGAAACGATAATTAGTGTTAATTGTTTTCTGTCTTTGATTGTTAGAATAATTGCTTTTAATAACTCAACTGCGCCCACAACAATAAAGAAGATAGCAATTAAGTAAATAATGTAATTTAGTAAAACTAATTCTTTTGTGCAAAGGAATACACCTAAGGCAATAGAAGCAGAACCATATAATAAACTGAGTGTCACGTATTTTTTTGTTTCAAAGATAAACGCAGTTAAGATGGCGAATAAACCAAACAAGAATAAGATAACCGCGATAACGATATTTAAAGCGTTCTCAAGAACTTCAGTGTTGTTGTTAATAGCAAAGGCGATAATAACTGAACCACCAAATAGTAATAAAATTGATAGGATTAGTTGGAGCCAGACGTATTTGTTAAATAAACTTTTCATATAGAATTCCCTCTCGAATACTATTATAGTATTTTTGAAAGGAACATAAAGAACTATGGAACAAAAATTATTAAGAGATTACGCGAGATTAATTGCTGTTGAAGGTGGCCATGTTGTTAAAGGCGACGAAGTATGGATTAATGCGGGATTAGAACAACCAGATTTCGTCACTATGGTCGTTGAAGAATGCTATAAAGCAGGCGCTAAAAAGGTGACTGTCTATTGGCACCATGATCCAGTCAGTAAATTAGCGTATAAAAACGAAACAGTTGGTAGCTTAGCTAATGTTTCCCCAATGCAAATTGCGAAATTCAAATATTGGGTCAAGAAATTACCAACAGTGATTCACATCATTTCCGATGATCCAGACGCGATGAAGGGTGTTAACCAAAACAAGGTTACTAAATCCATGGCAAAGCGTTATCCAAAGATCAAGAAATATAGAGACGCAATGGATGGTAAATATAAATGGTCCATCGCTGCGGTTCCAGGCAAAGCCTGGGCTAACAAAGTCTTTCCTAAATTAAATGACGAAGCCGCGATTGAAGCTTTATGGGCCGCTATTCTTAAAACATCAAGAGTGGATGGCAATGATCCAGTTAAAAACTGGGATGACCATAATAACTTCTTAGTTAACCAAAGAAAGAAATTGGAAGCTTTAGATTTAAGAAAACTTATTTATAAAGCTAATAATGGTACAGACTTCCAAGTCGAACTCGTCCCAAATATGAAGTGGGGTGGTGGTGTTGAATTCGCCCCTAACAAAGGTCAATTCAATCCAAACATTCCAAGTGAAGAAGTGTTCACAACTCCAATGAAAGGTAAAGCCGAGGGTACATTAGTGGCTTCTAAACCTTTATCTTATAATGGTGAATTAATCGAAGGCTTCGCGATTAGCTTTAAGGATGGTAAAGTCTGTGGTGTTAAAGCTAGAAAGAACCAAGCCTTATTAGAAAAGATGGTCAAAATGGATGAAGGTGCTTCTATGTTAGGTGAAGTTGCCTTAGTGCCATTTGAATCTCCAATTAACCAAACTGGTTTATTATTCTATGAAACATTATTTGATGAAAACGCCTGCTGCCACGTGGCTTTAGGTGCTGGTTTCCCAGAATTATATCCAGGTGCTTTAGACATGACCATGGAACAAAGAGCAGAAGTTGGTATTAACAACTCCATGATTCACGTTGACTTCATGGTGGGCACACGCGATTTATCAATCGTTGGTGTTGACACTAAAGGCAAACAAGTCCAAATCTTTAAAGATGGTACTTGGGCTATCTAAGCTCGTTCAATCTTAATCAATTCAGCAAAGTAGATTGTCTTTCTTTCGGGGATGACAATCTTTTTGTTTGCTGGGTCAATTTTATTCAAAATAGTGGATATGGTATTGATTTTATTGTTTCTCCAATAGGAAATAACTAGTTCTTCTCCATGATAATTAACTAGTATTTCATTAATGTTTTCTGCTTCATCACTAGAGATACGTGGACGTTCCACTTTCTCTTGTTTCTCATGTAATTTGTCTAGATAGTTTTGTTGCTCATTAAGCGATTTATAAGGAGCCCATTTCTTCATGCCGCGTTCACTCATTTACGATGTCCTCCTATAAAATTATTTCTATCCTTAATTGTGCTTTCTTCTAATAAGGATGATGCGCGCAAGACAGAATTCTTACCAAACTTATCATGGAGCTTATCCATAGTCTTTTGTAAATTACGTCTTTTGATTTGTTCTTTATCATCCTCAAACATATTTAATTGTTGATATGTAGATTCAAGAAGTCCACCGAAGTTAAGACCAATGGTTCTAATTGGTAAATCCTTAATATACATATGATAAATTTCTAATATGGCTTTTAATAATAGTTCACTGTCGTCGGTGGGCGCTAATAAGGTTGATCTTCTAGCAAAACCACCCATATTCTTTGAATATCCAACATAAATAGCGACAACTTTAGTCATTTTATTTTCATTTCTCATTCTTGAGGCCAATGTATCAACCATTTCTCTAATAATAGTGACGGCTTCTTTTTGGTTATAATCTCTAAACAATACTTGGCTTAAAGACAGACTACGTTCTTTAGGCTCATATTTTTCGTGGATATCCGCTTCATCAATGCCGTTCGCGTGTCTCCATAGTTGCTCACCTATCACACCAAACTTATCTCTTAAATAATCAATATTAGATAAAGCAATATCTCTCACGGTAAATAAACCAATTTTGTTTAGTCTTAATTCCATTCTTGGACCAATACTCCAAACCTTACTAAGTGGGGTGATTGGCCATAGCTTTTCTTTGATATCATTAACGGATACTTTAGCGATGCCGTTTCTTTCTTTCTTAGCGTAAATGTCTAAGGCAATTTTCGCTAAAAAGAAGTTATCACCAATACCCGCAGTGGCTTGTAAACCCGTTTCTTCTTTTATTTGATTAATAATAGTGGTGACCATTTGAAGAGGGGTCTTGTTGTAGTACTTTAAGTAAGATGTTAAGTCGACAAAAGCCTCATCAATTGAATACACGTGTACGTCTTCTTCGGCAACAAAGTGATATAAAACATCAATTACTTGAGCGCTTTTTTCTAAGTATCTTTCCATTCTTGGAACAGCGTAAATATATTTATATTTCTTAGGTAATTCTTTAATACGACATCTTGAAGGAATACCCTGTTTCTTTAAAAATGGAGACACGCTTAAAACAATCGTATTTGTGCCTCTATCTTTATCCGCCACTACAAGTGGTTCTTTCCAAGGATCAAGTCCTCTATCGAGACATTCTACGTATGAATAAAAAGCTTTTAAGTCAATGACTGCGATTACTCTCTTTTTCATGGTGAAAGTATTATACCTAAGAAAAAAATGCTTTTTCAGTATTGACTTGCTATTTTTAAAAAATTCGTAAAAAAACTATGATTACGACAGATTTTTATTTTTTTAATCACTATTAAAATGATAGAATAAACTAACGAATTGAGAGGAACTTAATTATGAAAATGACAAAAGTAATGGTGTGTTTAGTAGCCGTCTGTGCACTTACATCATGTAGTGAAAGCGTTGATTCCAAAAAGTTTGAAGAAGCCGCGAAGAACGTAGAAAAGCACGAATACAAATCCGCAACGATTAAATATTTATACGATTACGTCATCAACGGTGAAAAAACTAAAACTGAAGGCAAGATTGATTACACTTACAACAATGGTAGTTGGACGACCGATACACAAGATAGCCGTGCTGATTCCTTTGCTTACGCGTTGAGCGACAATGTTTCTAATTTCAAGGCCACCGATATGAACATTCCTGCTCAGGCTTTAAAGTATAAACCGACAATTGCTTATTACCTTAATCCATTCAAAGTGGAAATTAAGATTGATGAAAAAGTCGAAGAAGATGGTGCTAAAGGATATGTTAAGCTCGTCGCTTCTGAAACATTCAACAAATATGGTTATATGACCAAGACGATTACCAAATTTGATTTAGAAGCTAAAGGTGAATCATCTCTCGGTGTTAGCATTAAAGAAGCTATGCACATCAATGTCCAAATCTCAGCGAGTTATAAAGACTAAAAAAATCAATAAATAGGGCTAGTTAAACTAGTCCTTTTTCTTTATTAAGAAGAAATTTTTGTTTTTTTCTTTGCTATTAAAATATTATTTGGTATATTTTACCTCCACGCTTGTTTACAATAAGTGGTGGGGTATAAAAATATGGAAATTGCTGCAATTATCATTTCTTCTCTTGCTTTAATCGCTATTGTTGTCGCGATTATTTTGATTATTAGAAAACCAAATAACGCTTCAGCAGCGCAAGTAGACTTGAAAGAAATTGGTATGTTGCAACAGCAACTTAATTCTTTAACCGATCAATTAAAGACCAACATTAAGTTATCCGTGAGTGAAGAAATTACTAAAGTAATGGAACAAACCCAAAAGAGTAACGAACTTAACAATGAAAAGTTAGAACGTTTCCAAGCGGGCATTACTGAATCACTCAACAAACGTTTCGACGCTCTTAATAAGCAAATCGATGATAAACTCATTGAGATTAACAAAAAAGTGGATGAAAAACTCGCTGAAGGCTTTAAGTCTACAGGCGAAACAATGGCCCAAGTGAGAGAAAGACTCCAAGCCATTGATGCCGCACAAAAGAACATCGAAAAGTTATCTAGTGATGTTGTCTCTTTAAAAAGTGTTCTTGAAGGTAACCAAACCAGAGGACAATATGGTGAATACCAACTTTCCATGGTATTACATAGTGTTTTCGGTGACACAACTGGTTGCTATCAAGAGCAATTCACAATGAAAAAGGTCAAGGACGGGGATGATGTACGCGCTGATGCAGTCGTATTTATGCCTGAACCGAATAAGATGATTTGTATCGACTCCAAATTCCCATTCCAAGACTACCAACGTATCTTTGAAACCGATATCCAAGAAGAAAAAGATCGCTTAACTAAAGAATTTGGTAACGCTGTTAAAAAGCATATTACCGTGATTAAAGATAAATACATTGTTGAAGGTAAAACCGCTCCTGAAGCGTTAATGTTCATTCCTAACGATGGTGTCTTTGCGTTTATTCACCACAACTTAGAAGAAGTCGTGGAGTATGCGAGAAGTAAGAAAGTCATTTTAACTTCTCCATCAACTTTACCGGCAATTCTCGTCACTATTAACATGGTGAGAATTGAGGTCGAGAGAAGCAAAAACGCTGAAGAAATCAATCGTCACTTGCAACGTCTTGCCAAAGACTTTGAAATGTTTGGTCGCGAATGGGATAAATTCTCTAACGCTCTTGAACAAACTGGCAAACGTAGAGAGGAACTTGATCACCGTGTTGGTCGTATCACTAATAAGTTCCAAGCTATTAACACTAGCAATAATCTCAGTGACGATTTGAAAGAAATCGAAGGAGATAGTAGTGAACAACTATAACGCACATAATCTTGTCACTTTTTCCAATAGCTTATTAAAACATTTCGGAGTTAAACCATTCCATCAAACAGAAGAAGCGGTGGACAAGATTTTAACTAACCATAAAAAAGTTGTGACCATCCTTTTCGATGGTATGGGACGTAATATCGTGAGAATGCATTTAAAGGAAAACTCATTCCTTAGAGAGCATTATTTATGCACGATTAATTCTACTTTCCCACCCACAACAACCGCGGCTACAACCGCATTCTTAACTGGTAAATATCCAATCGAAACAGGCTGGATGGCTTGGGCGCAATATTTTGAGGAATATAATCGCAATATCATTCTTTTTAGAAACGCTGATTATAACAGCGATGAAAAAATCACCCCAGAACATATTGCCGATAACGAATTACCAGTTAAATTCATCACAGATTTAATTAAAGAACAAAATCCAAGTGTTGAAACATTCAATGTTAAAAGATTTCCAGTCGACCCTAATGGCCCTAAGAAATTAAGAGATTTAGAAAAGATTATCGATAGCAAAATCACCGGTGTTGATTCATGCTTTGGTTACTTCTATTTTGATTCACCAGACTATGAAATGCATGCACATGGTATCGATAATTGGCGAATTCATATCATTGTAAGAAGAATTAATGATATCGTTCGTCGCTTAGCCAAAAAGCATCCAGATACCTTATTCTTAATCTTCGCTGACCATGGTCATATCAATGTCACTTTTGATGATATGGATGAGCATCCAGATTTAATGTCTTTATTAAAACATCCAACTTCTTTTGAAAAGAGAACACCAGTTTTCTTTGTTAAAGATGGTAAGCATAAAGAGTTTGAAAAGTTATTTAAGGAATATTATGGAAAACATTTCCTCTTATTAACTAAAAAAGAGGCATTAGAGTCTCAAATATTTGGTGAAGGTGATATTAATCCAAAAGCGGTGGAATTCATTGGAGATTACGTCGCCACTAGTATTGATAGCCACTGCTTATACGCTTCCAGTGAATTAAAAGATTTCATGATGTTCAAGGGACATCACGCTGGAAATACGGAAGATGAAATGAAAATTGATATCTCCGCGTGTAATGTTTGATTGATTTTTCAACAAAAAATCTATATCATAGAGAACGCTACGGGTCCA
Organism: uncultured Erysipelotrichaceae bacterium; assembly: GCA_902801805.1. Next base: position 62,624 of record CADCJP010000001.1, on the reverse strand, counting down.
TAGCTCAGCTGGGAGAGCGCCTCGTTCGCAACGAGGAGGTCAGGGGTTCGAATCCCCCTGGATCCACCAATTAGCGTTAATTAGGTCTCTTATGAGGCCTTTTTTGTTGCTTCGATAAATGGAAGCAACAGCACTGTGACACATTTGTGCGCACGTCATGATAATATAAAAGCAATAATAACGATATAGTGAGAAGAAAATAACAGCATTCTTTTACTGTTTCATCTTTTATGTATCATCGTAATTGAATTTAAGCTAAAGCTTATGAAAAGAATCTGGATCGTCATCGTCAACATCTTAATCATGTTCTCTATGCTGACTTTTGTTGTGGTTTATTCGACTTCCGAAAGTAAAAACGCCACAAAAAGACAAATAGAGAATTTTGAAAGTACCACGATTACGATGGGAAATGTCACTGAAAACTATTTAGAAGGTGAACAACGTGTTTGTGACGTTTGGGCCCACTACATCAATAGTGAAAACCTTACTATTGAAGAAGCAACGGACTTCGTGAGAATTTCTCACGTTTTGCCTAACGCCTCTGCACATATTATTTACCGTGATACCCTTACTGGTTTATCCACTAGAGCGAAGAATAATACCACTGATGACTATTCCGTTTCCTATCAAAAGATTGAATTATTAAACAACATGAGTTGGATCCATGAAATTGGTAAATCAATTAATGTCTCCCGTGCTTATACAAACCCAATTAACGGAGAACAATCCATCGCATTCTGTAATTTTATTAATCTTAAAGATTCTGAAACTGGTAATCCTAAAGAAGCGATATTGCTCCGTGTTTTACCAATTTCTGAATTAAAAGAGAAATGGATTTTCCCACAAGAAGAATTTGAAAACGCGGAACTTTCCATTATCGACGCTGATGGGGATTACATTATTAAGGGTGATTCATTTAAGAATTCTAGCTTCTTTGAATTCTATCGTTCATATAACTCCATTAAACCTGCTCAAGCACAAGAGTTATTCAGTCAGATTACTTCTATTGATGGCTCTTTAACCATGAAAAATTCTCGTGGTGAAAAATGTATCCTTGCTTATACACCATTTGATGCGACAGGCGGTTGGGCTCTTTTAAGCTTAATGCCAATGAAATATATCAACGCTAATACAGAAAACTGGTTATTAATCGGTATCGTCTCCGCTGGTTTAGTGGTCTTATTTGTTATTGACTTAATGGTCATGCTCTATTTCAATAAGAGATTACACCAAGCCGCGAGAGAAGCGGAATCCGCTAGCCGCGCTAAAACAGATTTCCTTTCTACTATGTCGCATGATATTCGTACACCAATGAATGCGATTATCGGTTTAACGACTATTACAGAAAAGAATATTGATGATAAGAAACTAGTAGGGGAGAATCTCCGTAAGATTACTTTAGCAAGCAATCACTTATTAACATTAATTAATGATATTTTGGATATTTCTAAAGTCGAAAGTGGCAAGTTAAGCCTTAGTCCACAGACATTCTCCGTTGTTGAAACAGTGGAAAACCTTGTGAACATTTCACAACCAATGATTAAAGAAAAGAATATCGATTTCAGCTTCCGCGTTAATCGCATGGAGAAAGAATATCTCCACGCTGATCAACTAAGACTAAATCAAATCTATATCAACATCTTATCTAACGCGATTAAATACACCGAACCAGGTGGTAGTGTCAGTGTGGATATGAAAGAAGAGGAAAGCCAAAAAGAAGGCTGTGTACGCTTAACATATATTGTCGCTGATACTGGTATTGGTATGTCACCTGAATATATGGAACATATGTATCAGCCATTCTCACGTCAAACAGATAGCCGTGTAAATAGCATTCAAGGTACCGGTTTAGGTTTGGCTATTACTAAACAAATGGTGGATCTCATGGAAGGTACAATTGAATGCCAAAGCGAACAAGGAAAAGGCACAACATTTACTGTGACTTTAGATATTCCAATTGCGGAACATCAAAGAATGGATATGAAACTTGATGAAATGGATGTTTTGATTGTGGATGACGATGAAGTCTTATTACAAACCGCGACTGAAACATTAGAGTCATTAGGCTTAAAAGCTGAACAAGCTAGTAGTGGTCTAGAAGCTTTAGGCATGATTAAACATCGACACGAAATCGGTAAAGGCTATGACATTGTTATCGTTGATCTTAAGATGCCTGATATTGATGGAGTGGAAACTATTCGTAGAATCCGTTCAGAAATCGATAATAATACCCCAATCTTATTAATTTCCGCTTACGAATGGGCGGATATTGAGAAAAAAGCTAAAGAAGCAGGGGCTAATGGCTTCCTTAGCAAACCATTATTCCGCTCCACACTTTATGACAAGATTAACGATATACTCGGTAGAGAAGCTAAATCCATTGAACCAGAAAGCGACTACTCTGATTTAGAAGGCTTAAATATTCTCATCACTGAAGATAACGATATTAACTGGGAAATTATTTCCACGTTGCTTTCAATGTATGGCATTACCACAGAACGCGCGGAAAATGGTCGTGTTTGTTTAGATAAGATGAAACAAGCGGAAAAAGGTAAATATACGCTTATTTTCATGGATATTCAAATGCCAGAAATGAATGGTTTAGACGCCACTAGAGCCATCCGCGCTTTAGATGATTCGTGGGCATCCAATATCCCAATTATCGCCATGACCGCGGACGCATTCTCTGAAAACGTTACTGAATGCTTAAATGCCGGTATGAATGGGCATATTGCCAAGCCAATAGATATTAAAGTTGTTATTAAAGAGATTCGCAGAATCAGGGAGGAATTCAAACAATGAAAAAGACACTCTGCGCTATTTTAACTGTTGTTTCAACAGCACTTCTTGTTTCATGTGGGAACAAAGAATTTGGACCTGCCTTAGACAAAGAAACGGACTGCAAAATCAAAGTAGTAGGGGACTATGGAAATTTTGAAGCCTTAGAAGCGGAATTTGATAGATTCCATAGTTACTATCCAAATGTCAAGCTTAGTTACGTTAAACTCGATGACTATAAAAACACATTAGGCACTGTTCTTGAAGGTAAAGATAAACCAAATATTTTCTTCTCCTATACTTGGATGAACGAAAATGAAAAATATAATTCCGTTGTTTCTCATATGGAAGATTTATCTGATCCTGCGCTTAAGTTAGATTTAAATTGCATTCGTCCAGGACTAATCAATCATGACACCCAAGGAAAGGTCATGATGGTCCCTGTTTTCTCCAGAACTTATGGCGCTCTTGTGAATAACAACTTATTTAAGAAAGAAAATATTAAAATACCGACCACGTGGAATGAATTACTTAATGTTTGTAAATCATTTACGGATAAGGGATATAAGAGCCCAATGATGGGGTTTTCAAAAAGCTCATCTAGCTGTTGGATGAACACTGTGGCATACCCATTATTTGTCGCCGAACTCGCTAAAGATAAAAACGCTATGGCGCTTGCTAATAACTTAGATCCAGCAGCGGGCAAATATATGCGTGGAGCCTTAGAGGCAGTTGATAACTTAGTGAAAAATAACTGCTTCAATATGGAAGAATGTAACAAAATCGAAGATAACTACACAAAAGTCATCTTACGTTTCTTCGAAGGCGATGTACCAATGATGGTTTGCACTGGCGATACAGTTTCTGGCACTAAGAAACGTGAAGAACAATCAGAAGCATTTATTAATAATCCATTTGATTATAGTTTTATCCCAATTCCATTAACCGCAGAAGGTGGTTACTTCATTGATAGTCCATCCGTGGAATTCTCGGTTAATAAAGACTGCGATAACTTAGATATGACAAACGAATTCATGAGATTCTTGCTTAGTGATAAGGAATTAAACGCTATGGCAGCGGCTAAACGTCTTGTCACTCCAACTAAAAACATGTCTATCGACCCAGTTTATGCACCTTTTGGTAAAATCCCAACATCCCGTACTTTCTCACCAGAAGCTCTTGGTGTTAAAGATTCATTAAGCACACAAATTAGAAACGCCTCATTTAAGGTCGCTAAAGGCGAAATCACTATAGATGAAGCAATTAATAATTATGGAAGCTTATAAAGCCTTTTAAGGGCGTTTATGGCTAATTACAACCTGTGACACATTTATGACATTCAAATTTATATAATCTAAAAAGGAAAACAACATATGGCGTATTCATTAGTAAGTATTATTGCAATTGTCATCCATTTAATCGTTAATCTCGATATCTTTATTAAATTTAGAGGTAGGAAACCATTTTTAGGACAAAGATTCTATCTGCTTTTTCTTTTAAATGTTATTGCCTATCACCTTACCGATGCATTCTGGGGATTTATCTATGACGCCAAATTGGTTGTTCCTTTACGTATTGATACCATAATCTACTTTATAGCGATGGCTACCTCCATATTATTCTGGGGTTATTTTGTCCATCATTATTTAGGAGCACATAAAAAGGTTATTATTTACGCTAGTTTAGCGGTCTTTGTCGCCCAAATGGTGGTTATCGCTATTAACTTTGCTACTCCAATCTTATTTAGCATCTCTGATGACTGCACCTATAAAGCGGAAGCTGGACGTTACGCCTTGTTAATTGGTCAAATACTCATATTCTTAATCTTATCAGTTGCTACATTTATTGAATCGCTTAAAAGACAAGGTTCATCAAAACGCCATTACTTCATGGTGGGCGTCTTTAGTTTATTCATGATGGTCGCTATTGTACTTCAAGTATTCTTCCCGCTTATTCCAATGTATTCATATGGTTATTTGTTTGGTATTACTATTTTGCATACGTTAGTAGTGGAAGATGAAAAAGCCAATCAAAGACTCGAATTAGCGGAAGCCCGTTACCAAGTATCTTATGATGCCTTAACAGGCGCGATGAGTAAACACGCATATGTTGACGCTGAAGCAGATATCGATGACCGCATTAATAGAGGTGTTATGAAAGATTTCGCCATGGTGGTCTTTGATTTAAATGATTTAAAAGATGTTAACGACAAAAAAGGACATGAAGCTGGTGACAAATACATCATTGATTCAGTGAGATTAATTGAAGATTGCTTTAAAGATGTCCCAGTTTACCGTGTTGGTGGTGATGAATTCACAATCATCTTAGAGGGTGAACAATTTAACGATAGAAAGAGATTACTTGATAACTTCAATAAGAGAATCGAAGAAAACGTTAAAAATAACAGTGTTGTAGTGGTTTCCGCGGGATTATCAGATTATGTTCCTAATAAAGACACCACAATTATTCAAATCTTTACTCGCGCTGATAGAGAAATGTACGCAAGAAAGCATTTGTTAAAAGAAAAAAAGATTTAATCGTTATTTTATAAGCATGAAAAAAGTGGATCACTGAGACCCACTTTTTATTTGTTTTAGTTTTGACTATTCAACGAAGTACATGGTTGTGACTTCACCGTCGTAATCGAAGGAGACTTGGTGTGCGTCAGCGTTAGCGAAGAACTTATCACCTGTATCTTGGTCTGTCTTTTCTTCGTAGCCAGCAGCTAAGAGAATTGGTGTGATGGTTTCTCTCCAAGCGGCTTCTAAATCGCCTTCTGCGGAGATACCAGCATAAGCCCAACTACCGAAGCTACCAAATCTGAGAGTGAATTCATCGCCGGCAAACGCTGCAGCTTGTTCAGCAGTGAATGCAAAGCCTAATTCATAATCTTCAAGGAATTCGTTAATTTCTTCATATGGGAAGCTATCGAATGTTTGTGGTGGGATTGGTGGTTCACCAACTTCACAATCGATGGTGAATGGGTAAGAACCTAAACCATAATAATCATAAAGAGCAAGATAGTAGCAATCAACTGTGATGAGAGCGCCTGTTGCACCGTATGAAAATTCATAAACATAATCGTCAACTTCAGCAGCTGACCAATTTTCGTTAAGCGCCAATAAGAAGTCGAAAGCCTCATCGAATGTGAAACCATCAACTGTGAAGCTACCGGCTGCATTTTCTTCATAGAAAGCGCTTTCATTTGAAGAAACGAGTTCAGGAACGACGACTTCGATGTCGTTTTGCGCGAAGAAGTCAACAATCTTATCGTTAATTTCGCTCACTGGAGCAGCAACGAAATCTGGATCATCTAATGTTTCACCAAAGAATCTGATTCTTGTATAACCACGATGTTCGTTGACATATAAGTATGTGTAAGGATCATCTGGTAATTCATAGTCATTATAGCTTTCTTCATACACATAGCCTGCATCTTCGAGATTTTGGATAAATGCAGCTGTGTAGTCACCTTTTGTGAATAAGGTACCTGTTGTTTTCATTTTGCCGCCACTCTTCTCTGTGTTAGCTTGAACGTACCAATCACCTTCTAAGTTGACACCTGCGAATCTATGTTCTTCTGCAAATGAAGAATTGATGAGTTCTTCTGGCCAGCCCGCTTGTTTTTCGTAATCGTGTTTTGCGAAATAACCATCGTCCAAAGCTTTTGTGTATTCACCAAAGAAATAAAGTCTTGTCATTCCGTCTTTGACTGGGAAAACTCTAATTTGCAAATTACCCTTCTTATAGCCAAAGTATGAAGAACTATTGCCTGATGCCTCGAATCCAGCTGCAACAGCTTGAGCTTTTAATTCATCGACGAAATCGCCTTCTGTCGCTAAGAATTCGTAGTGATAGCTTTCGTATTCTTCATCAGCGCCACTATCGCATTTAACGCCACCTAATTCATACCAAGCATTGTCGTTGTTTACGCCAGTGAATGCAGTAACGAAATCATCGCCCATAGCTGTAGCAACGTTTGCTTCTGGCCAACCGTTTACTTTGGTGTAACCGCTGTATTCGAACCAGTCGCCATCTTGGAATGTTGGCATTTCAATTCTAATACTATTCTTGAATGTGCCTGGGTAGTTATTTAATGTAATATAAATACCTTTTTCTGAAACGGTCTTTTTATAATATTCACCGGCTGATAATGAGAATCCGTTTGCTAATAATTTATCTTCATAACTGCCGAGTACGTCGTAGTTACCATTATCATAAATGTAGAAATATTGCCAGCTGCTGCTATATGCGTTTTCGTAATCGGCAGCATATTTGATTGTATTGACATCAAAATCAGCAAATGGAATTACTTCGCCGAAGTATTTCATCATTCTGGCTTTTGTGTTGTCGTCCCAGCTGAGATCTTCTCTCATATTGGAAGCTTTAACCCAGTGGCCATTTTCCTTGGAATAAATATTAAGACTATCGAGATCTAAATATGTATCGCCGTCGGCGCCATTGTTATCTGATGGTGCGCCATAACCATTGGAGAAAGAATTGCCATCTTTGCCATCGACGCCATCTTTGCCATCTTTGCCATCGACGCCATCTTTGCCATCTTCGCCGTCAAAGCCGTCTTTACCTGGATCACCTTTTTCGCCTGGATCACCTTTGTCACCTTTTTCGCCTTTTTCGCCCGGATCGCCTTTGTCACCTTTTTCGCCTTGGTCACCTTTGTCACCTTTTTCGCCTTGGTCACCTTTGTCACCTTTGTCGCCCTTTTCACCTTGAGCGCCTTTAAGGTTACCTAATTTGTTCCAAGCACCGCTGATTTTAACAAAGAAATCCCAACTAGCGGTATTGACATAAACGTCACCATTTTTACCATCTGTAGCAACTGGATCCTTAGCGCCAGCTAAGAATGTAGCACCATCAGCACCTTTGACTGATTGAAGCCATTCTTCATAGTTTTTTGTTCCGCCGTCGGCTACGTACAATTGATAAATTTGTTGTTGTTCGTAGACGCCAGCATCATTGTTAGCTTGTGAGTTGTTTGGGAAATTGCAACCTGTCAGAAGCATGCCTGCAAGAGCCAAACCAACAAACATTTTTGAAGCTTTTTTCATAATGTTCTCCTTTTTAAGAATTAATTTTGTCTACAATCGTATTCCTATCACTTTGAGAAAACAACAAAAAAATATTATTGCATTTACTTGCATGCACGCTATATAATACAATCTCGGTCTTATATACATATAGGAAAAATGAGTTTTTTCACCATTCATTAATTCTTAATGATGGTGAATTTTTATTTATTGCCTTTATATAGACTTATTTGCGGTATTTTTGAAAGTTGAATATCTTTTTCACGCTGAATGTTACAGATTTTCGGAATGTGTAAAACAAAAAGAAAATATCGATTTTTTCTGTATAAAGAAGATAATGTGTGTCATTGTGCGAAACATAATAGATAATGTTGCGGTCATATTACACAAGTAACTAAATGTGAATTTTAAAAAGCAAAAAGAAAAAAGGGCGCTCAGACGAGCACCCTATTTTTATTGGTCCGATTTGTACTAACCGAAGAAGTACATTGCTGGAGCAGCTAAGTATTCAATATGGATTTGGTTATTGGACATGAATGTGACGACTTGAACAATAACACTATATTGAGGAACCGCTACATAAGCACTAGCATAGGCACCACTTTCTGATAGTGCAGGTTGGCTAATTAATGATAAGCCTAATTCTGCTGGTAATTGTGTTGATACCCAGTAAGTAAGGACGTCAAGTAGGTAAGATGGATCATCTAAGTTAAAGTAATTTGCACAACCAGCGCTCCAAGAACCATCTTCATTATCTGTTAACCAGCCATATTGCATTAATAAAGCAATGTTGTCATCGTTTGGTTCCATACTGAAACTTGAAGCAACTAATGTTGCGGCGACTTCTTTCGCGGTGTAGTAAACTGAGTACGAAACTAAGATGTAATCTTCAAAGTCAATTAAGTCAACATAGCCATGTGTGCCTGGCAATTGAAGTCTGTAATCATCGTTATCTTCAGTAAGCACTTCAAATCCTGCATATACCACCAATTCGTCTTTATATGTAATCATTTCATCGAGTGTCGCGCCATTGATATAGACATCGAAGTAACCTGGATAAGAATCATCTACTTCAATATCACCTTCAGCATAAGCGAATTCTGGAATAGCAACATCGATAAGACCGTTGTGGAAGAATTCAGTGGCGGCGTCGAAAGCACTAACTACTGGGATGGTGAGAATACATTCTTGAGGACCAAATGTAACTTTAACTTCTTTATCACCTGCGACTGATGTATCGAGCTCTTCAACTTCGTAGCCTTCTACTTCTAATTCGCTACCATCAGCGAAATGTGCAGTGACAACTGGTTCTAATGTGGCTTTTTCACCAACATAGTATTCATCTCTTTCTAATTCAGCTTCGATGCTTGTTGGAGAGTTTGGTACTGAGAATGAGTATGTGGATTCATCTGTGAAATAGAAGGTATAGGTATCGATATAACCATTATTACTTCTTTCGATGTGGTCGATGCCGTTACCGGTATCACCTTTTTCACCTTTTTCACCTTTTTCACCTTGGATGCCTTGAATTCCTTGCTCACCTTGGATGCCTTGAATTCCTTGCTCACCTTGGATGCCTTGTTCGCCTTAGATGTCACCGTTTGTGCCATCTGTTGCTTTCGGATCATTAGCACCGGCTAAGAATGTAGCACCATCAGCGCCTCTGACGGTTTCTAGCCATTCTTCATAATTCTTTGTACCACCGGCGGCAGCATATAATTGATAAATCTCTTGTTGTCTGTAAACACCGGCTTCTTGGTTTGCTTGTGAGTTGTTTGGGAAGTTACAGGCTGTCAAAAGCATGCCTGATAACGCCAAAGACACTAAAAGTTTTGAAATCTTTTTCATTGTTTTTCTCCTTTATGTTAGGTTATGTAAAAATGGTATGTCCTAAAATTTGAGAAAACAACACCCAAGTGTGTGCGTAACATATGCTATGCACGCAATTTTTATTACTTTTTTCGCAATATCAAACGCACAAAAGAAAATGCGTGCATCACAAAAGTAGTGGGGTATCCTTAAAAAAACGAAAAATCATCTTTTTCCGTTAAAAGTTGAATATTTGAATTATTATAACTGTTACAGAAACGCAAAAATGTAACCAAGAAAAAGACTACTTATTGGAGTTTGCTTTCTTAAGAAATTCTATTAAATCTGCCTCTTTAAGTGGCTTAGAAAAGTAGAAACCTTGTACGTATTCAATCATTTTCTTTTTAGACATTTCTAATTGTTCTTTTGTCTCAACACCTTCGATAACGATTGGAATATTTAAACTCTTAAACAAGTTGACAGCAGCATCGAAGAAAATTTCAACGTTCGAAGATTCATTTAATAGCGACTTGTCGAGCTTAGCGATAGAGAATGGGAGAGTGATAAACCTTGCCATATTGGAATAGCCACTGCCAAAGTCATCCATGGCAAATTTGATACCATGTTGGCCTAAATCGTTCATAAATTCTCTCGTCTTGGCGGGATATTTAACAGCGATAGTTTCGGTAATTTCTAAACAAAGTTTGCTTGGATCAATGTTATATTCTTTAATGGTTTTAATGAATCTTTCGCTTGGATTATTAAAGAATTCAGCGCATGAGATATTAACTTCCAAGCTTTCAATTTGTGGATTTCTTTGAAGAAACGCACATGTTTCGTTTAGAACGAAGAAATCAATATCATTTGCTAGTCCAAAGTTCTCAGCGATTGGAATAAATTCGCTTGGTCCAATATAGCCAAATTCTTCATTATCGAGTCTAATTAATGCTTCGAAATGATTAAAACTTTTTTTATTTAGATCAAAAATTGGTTGATAGACCATATATAAGCCTTTACCGGTTTTTAAACATTTTTCTAATATTTCTTTAATTCTTCTATCTCTATTAATGCGATCTAGGAAGTTTTTATCTAATTCAACATAGTTGGAATCTTTAAAATTAATCATCGCTAGTGTGCGGTTGATGAAGTCATTATAGGAGTCTGAGTTCTTGAAAGCGTCTTCGTTAACAAAATAGAAAAGATGAAGTGTAATCTTTACTGTATGGTCTTTGATAATAAATGGCTTAGCAAATCTTTCCTTGATAGCCCCAATCATGATGTCTTGATCGTTTTTATCTTTACACATTAAAACAAAACGTGATGATTGCGTTTTAAAGATAAATGTCTTTTTATTAACGCTTTCCACGAATTTTCTAATAGCGGATAATAGCTCATCACCAGCGACTAAACCAAACTTCTCGTTAAACATGCCAAAGATTTCAATATCAAAGATGATGTAATACTTTCTCTGCCTTTCGAACACTTGACTATTGATATAATCAATAAACGCATCATTATTAAATGCTTTTGAAATACGGTCAACTTTAACGTCTGGATCACATACGGTAACAACTGCGAACATCACACAGAGAGTAAACGCCACACCAGAAAGAATGTATTGTGGATTAAGTGTTTGAATGAGAGCAGCAGTTAAAACAATCACTGCGAGAATGATTAAGACTCTTAATAATTGCTTTGGTAGTATCTTGCGGTAGCGGATAGTGTAAGCAACTGTCGATAAGAAGTTCATGAGCCAGTTAACGACATATAAAGAAAGAAAAGCGGGCCCTGGTTGAAAATCATAAAGCCCACTTTCAGGATTAAACACAAAACTAAAGCACCAATGGTGGAGACAGTTGGTGAAAAATAGGGTCATACCACACAGGGTAGGAATCGCTGTTAGCAGATAAAGCTTGTTACGGCTGACTGATCTGCCAGATGCGTATAAAACATATAAAAACAACAAATAGGATATTACAACGAGCGAAGCGAAATAGAGTTCTGAAGCACATTCAACAAACTCGATTGGAATAACGTCTGAACGGTCTAATGACATACAGAACGTTAGACCAAAGAAAAGATTTATGACTAATGTGATCAAACCAACACTAAAAATCGTTGATGTGACAACTGGGAATTTTTTCCGTGAGAAATATGCGATAGTAATCGCCACTAGAAACACGAACGAGGCGAGTTCTAGATAATAGTTAACATGTAAATTTGTGGGGAGAGCCCCAAGGGAGTTCAAAAATACCATGATACCTTTGTATTGTAGCAAAAAATCATTCTATATCAATTAAAAAAAGCCATATTTGTAAATGAACGAAAAAAGAAAGATATGCGACACAGAAATGCCCTTTTTCATATATCGGAAATAGAGGAAATATGCTATAATCTTAAAGAATAAAAAACATTTCTAGAATTCATCGAACTTCTTTTGTTTGGAAGCTAATAATCAACATGGAAAAAATCGTCTTTCTTTATGACAAAAATTCACCTCGTATTGAGCAATTACGTGGTATTTTGCTTAACGATTATGAAGTTGTATTAGCCAATGACAAAAATGAAATAATGTCCATATTAAAAGATTCTTTTGATGATTTGTCTGTGCTTATCGTGGATAACCCATCTAGCAAAAAATACATCAAAGAAGTTCTAGAATATATTAAAGAAAAGAACAACTACATGTTTTCCTTACCGGTTCTTGTTTTGACCGATATTAAAAATATGGAAAAGGATGATAAATATCTCCATAACCCTGTTGTGGACATTATTTTTGATAATGATACGGAAGAAATTGCGGTGCGTCGCATTGAGAACGCTGTTACATTAGCGAACTCTACAAGCTTTGATGCATTTTCTGAAATGCTCACCGTCTTACCATCTTTAGTCTATCTAAAAGATAGAAGAGGCCGCTATGCTTTCATGTCGCAAACATTGCATCATCTCTATAGCTCAGTAAAATCTGTCAGAGGTAAAACTGATTTTGATATTAGAAAAGATAAGCATAATGCTGAACTTGCTAGAGAATCAGATCTAGAAGTGATTAGAACTGGAAAAGGCAAAACCTATATCATCAAAGAAGAAGATGAAGAAGGCATTGAATACCTCCAAGTTATTAAGGAACCACTTAAAAAGAACGGGGATGTGTATGGAATTATCGCTATTATCAATAACGTTACTAATGAAGAATTATTAAGACAGGAACTTCGTGAAAAATCTATTACCGACCAATTAACTGGTTTATATAATCGTGCCTATTTTGAAGAGTTAACCCATTGGGAAGGCAAAGACTTAAAATACCCAATCACAGTTATCTCTGCGGACTGCGATGATTTAAAACAAATTAATGATAAATATGGTCATACCGCTGGCGATCAATATATTCGTTATGCCACTGATGCGTTAAAAGAATCTTTACCAGAAAAAGCTGTGGTCTTTAGAATGGGCGGAGATGAATTCTTAGCGGTCGTTCCTGAAACCGATAAAGAAGAAGCAAAGACAATTGTCGAAAAGATTAATAAATCAATTAATAAATATAAGAATAAAGACTTTTCCTTATCTTTATCAGTGGGTAGTCACACCATCAGTGGAGGAGAAAAAACCATTGAGAGTGGTGTGAAACTTAGTGACAAAGAAATGTATAAAGTAAAAAAAGAACGTAAGGCAAAAATATCATAGATTACATCTAAACATTTTTAGGTAGTGACGTTTTCGAAAAAGTGTATTTTTTCGATTGTAATATCGATGATTTTTGTGTATGGTTTATGCCAAAGGAGAACAAGGATATGAAAAAAACTCCCAATTCATTAATTATCCTCGTTGCATTCTCTTTGTTGCTATCGGGCTGTAACCAACCAGCCTCTTCTTCTAACCCAGTAAGTGACAGTTCTAACTCCACAAGTTCAGTGGCTACTCCTAAAACTTACACAGTTACTTGGAAGAACTATGATGGCACGCTTTTAGAAGTTGATGAGAATGTTTTAGAAGGTACTACTCCAACATTTAATGGCCCAACGCCAATGAGAGCGGAAACCGCTCAATATAATTATGTTTTTGATGGCTGGTCACCAGCGTTAACTGTGGTAAATGCTAACGCTGAATATACCGCTAAATATAAAGAAGAAACAAGAAAATATACCGTTACTTGGAAGAACTATGATGGCACTGTTTTAAGTACGGAAGAGGTACTATATGGAACAGTACCAACATATCAAGGAGATACCCCAACAAGAGGGGATACAGTAGAGCATACGTATACCTTTGATGGATGGTCTCCAAAAGTCGAAGAAGTGAAGGAAACTATATCATATGTCGCTTCTTTTAAGGAAAATAAGAGAAATTATAACATCACCTGGAAGGATGAAGATGGCACTATTTTAAGAGTGGATCAAGTCCCATATGGTGACACTCCTAACTATGGTGATAATACTCCTACTAAGGAAAATACAGCCCAATACGCTTATGCCTTTGATAAATGGGTTCCTACGATTGCTTCAGTCACTGGTGATATGACATATACCGCTTCCTATAACAGTGAAGTTAGAAAATACAAGATTACCTGGGTCAATGAAGATGGTTCAGTATTAGAAGTTGATGAAAACGTCCCTTATGGTGACACCCCTCATTACAATGGAGCCACTCCAACAAAGAAGGGTGATAGAGGCATTAGATATAACTTTAAAGGTTGGGATCCTATTGTTGAATCTGTTCAAGGCGATAAGACATATACCGCTACTTATAACAAAGAAGGCTATTTCTCTTTTGACCCAATCAACTATGAAATGGAACACGGCTATCAAATGAGCGATATCAATGGTGCCCCATGGATTGACTCTAATATCGATGGTGAAATTAATAAAATCAAACAACCATCTGTGAAGGATGATTTCTTTACTTCGGTCAACTATGAAAGAATCAAAGAGAATACTGGTAGTGCGTTTACAGCGGCCCAATATGCAGTTCGTGACATATTTAGCGATATGTATTATGATCCAACCATTGCCACTACAACCACTAATGGTGTGGCATTCCAAACTGTTGCCGAAAAGATTATTTACTCAGATGCTGAAAGTATTGGAACTTATTTAAACAGTATCAATCTTGAGCAATATCTCAACAGTAAAGAATGCTTTGCTTCTAGAAGTTCGGTTTTATCTATCGAACCTTATGAAGATACAGTTGTTATCTATTTTAACGATGGTTACGTTAGTAGTAATTACGATACACTTCCATTCTTGCTTGAATATCAATCAACAAGACAATATGGTGCGGCTATTTTGGGCTATTTATCAGAATATTTAGGCCTTGGATTTACTAACGAAGACATTAACCGTATTTATTCGTTTGACTATAACATTATGTATCAGCTCTATATGGATTATTCCTATTATGGTACATCTCTAATTTCCTACACAGTTGGTGATCTTCCATGGCAACCAATGAAAAATGCTTTATTAGATTTAGGATTTACCACTAAACAAAGAGTCTATACCTATAAGATGTGCATGAATTGTTACGATATTTATTACGACAATTACTGTACCGAGGTCCCAAATTATGTCAGAAATGATATCATCTCACGTTTAGCGTTTGATTATCGTTACTTCATTGGCATGGATAACTACAAAACCATTAATCAATATTTAACAGCGATGTCTACTTTTTTCTCCAATGAAGCTGGTTTATATGCTGAGAATGATGCAACAGTAGTTAGAACTCTTTCACAGATTTGTATGCCAATCGTCACTCAACAAACATACATCGAATTAGCGGGTTCAGCCGAAAATAGAGATGCAGTCACTGATTTGATTAATGAAATACTTGCCGCTTATAAAGAGATGGCGAAAGATACATGGTTAGGTGAAGAAACCAAAAAAGCCATGATTAAAAAACTTGAATATATGGGCTATGCCTCATGTTACAGTGATGCTTATAAAAACTTCGCTAAATTCGTGGATGACAATACGCCAAATAAATCCGCGTTTGAGATATTTAGAGCCTACACCATTAACGAAATCAATGAAATCGCTAGGGGCAACGGTGATGAAGTAGGCTACTTCTTAAGCATTCCTTGCTATACCGTCAACGCTTTCTATTCGCCAAGAAGTAATGATATTATTATCTTGGATGGTCTTGCTCAAGGTATGCTTGGTGATTCAATCGAAGAAAAGTATGCCTTACTAGGCACAATTGTGGGCCATGAAATCACTCACGCTTTTGATACCGATGGTTCCTTATTTGATGAAAATGGTGAGGAAAATAACTGGTGGACTAAAAAGGATAGAGATGTTTTTGAAGCCAAAGTCGATAAGTTAATTAATTTCTACGACCAAATATCTCTTAAAAAGGGTTACAAAGTTGATGGCACAAATGTGTCTCAGGAAGCTACTGCAGATTTAGGTGGTATGAAGATCATTCTCGAAATTGTCAAAAAGTACGATAACTTTGATTACGATAAATTCTTTAGAGCCTATGCCTACCTCTGGTGCTGTAAGACATTTGATATTAGACTTGTTGAAACTTATGAACGAGAGGATGGTCACCCATTTAACTATTTAAGAGCAAATGTCACTCTCGCTCAATTTGATGAGTTTGTGGAAACTTATGACATCAAACCAGGAGATGGCATGTACATCCCAGAAGAGCAAAGAATTAAAATCTGGTAACATAACGGAGCGTTCGTAAGAGCGCTCTTTCTTTTACACGCGCGAACATCATAATATTGCAAATAACTTGTAATAAAATCATTTTTGTGTATGATTTTACGCAAAGGGAAAAAATGCGTATGAGAAAAAGTTATAAAACATTTATCGCTCTAGCTGCATTCTCTTTACTCTTATCAGGCTGTAATCTTTTCAAAAAAGAACCAAAGTATACAGTTACTTGGAAGAACTTTGATGGCTCAGTCTTAGAAGTAGATGAGGACTTAAGTGCTGGAACGGTACCAACATACGATGGTTTAGAACCAACTAAAACCCAAGATGCGCAGTTCAACTATATCTTTGATGGTTGGACACCAGAAGTGGGCGAAGTTACTGATAACGTCGAATATGTTGCTAAATTCAAAGAAGAAACAAGAAAGTACACCGTCACTTGGAAAAACTATGATGGTCAAACATTAAAAGAAGAAGAAGTGTTATATGGCACAGTTCCTTCCTATGTTGGTGATGAACCTACTAAAGATAGCACTGTTGAACATACCTACTCATTTGATGGCTGGTCCCCAGTAATCAAGTCTTTGACTGAAAATGTTACCTATACCGCCACCTTCAAAGAAGAAGCGAGAAAATACGACATCACATGGAAAAATGATGATGGTAGTGTGATTAGAACTGATAAAGTTGCTTATGGCACAGTTCCAAGTTTTGGCGAGACCGTTCCTACAAGAGATAACACCCCACAATACGCTTTTACTTTTTCTAACTGGGTGCCTGCTTTATCTTCTGTAACCGGTGACGCTATTTATACAGCTTCCTACACAAGCGAAGTAAGAAAATACACAATTACTTGGGCTAACTATGATGGAACACCAATTGAAGTTGATGAAAATCTTCCATATGGTACTGTCCCAAGCTTCAATAGTGGAACTCCAACAAGAGAAAGTACGAGAGGTGTTGATTACACATTCTCTGGCTGGTCTCCATCCGTTGAATTTGCGCAACGCGATGTTACCTATATCGCCCAATATTCAAAAACTGGATATTTCTCTTTTGACAAAATCAACTATGAAATGGAAGATGGCTGTTCACTTAGTGATATCGAAGGCGCTCCATGGATTAACTCTAACATCCAAGGCGAAATTGATAAAATCAAAAAGCCAGCTTTACAAGATGACTTCTATTCTTCAGTTAACTATGAAGACATTAAATACAACGGTAAAGGCGCTTTTGAATGGTGTGAATCAGATGTTAACAACGCTTTCCAACGTATCTATTTTGGATTTGGCTTAGAAGGAACCACTAATGGTGCGGTTGCAAATACTATCTATAACAATGTTGCCTCGGCTACTGCAAATAATTTAAGTAATTACTTAAGCAATCTTAATGTCGACACATACTTATCATCCAAAGAAGTATTTGCTACTGATAGTTCATTATTACAACTCACCCCTGTTACAGATGGTTATCGTGTTGGATTTAACGATGGTTATATAAATGGAAACTATGCGGCATTTAACTTCTTGTGGATATTTGATGATATACGCGAGCAAGCAGTGAATATCGCTAGCTACTTATCTGATGCTTTGAATCTAGGCTATAGTAGCTCAGAAGCTATCAATAGCATCTATACCCTTGAAAATAATCTCTTCTATGAAGCTTATAATAAGAGTCAATATTACAATAGCGATGTGAATTATACAGTTGGTAACCTTCCTTGGACACCACTTAAGAATTCTTTACTAGATCTCGGTTTAGCCGCTAACACGAAGATTACTTTCAAAAAGTTTTACAATGGCTGCTTTGATTTGATTTATAACGACTATGCAGTTAACCAAAAAGCTACTCTTAAGAATTTAATTTCATCAAGATTGGCTTTTGATTACCGTTATACTGCTGGTTTTGAAGTCTACCGTGAAGTTAATAAAATCACCTCCGGAATCAATCTCTATATCTATGACAAAGATAGATATGCCTATAACTTCCCTGACTATATTCTTTCCTCCCGTATTTTAGCCTATGCTTTCCCTGCTATCGTTGAACAAACATACATTGAATTAGAAAGTTCCGCTGAAATAAAAGCGCGTGTCGCTGAATTAATTGATGAAATTCTCGAAGGCTATATGCAACTCGCGGAAGAATCATGGCTTGGTTCGAGAACCAAATCAAGAATGATTAAAAAACTTGAACATATGAAATATGTTTCTTGTTACGCTGACGGCTACAAGTCATTTAAAAAACTTGGTGAAGCCACAGATATCACTGCTCAATCATGCTTTAACATTCAAAAAATGTATGAGAATGCAGAATTAGAAATGGTAGTGGCGAAAAATACCCAAGACATTGGTTATTTCGATTATATGCCTAGCTATACTGTTAACGCTTTCTACAATCCAGGTTCTAACTCTTTCGTTATCCTAAACGGTTTAGCAAAGGGTATGCTTGGCGAAAATAACGAAGAGAGATTAGGTATGCTCGGTGTCATTGTTGGCCACGAAATCACCCACGCTTTCGACTCAAGCGGTTCTTATTATGATGAAACAGGCACCTATAACGATTGGTGGTCAAATTCTGACAGAAGTGCCTTCAACTCAAAAGTTGACGCAATGAGAAAGTTCTATAACAAGATTAAACTCACCAAAACATTAAAAGTTGATGGTGGAAATGTTGATGGCGAAGCCACCGCGGATATGGGTGGTATGAAAGTAGCTCTTTTACTCGCTAAGAAATACGATAATTTCGACTACGACAAGTTCTTCCGTGCTTTCGCTAATGTGTGGTTAAGAGCACCAATTCCGATGAGTGGAGTTGAAGATAGAGCCAGTGACGAACACCCATTCAATTACTTAAGAGCAAATGTCACTCTTGCGCAATTTGATGAGTTCGTTGAAACATACAATATCGAACCTGGCGATGGTATGTACATCCCAGAAGACCAAAGAATAAAGATTTGGTAATATCGAAACATTTTAAATAGAGCGTTCGTGCGAGCGCTCTTTTCTTTTTAAATAAAATAGGTGTGCATGTATAATGTGTGTATGTTACTAAGGAAAGAACAAGTTATTACCGATAGATTGGTTTTAAAAGCCATCGAGGAAAAAGACAAAAAAGATCTCCTCAAAATCGTGGAAAATCCCCTCGTTAAAAAGAGTTATATGCTTCCTGATTTAAATGGTGAAGAAGAGGAAGAAAAACTCTTTCAAAGATTAAGAAATTCCACACTAAATAAGGAACGTTTTATTTATGGTATTTATTCAAAGAATAAAATCATAGGTTTTATCAACGAAGTATCTCTTGAAGAAGAGGTTATAGAACTCGGATACTTTATTGACCCACAAGAATGGAACAAAGGCTACGCTACTGAAGCGTTAAGTTACGCAATCAAAGAATTATTCAAAATGGGTATTAAAGCCGTCCAAGCAGCGCATTTTGAGATTAATCCCGCTAGTGGAAGAGTGATGCAAAAAGCGGGTATGCATCCAATTAAGAAAACCGAAATAGTGGAATATCGAAACGCGAAGCATCGTTGTCTATATTACGAAATTGAAAACAAAAAATAATTGTTTACTAAATGAACTTTTGGTAACTTTTTATAGAGTGCAAATTACGATATGAAAAAAGCATTTGAACAAATTAAAAAACATTGGTTAGCAAACCTCATCACGTTCATCATTTCTGTGATGATAGGGTTAATTATTTTCGTTCTTTATTTCTTTTTAAGAAATAGAACATTCTTAAACGCTGTTGATGGCATGACCATTGGTGGCCTTGTTGTTTTGCTTTCAGGACTACTTTCTTGGATGGCACATTTAGGTATGTTTGATCTTGCTTCATTTGGTTTTATTCAATTAGGGCATGTTTTATTTTCTAAAAATCCCCGTAAAGGTGGCGATTTTGTTGATTATAAGAGCAAAAAAGGCGAAAAAAGAGGCAATTCTGGGTATTATTTCGTTTCCATCATTGTTGCAGGATTGGCTCTTTGTATAGCGTTTATAATCTTGCGTATCATATATAATTTCCAGTAATAATCTAACTTTTTTGTATTTTTTGTAAATTTATTTGCGTTTTGAAAAATCGCTTTACATACTTTCTCATGCGTGTATAATGGTAGGCATAACATTTTTCTGTGTACGTACATACACAACAGGAGGTAAAGTATGAAAAAACTGGGACTACTACTCTGTGCTACTGGTACATTGATTCTAGCAGCTTGTAGCACAACAGCCGCCAATGTCAAAGATTTACCTGAGAGAGATGCTCGCATCATTGTTGAAGTCGATAAGAACATCAACAAATTGAGCGAACAAGGCGCGAAGAAGACTCAACTCGCTGTCTATAACAACATTAAGGCAGCCGCCACACCAAACATTAGATTGGTTGGTAATTACACAGTCTTAAACAACGCTTTCGTTCTCGAAGTTAACTCAAATGATATTGAAAGCATTAAATCAGTTCCTGGCGTCAAGAGCGTTACCGTCGATAAAATGCACTGGGTGAGAGAAATCAACCAAGATGGTTATATTCCACTCGGCGATAGCAGCGCTTCTGGCACATTCGATGAAAGCAAGAATATTTCTGCTGAAACTATGAAACTGCCTGAAGATAACAACGAAGGTGAAGGTACACTCGTTGCGATCTTGGATAACGAATTCCACTTAAGAGGCTACACTGGTAACTACGATGATAGAGACCATGGTGAAGCTTGGAATCACGAAGTTTACACGGCTTTAGATGATGATGTTGCTGTCAGATACACATTCGATAGCATTGCACCAATCATTAACGATGCTGAACATCCATTAAAAGCAGGCAAAAGAGAAAATGGTAAAACCGCCGGCCAAGAAGGTTCTATGTATTACAACAACAAAGTTCCTTTCTACTATGACTACGGTGGCTATTCCAAAATTTATGGCAAACGTGGTGCAATGAAATATGATGTCCATAGTGACCTCTCATATCACGGTTCTCACGTTTCCTCTATTACCGCAGCCAATGCCCCTACATATAAAGGTATTGCTCCAAAAGCTCAATTAGCGTTAATGAAGGTCTTCACAGACTACGATGCTAAGGGTTTAGGTGATAAGCTTGGTTTGTCAACTCACACTGGTGCTTATGACACATCTATCTTAGATGCCTTAGAAGACTGCATTAGATTAAAAGTCGATGGCATTAACATGTCATTAGGTAGTGACTTGAACGACTTCGATAGTGAATCCATCACATTGAAGACATTAACAGCACTCAAAAGCGAACACATTTTAACTTCTATTTCCGCTGGTAACTCTGGCAAAACATCATATGCATCTTCCGGTGCTTATGCTAACTGGATGCCAGAATCAGTCGAAACAGGTATCATGTCCGGTTATGCCAACAACGTTGACAGTATGACAATCGCTTCTGGTCACCCAACAAAGATTTTCTACGAAAACGCTTTCCAAATCGATAACGAAAACATCGCTTTCGATGACCAAATCGTTAATAGAGAAGGTTTTGATGATGATTACGAAGAAGAAATTCGTATGGCAAGTATCTATGCCGGCGAACCAATGCCATGGGTTTATATCCCAGGATTTGGTACTTCCGCTGACTATGAAGGTATTGATGCCGCAAGAAAAGTTGTTGTCGTCAACCGTGGTAGTACATCATTCGCTGATAAATACGCTACTGCCGTGAGTAAGAAAGCCAAAGCCATTGTTATCATTAACAACGACCCAACCGCTTCCAGCTTCAACTTCCGTTGTAGCTTCGGTGATGGCTTCAATCCAACAATCCCATGCGTTCTCGTTCTTTATAAAGATAAACCATTCTTTGAATCAAAACGTTCTGGTACATTCACAATTATCAACAAACAAGTCAGTGATAACCCAGCTAAGTTCACAACTAGCACATTCTCCACTGACGGTGCAACATTCGATTTAGACTTAAAACCAGAAATCACCGCTCCAGGCGACAACATCAGAGGTGCTGTCCCAGAACACGCGATGACAAACATTCCAAAGTCTGCACGGGATTTACCAGAAAATAAGAATAAATGTTACCAATACTTAAGTGGTACATCTATGTCCGCGCCTAACTTTGCTGGTGCCCAATCCGTGATGGCCTCAGAAGTTACCGCTCCAATTTATCAAGCTGCTAAAGCTGCAAATCGTAATATTACAGACGAAGAACAAGCTCAAATTGATGCCTATAAAGACACAATCAATATGAGATTAATGTCTACAGCTGATCCAATGAACGATTTTGTTGCTAACCCAGAAGATAATAAGAAAACTCTTACATCACCAAGAATCCAAGGTGCTGGTATGACCGACCTCGGTGGTGCATTAAGAACAGACGTTTATCTTGAAGGTCTTGATCTTAACGGTAATAAAACCGCTAAGGCCAAAATTGCCTTAAGATATAGCGAAGATATCGCCAAAGGTGATATTAAGTTATCATTCTTAGCACATAACGAAAGCGATCAAGCTAGAAATTATAACGCTACATTAACAGTTATGAGACCAGCTATCGCGCATCCAAATGATATCGTTACCAAAGAATACAATTTCAAAGGTTCCGTTGAAAAAATCGATAACTTCAGTGGTATGAAATTCTACGATCCTCAATTAAAGAGAGTGGTCACAGCCGCTGGTGATGTGGCATTCAAAGATGCCTTCTATGCTGGCAAAGATATTGAATACTATAAGACCGCCGAAGATTATCAATTCGACCAAGACAATAGAATTGCCATCGGTGCTGGTACCGTCCAATCCAAGAAGACAATTATTGCTAAGGGTTATTACTATAACTCCGCAACAAACGGCGTTAGCTGGGATCCACTTCCAAGCTACACAGCTCAATCCACAATGGACGTTGAAATCGCCAATATTACTGGTCAAACAGTGACCGTTAATCCAGGTGAAACCACAGTGACAATTAATCCTTATTCTTTAACAGAAGAAGAAAAGAGCAAAATCTTAGCTGTTTATGAATATGGTTGTATGATTGAAGGCTTCGTGACATTAACAAGTACTGATGGCCATGAAGACTTATCCATCCCATACTTAGGCTTCTACGCTGGTGCTGATAAGAATCCAGATGCCAGTTATGAAAAGGCTCCTGTTTCTGAACCATTCAACTTCGAAAAGGATCCAACAAAAGTCTATCCATCATATTTGGTTAACGACATTGCTAAGTCCTTAGTCGGTAAAGACCAAGCCAACATGGAATCCATGATTGTTGCTGGTTATGCTGAATCTCCAGATTCCATCAATACCGATAAAGTCTTAACCAATGACTTAGCGTTCACTGATTTACCTGGTTTCCGCAGTGTCGGTACAGATGCAGTCAGTGGTGAATACCTCGAAAACGCTAAAGATAACATTTATGTCGGTGGTAATAAGACCAACACAATGATTATCCAACAATTCATTTTGAGATCAGTTAAAGAAAACTTCTTTACAATCACAAATAAAGAAACAGGTAAAGCCGTTTATACATCTGCTTTATCGGATATGCTCAGTGGTGATACCGCTGATAAATGGGCCTTATGGAAATCACACGTTGACTACTTAGGTGGTGGTTACGTCTCCCATAGAGCTTACGCTATCGTCCCATTATATGATGAGACAACAGGCGAAAGATTCCCAAGCGGCCAATACGAATTAACATTCAACTATCAATTAGCTGCTACAAATACATGGGTCAGCAAGTCATACAACATGAATATTGACTCTGAAGCCCCAGTCGTTTCTAGCATTGCTCAATATAGAAAGAATGGCGAAAACCGCGTGAGAATCTATCTCGAAGACGCAAAACTCTCTTACGCTATTCTTGGTTATAACTATGTTGAAGTTAACTATGATAGCCAACTCAACAAATACTATATCGATGAAACTAAAGCATTCGTTGATAGATGCATTGATGCATTATCCGAAGGCTTACAAAGTAAGAGATTATACGTTGCCGCTGGTGACTATGCTAGAGGTGAAGTTGGTGCCATTATCCATATGAATAATGAAAAGAGCTTCGCTGCTGGCTATACAATCGTCCAAGGCGAAGGCATTGAAACAAATTATGACTTCACAGTCTCTGCTGATAATAAAGTAACATTCGTTGATACTCTCAATGGTGAAACCGTTGCAATTAATAGCAACCTTAAATTAACTAAGTATGCTGCAACAGGAGAACCAATCTACGAAGATCCAAAACCAGAAGAACCAGTCGAAGAAGTGGAAATCCCAGATTCTTCCGCTCCAAGCTCTTCTGCTCCAGCAGAATCAAGCTCCGAACCAGCCGCTCCAGCCAAGAAAGGCTGTAAAGGTGCAATCGTAGCCGTGAGCACAATCGTTGCTATCCCAGCTTTAATGGGTGCAGCAGTACTATTCCTTAAGAGAAGAAAAGAAGGAGGTAAATAGTATATGAAAAAGAAACACGCACTTATAATTACCGTCGCTAGTTTATTGTCCTTGGGCGCCTTAATTGGTTGTAACCCAGGCGGTAATACAACCAGTGGTCCTGACGCTACAAGTACACCAGATACTCAACCAGTTGAAGATTATTCTTTCACTGCTTCAGTGAGAAAAAACTTAAACGTCGGTGAAACTGCACAAATCAATATTGAAGAAACAAATCCTGGTGAAGCACCAAGATCCTTCAAATACATTTCTAAAAATCCTGAAATCGCTAGTGTTAACGAAACAGGTCTTGTGACTGCTGTTGCCAAAGGTCAAACAACAATCACAATCAATGAAGAGACACACAAAGTTTCTAGAACTGTTTCACTTAACATTACTCAAGCAGTTTTAGCTAATGGTGGTTTCAACTATGCCTCTTCTTCCGGTGACACAGCTATTGCAACAAGAACAGAAATCCTTGGCAAATTAGAAAAATATGCCATGGATCAACATTTAACAGGTATCACCCTTTTCGAAAATGGTGGTTATGTTAAATATGCTGATCGTGTTCAATTACCAACCACAGAATACATCACTGGTTATGGCTTTGGTTTATTAACCGAAGGTACACTCAAATATGATATGCCAGCTGATAAAGAAAGTAATCCTGATCACCGTGGTTATTTACACTCCGCTACCTCTTCTGACCCAGGCACAATCAATGCCAGAAATGACTCAGGTAGCCAAGTCTCCAGTTTAGAAGGCTATATCACAGCTTCCTACTGGGGCACAAAGATGAACAAAACCAAAAATGGTTATGTTTGGTACCCAGTTCTTGCCCAAAACACAGTTAAGGACAAGAATGGTGTTTCCAAAGACTTTGATAGACCAATTCCAATGTACGATAAGGATAACGACGGTACATTTGAAGAAGTTAAAATGGGTGAAGATGATCCAAACCCAGTCGGTTTATACAAGAGATGGAGAATTTATGTCAAAACAGGCGACGTTTATTTCCGTTATCAAGGTAACCCATGGGAAGGTCACACATTCGATCGTAGACCAATCACAATCGATGACTACGAATTCGCTTATCGTTTCATCCTCACTGGTAAACACAAACAATCACGTGGTAAAGAAATGGCTTACGATACCTCCTATGGTATTAAAGGCGCCATGTCTTACTATAACAAGACCGAAAATGCCGATAATGTCCAAGAATTAAATACTTGGAACAACATGAAACAAAATGGCGATTTAGGTATTGCAACAGGTCATGATAATACAAATAACAGTGACTACATTGAAATCGAATTAGTTAACGCTATCGATAGATTCACTGCTATGTATCAATTATCTTCTAATTTATTATCACCTATGTGCGAAGAATTCATTAACGCCATTGGCGCCGGTTCTCTCGCGGATGGTGCTAAGAGATATGGTACATTCACTGACCATTCTTCCTTAGGTAGCCACTCTGGTAAAATCATGGATATGACATTATCCGTTGGTCCATTCATGTTAGAACAATGGCATGAAGGTCAAGATATCACTTTCAAGAGAAATGATACATATAACGAAGCTGGTAGATACAACATTCCAGGTCTTAAGTTAATCGTTATCGATGCTTCTAGCAACGCTGACGCGATTTATGATCAATTCAATGCTGGCTTACTCGATAACTGCTCCATTCCATATAAACACCTCCAAGACGAAGTCAATAAACCAGGCGTTTATCAAACAAGAGGCGATTCCACATTCAAATTAAACGTCAACTCTTGTGACCAAGCTACATGGGACAGCTTATTCAAAAAAGGCGTTGGTAAAATCAACCCAGCAGGTTCTACTTGGGATGTTAAACCTTGGATGAGTAATGATAACTTCTTAAAAGGTTTATTCTATTCCATCAACCGTCAACAATTCGCGGATAACCGTGGTGTTAACCCATCTATCAACTACTTTGCTGATTCCTACTTAGCTGACCCAGAAAAAGGTGTCTCCTATAACGATACAGAAGCTCATAAAGAAGCCGTTGCAGCATATCAAGTCTACGATGATGCTGGTAAATCCTTATATGGTTATTCCTATGACAAAGCTGTCATTAGCTTCCAAGCCGCTGTTGATGAATTAGTCAAGAGCAAGGCTATCGTCAAAGGTCCATCAACTTCTAAGCCAACAATTATCAAAATCCATATCAGATGGATGTATGAAACAGACCTTACTGATTATGGTAATGAAATTAAGAACTACTTCGAAACAGCTTTCAATGATAAGAGAGTTGCTGATGGTTTAGTCAAACTTGAAGTTGAACAAAATGCTGTTAAGAACTGGCAAGAAGTTTACAACGAATACATGATGAAAGGTCAATTCGACTTAGCATTCGGTGCTATTAGTGGTAACACTTATAACCCATTAAACTTCTTAGAAGTCTTAAAGAGTGATAACTCCTCTGGCTTCACACTTAACTGGGGTACCGATACATCTGTCGTTGATCCTGATACACCAATCATCTACAACGATAATATTTGGTCATTCGATGCCTTATGGGCAGTCGCTGACCACGGCGGTGTTGTTGAAAATGGTAAATTCATTAAATCCGTTAGGATTGCCTACATGGATTACGGTACATCTTATGACTTCAACAATGGTGCAAACTTCAAAGTGACTGCGGAATTCTTCCAACACGACTCCATTGATTTGAAATTAAAACGTATCAGTATCTATGTCTACTATGGTCAAACATATCTCCTTGTTGATTTAGAAAAGAACCCATCCATCAAACCAAACGAAGATGGCAGTTACTCAATCAGCATCGATGCCGCAACAGCTGACGCTATCAGATTAGAAATCATGAGAGCTCAAAAGATTGATGATGAAGATAAGAAAAACTACGATCCAGCTCCATTTGTCGTTGATAACTACGATAGATACTGGACAATCGAACTCGTTTACGATTTAAGAATTAAAGATCCAGCAACTAATAAATTTGGTAGCCCAACAGAAAACACTGTTACCGCTGCTAAGAACAAGGCTGCTTGGAAAAATGACTAAAGGAGGAAACGACCTATGAAATTGAATAAAGTTTTATTCCTTTCATTAGTATCCATTGCTTCACTTGCGGCATGTAATACTAAAACATCCTCAACAGCATCTACTGAGGCTCCAGAATCTTCAATTCCTTCCTCAGCTCCTACATCTACTTCTAGCGTCCCATCAGGTCCTGTGGCGCCAGAAAACACAGATATTGTCCTTCCTAATAAGGAATCTGAAACAGAAATTAAAGGGGAAGCAGCTTTCGGTAATGAGCTGCTCCTCAACCACAGATACATCAGTGTCTCTGTTGGCGAAGAACCAAGTGTTTCTTCTAATATTAGAGGTTTAGCTCGCGCGCTCAGCCCTGCAAATAACCTTGAATATAAGATTAAAGATACAAATATCGCCACTGTTGATGCTGAAGGTAACGTTGTTGGTGTCGCTCAAGGTGAAACTGTTCTTGAAGTCAGCGATAAAAACCATCCAGAACTCAAACAATCAGTCCCTGTTTACGTTTTCTCCGCTGTTAGACAAAGAACAACAAAAGCCACTGTCACCGCTTTAAGCGCTGTTGATGAAAAGGGCTTAAATGAAATCGTTGACCATGAATTATATGAAAAGAGTGTCTACAAAAATGGTAGCCTCCATATGTACAAGGCATGGGATCAAAACTTTGTTTGTAGCAAAACAGAAGGTTACTTCCGTCTTTATGAAACTGATGGTGATATCAAAACAGACGATGGTGCAATCTCTTTCAAAAACTACGATTGGATTTTCCATAATAACGAATTCTTTGATACTACCGTCTATCATAACGTTTCAGGCGTAAAAACACGTTTCCCTGTTTCTATGACTTCCTATCTTGGACAAGCAAGAATCACCCCAGTCTTAGATATCTTGGATAATATGTTCACTAGTGGTAGAGAAATCTTCACTAACACAATGAGTAACTGCAAATTAGAGAGTGCTCTTGATTATCAAATCAGCAAATACAGTAATGTCTTCCCAATCTATTTTGGTGCAGTTGTTGATGAAGAAGAAATAGCCGCCAAAGATACTGCATTATTTGGCATCAAAATCACCTTTGATGATAAAGCTACTCAAGAAGATGAATCAAACTATGGTATTCCTTATGGCACACCAACACCAACCACATACAATATTGTTTTCACAATTAGAGACAATAAATTGTTAGGTTACTACAACCATGGTGTTACAACATATAAGATTGGTGATGATGAATACAAAGAAGTCTATGATATCGATCATTACTATGAAAGAATCACAGAAGAAAACAGAGATAAATTCATCTTCGTTCCAGACACTGAACAACAAAAAGCCTATTCTGAGGTTGATAACTTATTTGACCTTTAGAAAAAAGAGCGTATTATATAAGCAAAATTTATTTTCTAAGAAAGAAGGTTTCAAAAAATGAGAAAACTTAAAACATTATTAGTTCTTTCTGGATTAGCTGTTTCCGTTTTGGCGGGTTGCAACACAAAAACAAGTTCAAGTTCTTCCACACCAAAATCCTCTGATCCAATTTCAGAACCATCTAGTGCTCCAACAAGTGCTCCGACAAGTGCTCCATCAAGCGAATCATCAAGTTCTTCTTCACAAGTAGTGAAGACACTTCAAAGCATTCGTATTGCTGCTGAACCAACAAAGAAAAACTACTTCGTCGGTGACGCATTCGATGCCGCTGGTTTACAAGTTAAAGCTATTTATAACACAGGCGAAGAAGATTTAGCCTCTGGTTATGAATTATCCGGCTTCGATTCCACAACAGCCGGTGAAAAAACAATTACTGTTACTTACATGGCTAAGACCGCTACATTCAAAGTTAACGTCGAAGCTGTTGTCTTAACAGGTATTGAAATTGCTGCTGAACCAACAAAGAAAACTTACTACGCCGGTGATGCATTCGATGCCGCTGGCTTACAAGTTAAAGCCGTTTTCAATAATGGCAAAAAAGAAGATTTAGCCGCAGACGCGTATGAATTATCTGGTTTCGACACCAATGTTAGTGGTGCTCAAACCATCACAGTTACATACCAAGAAAAGACAGCCACATTTGCCGTTACAGTTATCGGTAAAGATGGTATTGCTGTCACTGCTCCAAAGAAAGTTAGATATGCAGTCGGTGATGAATTTGATGCAACAGGTTTAGTGGTTGCTCAAAGATTCGCTGATGGCACACAAGTTCCATTAGCCGAAGGTGCTTATACACTTGCTGGTTTCGATTCCGAAACAGTCGGTGAAAAGACAATTACAGTTACAGTCGGTGCTGATACTGCTGAATTCAAAGTCAATGTCTACAAAGCAGACTGGACAGCCGCTGAAAAAGCCGCTTGGACTGGTACTAATGCTAATTTAGAATTTGAACTTCCATACTTCTTAAGCTTTGAATTATCAGTCGGTGGAATTCCAAACGAAGCCGATCCAACAAAGACTGATGTCGAATGGTTTGAAGCAAGAACTGACTTTAAAGTTAAACGTTCCGAATTAAACGCATATGCTGACTCTATTGAAGACATCAAGGTTCCTGCTTTAGATGATAACGATCAACCTATGACTGATGAAAATGGTGATCCATTATATAGGAGAGCATGGCTTGATTATCAAACAACAAATGGTAAAGATTTGACTGACGACGTTGAATTATTAGGCTTCGCTGAAGATTCTGATATTTTACAATATGCCAGATGGTCACACGATGATACCAACTATTTCGAATTCCAAATCTTAACAATTGGTTTAGATGAAGACGGTAAGTTACTTGCCGTTACCACATTCTGTAACTTCCCATTATTTGGTTGGGGCAAATTTGGCCAACGATTAATGGTTAACCAAAAGAGTGGAACAGTTATGGATGGCTTGTGTGGTCTTGCTGCTGACTATGCTGCATACATTCAATTCAATTCTCCATCTCCAGCAGAAGATGCTCCATACTTCCAACACGGTATTGTTTATCCAGAATTTAACGCCTTTGATGAAGATGCCTTCTGCGTCTACTTCAATAACGCTATCGATAAACCATACTTACTCGCTAACGAATATAGTGAACTCTATAACATCGCAGACTTCAGTCTCGTCTTTGGTACAGGCAAAAAAGGCGCCGACGGAAAAGAAACTCCATTCTTACCAGCTCAACTCGATGCTATTATGGCTAAATACACCGAAAAGGGTATTGATCACACAACAGAAACAATTAATGGTATTGACGTTTATAAAGTTGAACTCGAAGACGAAGGATTTGTAATTGATATTGAATACTATATCATTAACGGTTATATCCGTATGGATGTTGATATTGTCAGTTACACAAGACCAGCATCACCAACCCCAACAACACCACTTGCTCTTATCTATGATGTTGTTAGTGCTTCCTACGATTATAAATTGACCGGTGAACAATTAGCAGGTTATGGTTTCGTTACTAAAGTATCCGATACTGTTTATAAGGGCGAATCCGTTACATACTGGACAAGTAACTTCACAGGTCAACTTGTAATGCTTCTTAGCTACTACATTGAAGAATCTAACAAGTTCCCAAGCTACCTCTCTTATGTTACAGGTGGTGAACCAAAAGAAACTGATGGTGTTGGTGTTGCATTAACACAAGTACCTGATGGTTCCTTATATTGCCAAGTCACTGCAAAATACGACACCGATGGTACACACATCTACTTCCTTGTCGCTCCAGCAAGCTACTTCAATGCTTAATAGTCGACTAGCGAATAATTAACAAAAACATAGCGATGTCTCAATGGCATCGCTTTTTTTATGCTTTATCGAAGAAAATATCTTGGTATAACGAGTATTTTATTAGGTAAGCGAATCTTAAATTGACACCATTCTTGAAGAATGGTCTATATTGTGGTATAGTTTAGCAGCGTTTATATTAAACGCAGGAAAGGAGAAAGCAATGTTAAAATATTCAATTAAAAGAATTCTTCTAGCATTTTTGACAGCTTTTATCATTTTAACGTTGACTTTTATCTTGGTCAAAGCACTCCCACCTAGAGACGTTTTTGCCCCTGATAAAAATGTCGTTTTCGCTTTCTATAGTGATCAAGTTGATTTAGGATACTTCGTTGAATTTGCTACTGCAAACCCTAAATATGGTGAGCCATTAAAAGTATTCCAAGCTGGTGAAGTCGATCCAAACCCACATTATTATTACGTTAAACCAATCATGGACCAATATTTTACATGGTTAGGCAATATCGTGACTAGATGGGACTGGGGTAGATCCACCGCGATTAAGCCAAATGCTTCTGCGATTTCTATTATCGCTACACGTTTACCAACCTCAATGTCTATCAATATCGTCACTGTCTTCGTGTCAGTTCCATTAGGTATTCTTTTAGGCATTATCGCTGGTTTAAAGAAAAATACAATTACTGACCATACAATTTCTACATTAGTCATGGTCTTCATTTCCATTCCTGGATTCGTATTTATTTCTTTCATGCTCTATTTATTAGCTTTTAAAACTGGTTGGTTACCAACTAGATGGCCGACACCTGATCAATCTCTTTCCATTAAAATTCAAGCTTTCATTATTCCTGTTCTTAGTATGTCATTTGGTTCTATCTGCGTATACACCAGATACGTTAGAGCGGAATTATGTGAAGTCATGTCTAGTGAATACCTCTTGTTAGCTAGAACAAAAGGTTTAACTAAAAACCAAGCTATTGTCCGTCACGCTTTAAGAAATGCGTTCGTGCCAATTCTTCCAATGATTCTCTCCGAATTCTTAGGTATTTTCGGTGGTTCCATGATTTTGGAAAAATTGTATGGCATTCCTGGCATCGGCAGTTTGTATATTGAATCTTTGAATCAAGCCAATCCTGACTATAACGTCTTAATGGTTGATATGGCAATCTTTACCACATTCGGTTTACTTGCCGGTATCTTATTAGACTTATCTTACGGATTCATTGATCCAAGAATTAGAATGGGGGCGAAGAAGTAATATGTTAGAAGATAAAGATTTCGAACTATTAGATGAAACCCCAGTTGCTGGAGAAATTGTTGATGATAAAGATATCACTGATGATGACTTCACACTTACTGAAGTGGACTCTTCCATTCACGAACAAAAATTCCAAACAAGACCAACAACATTCTTAAAGGACTCCTTAAAGAGATTCAGTAAGAATAAATCTTCCGTTGTTGCGGCTTACATTTTAGGTGGCTTATTACTCCTTTCAGTCTTTATCCCAATTGTTGATAAGAGTGACTTAAGTGATAAGAATCCAAACGCTGCTAACGAGACATACCTTGCACCAAAACTCTTCAAGAGTGGCACAGGATTCTGGGATGGCACCGTTGAATTCACAGACATCGCTGTTGACGTCAGCGCTATGCCAGACGCCAAGACCGATGAAGAAAAACAAAAAAACTGGTGGCCATCTTTAACATCATTCCCACAAAGAAGTGCCATTAGCAAAAAGAAATTCACTGAAGAAAAATACACCAACATTATCTCTAATGATGGTTATGCAAAAGAAGGCTATGTCCAATTCGGTTATTTAAGAACTGACCCAGTTGGTGAAACAGTTTCCTTTGCTTCTAAAGTTATTCCAGCCTTAGATTTAAGCGAAAACTTATATCTTACTGCCTTTGACACATACGATGTGGAAAAGATCAGAAAGATGGAAGGTAAAGACAATTTAGGCTATCCAGAAAACTATGAAGTCGATGATTCAGCTTTCTATTTCACCTATTCAGGTAAAGACGAACAAGATGAAGATGTTGAAATCGATGTTAAATTAGTGGATTACGCCACAGTTCATAACATCGGTAGTGCGGTCGCTTCTATGAAAGAAGAAAAAGTCGACATCGCCAAGATCATTAAAGATGAAACTGGTAAAGACTTATTTGAAAATGCTTACTTCTCTGTGAGAATGGAAACCAAACACCATAACCACAGTAAAAACACTTGTTCTTTAATTAGAAGTATTGCTTTTGAAAGTGAATCCGCTAACGCAAACACTAGAAAAATATTTGAAGATATGTCATTTGTTGATGCTGCCAAAGCATTATCCAAAGTGACTGATAACGGTTATGAATATTGGAGTAGTACTGGTCAAAGACTCATTTACTTATCCAAAGCTCATTTCTGCTCATTCGTCTATGATACATATGACGCTAAATTCGGTATCAAGGAATACAATAACTTTTCAATCCTTAAATTATTGGATTATGAAAAGTATGGTTGGGTTTCCTTTAAGAACGCTGATGGTTATGCAACCCTTGAATACGTCAAAGGTGGCGATAATCCAGGCTTCTACATTAAAGAAGACTCATTCACTTGTAAGATTTTAAATAAAGAAAAATGCCCACTTGTGAGAGAACTTACCATTGATGACTTCTACGGCAACGATGGTGAAGGTAACTTGCAAGTCAAAGCTAGTGTCTACCAATACAAGTACAATGGTTATGACAAAATACCAACTTATTTAATGGGTACTGATAAAAATGGTAGAGATATGCTCAAATACGTTTTTGAAGGTTTAAGAACCTCCTTAATCCTTGGTATCGTGACATTCTTGGTCTGCTTTACCTTCGGCTTAATTTGGGGCTCTGTCAGTGGTTATTTCGGTGGTACAGTCGACTTAGTCATGGAAAGAGTTGTGGAAATCATCGGTAATATCCCATGGTTCGTCATGATGACAATTATCATTCTTCACTTCGGCCAAGGCTTCGTCACATTCGCTATCGCCTTATGTGCAGTTAACTGGATTGGACCAGCAGGTAGAACAAGAACGCAGTTCTATCGATTTAGAGGGCGTGAATATGTTCTTGCTTCACGTACGTTAGGTGCTTCCGATGTTAGACTTATTTATAAGCACATCTTACCTAACGGCTTAGGCACAATCATTACTGGCTCTATCTTAATGATTCCAGGTGTCATTTTCTCAGAATCAAATATCGCTTACTTAGGCTTAGGCTTAAGAGGCTTATCATCATTAGGTGTTATCTTAGCGGATAACCAATCCGAATTATTTACACACCCTTACTTATTGATTTTCCCTGCTATCGTTATCGCTTTAATTATGATTTCCTTCAACTTATTCGGTAACGGTTTAAGAGATGCATTCAACCCAAGTTTGAAAGGAGAAGAATAATATGGAAAATAAAGAAATCGTATTATCCGTTAAGGACTTACGCGTTAACTTCTCCACAGACCATGGTTACGTCCAAGCAGTTAGAGGTGTTTCCTTTGACTTATATAAGGGCGAAACATTATGTATCGTCGGTGAATCTGGTTCTGGTAAATCTGTTACTAGTAAAACCATTATGGGTATCTTAGCCGCGAATGGTCGTATCGTTAATGGTTCGATTATGTACGAAGGTGAAGATTTAACCAAGGTTTCTGAAGATGAATTCCATCGTATCAGAGGCCATAAGATTGGCATGATCTTCCAAGACCCATTATCATCATTAAACCCAATTATGCGTATCGGTAAACAAATTACCGAAGCCATGTTATTAAATGGTAACCGTTTAAAGAAAATGAGAGACGACCTTGTCGCTAAAGAATTCGTCGCTTATAAAAACGCGGTTACTGAATATAACAGTGAATTAAATAAAGGTAAAGAAGCCGTTAAATTCTATAAGAGTGAAAAGAAAAAAGAACTCGAAAGAATGAAAAACGTGATTAAAAACGAAACCGATGGCGCTTTTTATGCTTTACGTTTAGACTACGGTCTAGAAAAAGTTAAAATCAAACATCAATACGCTTCTTTAGCGCAAGAAAATAAAGATAATCCAAGCGAACTTGCAAAGATCAATAGTGAAAGAACTGAAGCCTTCAAGACCGCAAAAGATAACTTCACCGCTAAAAAGAATGAAATTCGTCAAAACGCTTTAGCTAAGAAAGACGAGAATAAAGCTGCCATTGCTAAGTTAAAAGTGGAATTCAATCAAAAGATTAAAGAAGCTAAGACTAACAATGTCACTAATAAAGACGAATTAAAAGCTAAATACAAGCCACTTATCGCTGACGCTAAAGCTAAATACTTAGCTAAGAAGAAAGAAGCTGATCAAGTGGTGGCAGAAGCGAAAGTTCAATTCGCTAAAGAATACGCTGATGAACTCGCTAAAGCCCAAGAACCACTCAACGCTATCAAAGCGGAAAAAGCCGCCAAGATTAAAGCAGTGGAAGAACTTGGCCTTGCAAAAGAAGAACAAGCGCAAAATATTAAAGCCATCAACGAAGAATACGAAGCAAAAATCGCTGCTGTCGCTAAAGAATGTGCTTTAAAAGCGCACGAAGCTGAACGTAATTACGTTGCTAAAACCAAGATTACTAAAGCTGAAGCTAAAGAAAGAGCGCTTAAGATTATGGAAGAGGTTGGTATTGCTAACCCAGCCGCTAGATTCAGACAATATCCATTTGAATTCTCGGGTGGTATGAGACAACGTATCGTTATCGCTATTGCCTTAACCGCGGACCCAGACATCTTAATCTGTGACGAGCCAACCACAGCGTTAGACGTCACCATTCAAGCGCAAATCCTTGAACTTATTAACCGCTTAAAAGCGGAAAGAAATATTTCCGTTATCTTTATTACCCACGACTTAGGTGTCGTTGCCAATATGGCGGACCGTGTTGCGGTTATGTACGCTGGTAAGATCGTGGAATATGGTAAAGAAGAAGAAATCTTCTATGATCCAAAACATCCATACACATGGGCGTTATTATCATCCATCCCAGACGTTGATAGTAAAGAAAGATTGGATGCCATTCCTGGTACCCCACCAAACCTTGTCTATCCTCCAAAGGGCGATGCCTTCGCTTTACGTAGTAAATATGCGATGAAGATTGACTTTAAGAAAGAGCCACCTTTATTCAAGGTTAGTGACACTCACTATGCAGCTACTTGGTTACTTGATCCAAGGGCGCCAAAAGTGGAAATGCCAACCATTGTTAAAACTCGTATTGAAGCTTCTTTAGCCGCTCATAAAGAAAGAGCCACTAAGAAAAATAAAGCGCAAGATAAAGAAGATATTTCCAATATCAGCAATCCACTTGAAACACATACAGTGGCTAAAGCTTCTACTGAACTTGAAATGGAACAACATTCCGAAGAAGTCTTAAAAGAAGCAAGAGAACACGCTGCAAAGAAAAAAGGAGGTAAAAAGTAATTATGGCTAAAAGAACAGTTACATACCTTCCTGAATTAGTGGAAAATAACATCGAATTATCAGTCAGACACTTAAAGCAATTCTTTAAGTTCGGTCATGGTAAAGGCGCTTTCGTCACTAAAGCCGTTCACAATGTCAGCTTTGATATTAAAAAAGGTGAATGCTTCGGTGTCGTTGGTGAATCTGGCTGTGGTAAAACCACAACTGGTAGAACCTTAATCAGATTATACAAAGCTACTTCTGGTTCTGTTTATTTCAAAGGCTATCGTATTGTCGCTGGCAATAGATGGAATGAAAAAGAAATCAAATGGAAGAGAATTAAAGCTAAACGTAAGATTGCCGAATTACAAGTCGAAATGACCGAAAGAATTCGCGCTCTTGCGGATGAACAAGGCAATGCCGACTTTGTCGCTAGTGAAACCGCTAAAATTAAAGCAGAATACGCTAGTAAGATTCAACAGATCAAAGAAGACATCGATGCCCTTGTTAAATGCGAAAAAGAAAAGATCAAACAACATAACTACGACAATTCTCACGTTGATAAGAAGTTAATGTCTAAGATGCAAATGATCTTCCAAGATCCTGTTGACTCCTTAGACCCACGTATGACTGTTGAAGATATCATTCAAGAAGGTCTTCACATCCAAGGTCAATACAATAAGTTTGAAAACCAACAAAAAGTTAAAGACGCCTTAGTGAGAGTGGGCTTACTTCCAGAATACGCTTCTCGTTACCCACACGAATTCTCTGGTGGTCAAAGACAACGTATTGGTATTGCTAGAGCGTTAATTATGAATCCAGATTTCTTAATCTGTGACGAACCAATTTCCGCTTTGGACGTCTCCATTAGAGCGCAAATCATCAACTTATTGAATAGCTTAAAAGAAGAAATGGGCTTAACCATCATGTTCATTGCTCACGACTTATCCGTTGTTAAGTACTTCTGCGATAGAATCGCAGTTATGTACTTCGGTAATATCGTTGAATTAGCGAGCAGCGATGAATTATTCGCTCATCCATTACACCCATATACCAGAGCGTTATTATCCGCCATTCCTAAGCCAGATCCATTAAGCGAAAAGGAAAGAAAGAGATACATCTATAATCCTGCTAATGAGCATGATTATTCAAAGGAAGCTCCTTCATTACAAGAAATCATTCCTGGACACTTCGTTATGGCCAATAGTGAAGAGATGGAAAAATACCGCAAGGTAATTAACGAAAAGAAATAAGACCGAGCACATTCGGTCTTTTCTTTTTTCTTTTGTGGTAATATTAAAATATGAAAAGAATTGCAGTATTTGACACTAAGAAGTACGACAAAGAAGCCTTTAATAAGTATAGCGATAAGTATGAATTCACTTATTTTAAAGACTTATTAAATGAACATACCGCAAAACTCGCCAATGGCTTTGATGCAGTGGTGTGCTTTGTTAACGATGAATTAAACGAAAATGTTTTAAATAAGTTAAAAGAAAACGATATCCATGGTGTTTTCTTAAGATGCGCTGGTTATAACAATGTTGATTTACAAGCGGCTTATAGAAATAAGATCCATATCGCTAGAGTGCCAGCTTATTCACCATACGCTATCGCGGAACACGCTTTTGCGTTGATTCTTTCTCTTAACCGTCATATTCATAAAGCTTATATTAGAAGCCGTGATTTTAATTTTAACTTAGAATCATTAACCGGTTTTGATTTACATGATAAAACAGTCGGTGTTGTTGGTACTGGTAAAATCGGTCGTGTCTTTATGGACATCGCTAAAGGATTTGGTATGCATGTCATCTGCTACGACCCATTCCCAATTCCTGATAGTGGTTATGAATACGTTTCATTAGATGAACTTTATAAGAGAAGTGACATCATCTCCTTACACTGCCCGTTAACCCAAGAAAATCATCATATGATTAATCATGCTTCATTAGAGAAGATGAAAGACGGCGTGATGATTATTAATACATCACGTGGTGGCTTAATTGATTCCAAAGCCTTACTTGATGGCTTAAAAGAAAAGAAGATTGGTGCGGTTGGTTTAGACGTCTATGAAGAAGAAGCCAACCTCTTCTATCACGATAATTCCTTTAAGATTATTAACGATGATGTTTTAGCCTTATTAATCTCTCTTCCAAATGTGATAATTACATCCCATCAAGCCTATTTAACAAAAGAAGCCCTTGATAACATTGCCTCAACCACAGTGAAGAATATGGATGAATATTTCTCTAACGAATTAATCATGAATGAACTCTGCTACCACTGTGAAAAAGTGAAAGATAAGGCCAACTGTTACCGCAATAAGAAAAAACGTTGTTTTTAATTAGCGGTTTTTAGATTTTTAAACGTCTTATTATGTAGAGAGCGGTTAGCAATGCTTATTGCTTGCTAATTTTCTCGCGTATATAATAGGGAAGCATGAAAAAATTATTTGAAAAGATTAGATCTTTTTGGAAAAACAAGATTGCTAGAAGAATTACTATCTTTCTAGCCATTTTTGCTTCTATCGCTATTATTGAAAGCACTGCTTTTAATTATCGTGTTTATCAAAGTAGAGGTGTTAAGCAAGATATCGCAATTAGCGAAGTTATTACAAGTGACACCACAAAGAGTGAAGAAAAAGATAAAGATAATAAAACTATCTACACAATGAACACGAGTAATTATCCAACGTTCAAAGTGGAGTTTAGTGAACGAACTGAAGTTAAAACTATTTATTTTGATATTAATTTTGATGATCCAGCAGCGTACCGCTACATGTTTGAAGTTAAAGGTGCTTATACCGATGGGGCAAGTCCTATAGTTATCAATTCTTCTGATAGTTTAGAAATCATTCCTGGTGATGAACACACAAAATATTTTGTGACTGATTTTAATCACGCTGTTGATAGTGTCACAATCCGCATGTTTAATGTCGGTAACTATGGTGGCGGAGAAAATCTTAAGTTTAGTTTAGGCAAAGTTGGTGTTAACTATAGAATCCCATTCCATTTTTCATGGGCAAGAGTCCTCCTTCTTTTAGGAGCGGCCTCTTTAATCTATTTCCCAGTCTGTTTATTTAAAGACCGTAAGGAACAAACAGGTAAGTCGTGGAAGAAGATTGTTTTAGATGCATTAATGTATATCATACCAATCGCTATTGTTGTGGCCTTGTTTGCTTTCTTTGGTCATTTTGAAAATGCCTTCTGCAATAAAGACTATGGTACCCAGATATCTAAAGAACTAGTGGATGCCTTTATGAAAGGGCATGTCTATTTAGATGAGAAACCAAGCGAAGCATTACTAGCCTTATCTAATCCATATGATCCTAATATGCGTGGTGGGGTTTCCTATTTATGGGACCACTTGCTCTATAACGGTAAATACTATTCATAT
Organism: uncultured Erysipelotrichaceae bacterium; assembly: GCA_902801805.1. The sequence goes on along the minus strand of CADCJP010000001.1, from coordinate 22,385 downwards.
TATGGCATTACTCCAGTATTCTTACTCTTCTTACCATTTAGATTAATATTCGGTCAGTATTTATACGATGCTTATGGTGTATTGCTATTTACGATTATCGGTGTTGTCTTTATGACATTAGCCTATGACCGCATGCTTAAGATTTTATTTAAGGATAAACCTCTCCCATTAGCGATGAAGTATACCTTATACGCTTTACTGTTCTTAGGATGTGGCTGCTTATTTAACTTAACTAGACCATATTTCTATGAAGTGAGCACAAGTTCCGCTTATATGTGCATGATGATTATGCTTTATCACCTTGTTTCAGGCGGTATCTTATTTAAAAAAGAAGATAAGAAGTATTTTACTTACCATTTGGTTTTCGCGTCTCTATGGGGCGCTTTAGCGGTCTTATCGCGCGCCACAATGGCGTTATATGCTGTCTGTCATCTCATTTATCTTGGTTTCTACTTCTTTAAGAACCGTAAAGAGATGCAAAAGAAAGATATTATTCTCTTCTTTGTCTGCTCCTTAGTGCCTTACGCTGTCTTTGGTGGTGTCCAATGCATCTATAACTATTTAAGATTTGGTTCCTTCTTTGATTTTGGTATCGAATACTCATTAACAATTGCAGACTTTAAGAATATGCCATTCCATTTCGGTAATGTGCTTACTTCTTTATATAACTTCTTATTTGGTTTACCAATTCCTACTGCAAACTCTTACTTCATGTATGGAGCGAATATCAAGTTTGGAGGGGCGTATTACTTCTTTGAAACCTCATCCTCAGTGGGTTTATTCATCCGTATGCCAATCCTTTGGTTAGTATTCGTTTTACCATTTATCAATAAAGCCACAGGTAAAGAAAGATTAGAACATTTATTCTTAAGATGGCTACCTTGTGTCATCATTCCATTTATTCAAGTCGCTATTACATGGCAAAGTGGTTATGCGACTAGATATTTCTCTGATTTTGCTTGGCCATTAACTTTCTTTGCGATTCTTTTAATCGCTAAACAATATAGCAAAACAGAAAACGAAAGACTCCAAAAAGGAATATTCGGTTTCTTAGTCGGCAATCTTTTATTCTCGTCCTTTGTCACTATTTGTGTTATCTTTGTCTACGTACCAATGTTAACTCATCACGCTGGTGCATTAGACTGGGCATATACACGTTTCTATTATCATCTCGGTCATGAGTTAAACTTCTGGAGGTAGTTATGAAAACACTATATTGGATCTTCCCTTGCTATAACGAAGAGGCATGCTTGCCTAACTCTTTTGTAACAATCTCCGAAATGTTTAATACTTTCGTTGATGAGGAATTCATTTCTAAAGATTCTCGATTGATCTTTGTTGATGATGGTTCTAAAGATAAAACATGGTCCATCATTAAAGAATTATCCAATAAAGAAGAAAGAGTTATTGGTTTAAAGTTATCCCGTAATAAAGGTCATCAATACGCTGTGGAAGCAGGCTTAAGATACGCTTATGAAAAGAAAGCGGACTTTACCATTACCATGGATGTTGATTTACAAGACGATATTACTGTGACTAAAGAAATGATCGCGGAACATTATAAGGGCAATGATATTGTCTATGGTGTCCGTAATAATCGAAGCACTGATAAGTTCTTTAAAAAGAGCACCGCGAATGCCTACTATAAATTAATGCGTCACTTAGGTGTCGAATTAATTGAAAACGCCGCGGATTTCCGTTTAATTTCCTATCGTGCTTTAGGGGCATTACTTGAATATCATGAGGCTAACTTATTCCTTCGTGGTTTAGTGCCACAAGTGGGATTCCCATCAAGCAAGGTTGAATATCGTAGACTTGAAAGAAAACAAGGCGAAACTCATTACTCAATGAGTAAGATGATGACTTTAGCCTTAGATGGTATCTCTTCTTTCTCAAGTAAACCAATCTCATATATCGCTAGATTTGGTGCCTTCTTAAGCTGTTTATCCGTTACTATGATGATTGTCTTTATGATTTTACATCTCACTAAAGTGCTTAATTATCGTATTGAATATTATCTCTTCCCTTCTTTAGCGTTAATGACGGGAATTATCTTACTCGCGATTGCCTTTATTGGCTTATATGTCAGTAAGATTAATATCGAAGTGAAGAAGAGACCACATTACTTTATTGAAGAAATAAGCGGTGAAGATAAGTAAAACTTATAGAGCATCTCGAAAAAGAGATGCTTTTTTGTTTATTTAAGTTTCTATATAATAAGCAACGTGAAAAGAGTAATTGGTTTATCAGCTTTATTAGTCGTTTATGCCGCTGCAATAGCGTTAGGTATTTTCCTATATGTTGTTTTAAGCGATGTAATGAATGACTACTTAGCAATATTAATTGCTGATGTCAGTGCCACTGTTCTAGTGTGGGCTAGTGGTGTGGTTCTTAGAACTGCTTCCGCCTATGACCCATATTGGTCGCTTCAAACGTTAGTCATCTATTTATGCTTATTAATTAAAAATAATAACTGGCACGTTGGTACAATCCTCTTATTAGTGGCCATTATCTTGTATTCCGCACGTTTAACCATGAACTTTATTATTGGTTTTCATTCTTTAGACTATGTGGACTGGAGATATAGAATGCTCAAAGAGAAAAGTGGTAAGTTCTACCAAGTCGTTAATCTCTTTGGTATTTGTATGTTCCCAACCCTCGTTGTTTATTTAGCGACATTACCGGTGATTGCCTATGCAAGTGTCGAAGCATTTTCCGTTATTGATATTATCGGTTTAGCGGTTATCGTCTTAGGTACATTATTAGAATTCATCGCTGACACCCAAATGAAAGCCTTTGTGAAGATTAGAAAAGATCGTTCTGAAGTCTTAAATAGAGGTGTGTGGAAATACTCTAGACATCCTAACTACTTAGGAGAGATATCCATCTGGTTTGGTGTGGCGTTAACTTTAATCTTAAGTCACTTCAATTACTGGCACTTCATCGTCGGAGCGGTCGTGAACTTATTAATGTTTATCTTTATTTCCATCCCGATGGAAGAAAGACACTTCAAAGGCTATAAACCTGATTACGAACAATATAAAAAAGAAACACATATGTTATTAATTCTTCCGAAAAAGAAGTAAACAAAAAGAGTGGTGCGAGACCACTCTTTAATTTTGAGAATTAGATTATTCCGCAACGGCTTGTCTGCCAACTCTTTCTCTAATCTTGTTGAGTTCGACTAAGGCAGCAGCATCTTTTTCTTCTTGTTTAGCTTTTGCGGCTTTAGCCTTTTCTTCCATGGCTTGTCTTTGTTCAGGAGTCATGGCATCAAGTTTAGCTTGTTTCTTGGCTTCAGCATCAGCTTTCTTTTGTGCGGCTTTTTGATCAGCTTCAGCTTTTTGCGCTAAGAACTTAGCGTTTTCTTCTTCAAAGTTGAGGCCCTTCTTTTCGCATTTTTCTTTTAATTCTGCGACTCTAGCTTCTTCGACTAAACGATTATTTTCTTCTTCTTCGAGTCTTAATCTTTCATCTGGTTCAATCCAGTTACCTTTAGCGGCTAAAACTTCAGCCTTTTGGTCAGCAACGATGGCTTTGTTGTCAACGTTGGTGAATTTTTCAACGTTCATGAAGAAGAACATGATAGCGATAATGACGTAGCAGATACCTTCAACACCGAATGATAAGAAGGTGTGTAAGAAACGTTTACCAGCATCGGAAGTAACAACGTTATCTAAACCGACGATGATACCGTTACAAATACCACTCATAGCAACCATGATGGAACCATAGACTGCCATGGAGAAGCCGTCTGTACGAATACCGTGAACTGCTTCTTGGTGGTCTAAGATGTTCGCCATTAACGCTAAGGAGATATACATAGCTGGAGCAGTACCTAAAGCTTTAATACAGAAGGAAGCAACGGATACGCCTGTGATAGCATCTGTGTTACCAACTAAGCCTAAGCAAGAGAAGGCAGCAGCAGCACCTAACGCAGCAACGATACCACCTAATGAGATGGCTTTAGATTTGGTGAATTTCGCGGCTAATGGCCAGACAAACACCATACCAACAGCGGTTGGAACAGCACCAACGGTGTTAATCATTGAGGAGAGGGAATATTTACCGGTATAAGCTTGAGAGAAGAATGACATACCGTTATTCTTCATCATGCCACCGAATTGATATAAGAACCAGAAGGCCATGAGCATCCACCAGTATTTATCTTTTAAACAAACTCTGGCTTGTTCACCCATTGAAGCTTTCTTTGTTTCTTTAACTTCGTCGCCTCTGCTTTCAGCATTCTTGAGACTTTCTTCAGTAATACGTTCACGTGTGAAGAAGTATTCTAATAAGCAACCAATGATTAAGGCAACGATCATGACAATCATTAAGATGAACCATTTTTGGTTAGCGGATTCACGAGTGACGTCGATGAAGTATTCATTGTCTTTCATTAAGTTTTGAACTTGGGTGAAGTCACTAGTTGTGACAGGCTTAACATCTGATAGTTGAACTGCGCCTGATTGAATCTTCTTAACGACAGCTTCATCGAAGAGATCGTGTGCAAGTGAGTATTCATTAGAATAACGATAAACAGGCATTAAGTGTAACATGTCAACGAAGAAACCGCCGAACATACCAGAGACACCAGCAGCACCTAATTGGGCCGCCATAACAGCAGTGCCTAATAAGCCACGTTTGCTACCGTCACGTGTGGATAAGTTAACTAATGCACTATGTGATGTGTAATATAATGGCCAAGCAAATGCGTAGAATAAGTTGTAACCAACAGCGGCAAAGATTGACGCCATTAATCCACCTTCCATAGATGGGTTACCAGTGATGAGACCTTGAAGAACAGTTTCTTCTTTAGCAGCACCTGGAACTGGGAAGACGAATAGTAATACCAACGCAATTGCGATAACTGGCATACCTAATAAGATAAGTGGTCTTGCTTTACCAGCAAGTGATGGTTTTCTTTCCATTAATCTTCCGACAAATAAGTTACCAATAATGATAATGATAGAAGACGCTAATGGAATAACTGTTTCAAGCCATTTACCCCATGAACCCATGCCAATGACGTTGTGCCAATATTGGACTAACCAAATATTAACAACACCATTACAGAATAAAGCTAAAATAGGTCCTAATAAGTAACCCAATCCGGCTTCAGGGAAAAGAGAAACAGTTCTGCTTTTAATTCTCGAGCGCATCAAACGCGTCTCGAAAAAACTCTTTTTTGTTTTTTCAGCCATAATGACCTCCTAATGATATGTATCTAAAACAAATACTCTTTAATCATAAATGATTGATTACCCTTATACAAAGTATTTTTGTATGTTTATTCATGGCAATTTTGCGATTTATTTATCTTACTAGTGAAAAATTAGGAGAATTCTACTATATTTTTCATGTAGAACTATGCGAAACGATGAGTTTAACAAGATTGAAATAACCAACGACAAGCAATTACGCGGTCTAGAATTTGGCAAAACTCAAGATTCTGAGACCATATCACAAAAGGAAAATAAGTTACCTGAAGGTGAACTTAATGAGAAATATGTTGGTAAGACTATCCGTAAGCAAACGGAGGTCAATGTTCAGTATGCCAACAAAGCGACTGCTCCTGCTCACGGTTCCACAACTGTGACAAGCACAGCAACCGCTTCTAATATTGCTGCGACAACTACAACAGTAGCAACTGCCGCGTCAGTTGTAGCGGTAACCGCTGTAGCAGTGGGTACAGGTATTTCAGTTGTCCTTCATGACTATGCTTATAAATTTAATTATTTTGACGTTACATCTGATTCTTTAACTTATGAACTATATGTGGTCGATCATAACGATGAAAGACCTGATGGTGAGAGTTATGAAGAGTACGATAGACCAAACGCGGAAGAGAATGAAGAAGAATCTAAAGAACCATTTACTTTAAGAGTCTATAACCAAGCTTATGATTATTCCATTCCGACATTCTATGGTAGTAACTATGATTCTTTTGCTAATTTAAAACCAAACGAGGAATACCATATCGTCTTAAGCGAAAACCGTTTCGGCGGCGAAATTATCTTTGATGAACTATTTACAACATTAAAAGAGGATACCCGTGTATCTGAATTCAGAGGTGTTACCTGGGATAAGAAGTGCAATTTCTTAACCATGATGATGGATGTCCAACTTGATTATCAAGATGACTATGAACTTTTCTCTGATTTCAAATTTAATCTTAAATCTGAAGTGATGACCGCGGATTCGCCAGATGGTTCGCCTATTATCTCTTATGATTTAGTTAAAACAACTGAGCCTCAACAAATTAAGTTAGATAGTAATCAAGCATTCTTCCTTGCACAAACATATGAATATTCATTTACCTATATGAATGATGGTATTGAAGTTGTCGCGGATAAAGGCACAGTCCACTTTGAAGATAACAGTGGTGCTAAATCTGAATGGAATGAATTTGTCTTTACTAAAAAAGCAAACTTCATTAATCGCACATTCGATGTGCAATTAGACTTCGTGGATGACTTTAATGTCTTTGATAATTTCGTCTTATCTTTCTATATGATGTATGAACAAGAAGGAATGACAATTATTGATGAAAGAAGCGAAGATATCCCACTTCAAAAGACCACTGAAGTCCAAACTATAGACTTGGATGGTATTGAGATAATGTTATCCGATAGCTACCACTACAAACTTTCATGCGACTATTATGATGAATATAGGCTTTTAGATGAAGGCAATGTGACATTTACCGATACAAGTGGTGCGGTTAATAAATTCAATGAACTTATCTTTGATAAGAAAGCTAACTTTGACACTAGAACATTTGAAGTCCAATTAGATTATCAAAATGATTTAGGCTATCTCTATGGTTTCGAATTCATTTTAAAAGACTTAGAAACTGGTAATGAGAAATCCTATTACTTATTAGAACAAACAACCGCTCAAACAATTACTGTTGATGAAATCGAACCAGGAACAGAAGAAGATCCAGTTTATCTCATCGATATTGTTAAACACAGAATGTCTTATTCCTTTAAATATATGTATCAAGACGTGGAAAACGTTGTGGTATCAGGTGAAGAATTCAAATTCAAAAATTCATTAGTGAGTACCTTCCAAGGTATTGAAAGCCCATTAGATTTTAATTTCGATGAGTACTATGACGACTATCTATTACCAATTAAATTTACTTATAACGATGCTGCACATATCTATGAAGGTTTCAGCATGAAGGTCATGAAAAATGACGAACTATATGCCCGCTTAGCGGTTGAAAACGAACGTCCTGCAACTCAATGGTTCTACGCGATTTTCCAAGGTATGGAAGGTCACGAAATCGAAGATATCTTAGATACTGAAGTAACATTAAAAGTCTTCGCTCATGTCCCTAGCGATGAATCTGACGACTTAGAAGAATTAGAAGTATATTCAGAAGAAGTGACATTCACCCATGGAAAAGAAAATGAAATCTATGATATTGATTTCGATAGTGGTGATGAACCTGGATCTATTGTAAACGGACAATACGAAGTCAATTTCATGCCAATCTTTACTGGCGGAATGTATCGTTATGAATACACTTACTTAACATTTGAATGTGAGTCAGGCCATAAATACACAATGTATTTCAATATGACACAACCAAATCAATTAATTTATGAGACATTAAGTGGTGCCGCTGAATTTAATGAAGAAAACTTCTATGATGACTTCAGCAAACCAGTCAAGATTACTCTTGTCTATGACACAAACCACGAAGAATATATCGAAGACAATAATGGTAGTGGTCCAACAACCGAGATTGTCCCTGATAACAATCCTCGAACAAAAGTTATTCACGAAAGCTATTTGTTCAATATCCAAGTATAAATTGTTTTTCTGGAGGTAATTATTATGAAAAAGGAAACGAAAAACAGAATTATCAAATGGTCGCTTTATGGCCTACTTGTCATAGCGACAGTACTCATCTTTGTCTTTAGTAACTCAATCTTTGGTGCGGGTTACAAAAAAGATCAAGTCACAGGTGCTATTACGTACGAAGTGAATCCAATGTTCTTCCAAGCTAATTTTGGCAATGCATTTGTAAATTACTTCTTAGAACACGCGATTCCTAACATTTTAAGAACAATCCAAATCGTTGGTGTGGCAGTGACATTTGCCGTCGCATTACATTACTTAGCAAAGATTGTCTTTAGAAGCAAAAAAGGTCAAACAATCTCCCGCTTATTAGTCTCCTTCGTGAAATGGGCTATTGCTCTTACCGCTGTGTTCTTCATCTTAGATGCTTGGGGCGTTCCTGCTACCGCGACATTAACTGGTGCTGGTGTCCTCGCTCTTATCATAGGTCTTGGTTCCCAATCCTTAGTGGCCGATATTTTAGCTGGTATCTTCATCGTCTTTGAAGGTGAATTCCAAGTTGGTGATATCGTCATTATTGATGGTTGGAGAGGTGAAGTCAGAGAAATCGGTATGAGAACCACTAAGTTATTAGACGTCGGTGGTAACATTAAAATCGTTAATAACAGTGAAATCAAAACTATCATTAACCAAACTCAAGAACTCTCTTTAGCGAAGTCTTCAGTTTATGTTTCCTATAATGCGAGAATTGAAAAAGTCGAAGCCGTTATCGCTGATAACATTGAAAAGATTAAAGAAAAGATTCCTGCAATCGTCAAAGGTCCTATCTATATGGGCGTTAGTGAATTAGGCGAATCTGGTGTCGAATTATTATTTGTTGCGTATTGTAAAGAAGATGACATCTATCAAGTCCAAAGAGATATCAACCGTGAAATCAAAATCATGTTTGATGATAACGATATCGAAATTCCATTCAATCAACTCGTTGTTCATATGGGCGAAGATGCTGATCAAAAGAAAGTTTCACAACAAGATATTAGAAAAGCTGATAAATTCAACGAAGCACAAAAAGAATTATCACAAGATATCTCTGTTGATAAATAATTACCTCTTAACTTATAAATATTGCCCACTTTGCTAGTGGGCTTTTCTTTTAGATTTTAAAAACGAATATTATTAATATCATTAAGGTGATATGGAGGAGTAAACCTAACCAGTTAACCGCGGTGAAGTACCAGTGTTCACCTTTAGTCTTATGACGGAAGATTAACATTGCCGGATAACCACCAAAGGCACCGCCTAAAAACGATAATGATAGTAGTGTTTTTTCTTTGGTTCTATACTTACCTTTTATAGCTTTTTTCTTATCCACGCCATAGGCGATGAATGTGATAAGAGAAAGAAGAACTAGATATGAAGCATAGGCAATAATAACAATTTGTTTTGTGCTCATAAGTTTACCAGTGCATTAAGTTCTTGCCGATTTCAGTTTTGTTATTAATATCAGCTTCGAAGCATCTATAAATATCACCAACATTATTAATCTTGTTTTGTGAAAGGACCATGATGGATAAAGCTTCTTGAACTTTCTTATCGTTTAACGCTTTAGCGACATGTTCAAAGTCTTGCTTTGTGCTTCTTGTAACACCTTTAAGAGATAAGCCTTTTTCTAACACTAATCTGGTGTTAATAGGGGATTTCTCTTCATTAACACCCATTAAGATTAAATCCGCACCTGGGATTGATAAATCAATCATGTTATTGATTGCATCCGCGGAGAACTTGCCGCCTACCGCTTCAATGAGAGTGTCAAATTTCTCGCCCTTATATTCTTCAAACTTCGCAGTTTTCGCGTTTTTAAAGGCTGCTAATTTTTGGTCATCGATACCAAATACTGTTAGATCTAAATCAGGATGATCATACTTGAGCATGATATAAACGATATAGGCCATGATACCATCGCCAAATAACGCTAATTTCTCAACTTCATTGAAATCAATTCTTCTTAAAGCGGCAGTGGCGACGCTTAATAATTCAGAGAAAACAGCAGTGCTTGGGGCAATGGATTCGTCGTACTTAACTAACAAATCCGGGCTACACGTGTAGTAGTTTCTTAAAAAACCATCTGCTGTAGAACTTCTAAATACGGCTTTAGGATAATAGTTATCACCTAAATCTTTTCTATGGCATCTACGATTAGAATTATCGGAATAATATTTATCATCAAATGAGTTAGGAACTAGGATGACTTTATCACCCTTTTTATAAGTTCCTGTTGGATCTTTGATGACTTCACCAACAGCTTCATGGATTGGGGCTAATGGATATTTATGATTTAAGACATTGATATCGCGGTTGCCTAAAAAGTAACGGATATCCGCTTTACAGATGGCCATCGTATCAACTTTCACTAAGACCTTATTATCCATGTCTTCGACAGTATCAATGAACTTTTCAATGACACCTGGGGAAGTAACTTTAAAAATATTGTTAAACATTAAAGGACAACCTCAGTCTTTCCAATTTTTAATAAGGCTTTAAGCATCATCAAATCATCAAAAGTGGTGATTTTAAAGTTTTGTGCACTGCCTTCCACTAAGTGGACATCAGTGCCGAAAGATAACACCAATTTAGCGTCATCAGTGACATTAGGAATATCTTCTTTTAAAGCCTTTTCATGGGCATCTTTAATAATCTTGAATTTAAATGTTTGAGGAGTTTGTCCTTGATATAATTCATTTCTATTTGGAATATCAGAAATAACTTCGTTATCTTTACTTCTAATAATGGTGTCGCTTGCCTTAATAACGGTATCAACCGCACCATATTGCTTACAAACAGCGATGTTATCATTAATAATCTTTTGACTGATTAATGGTCTAGCAGCGTCATGAATGACGATGATATCGTCTGGAGAAGAAACTAATTCTTCAACCGCCTTTAATCCGTTATAAACAGAGATTTGTCTGGAGTTACCACCGGCGACAACACTTCTTACTTTACTTAAATCATATTGCTTGCACCAAACTTTAACTTGGTCGATGTATTGTTCATTTGTGACAATCACAATCTTATCGACATCATCATTGATTTCAAAAGCTTCAATGGTGTGAATCATTAATGGCTTTCCATAGATTGGAAGAAATTGTTTTGGTTTATCTGCATTACCCATGCGTGTACCGCTTCCTGCGGCAAGAATAAGAGCAATATTCATATTGGATAACTCCTTTACTATATTTTATGTTCTTTTAAATAATCTTCATATCCCTGTTCTAAAGAAAAGCCAGAGTTATAGTGGTGACCAACCTGCTTATCTTTAGGTGGAAATTTCATATAATCACCATAAAGGTTTCTTAAATAAGTGTCATAGTCTTTAGGGACATAGGCTTCGATATCTTCGAAAGGAACTTTAATGAATTCTTTAAAGATATTAGTATCCATAGCCTCTCTTTTCATATTAAAACCGAAGAAGTTGCCCGCCATAACGGATTCTTCTAATGGGATTTTTCTTACGAACTTTTCAACATGTTTATTACGCCAGTGGGCAATATCAAAGACATAGAAAAGACCAGCAACAATATTAAGAGCAATGTCTTTAAAGAATGTTCTAGCGTGAACTTTTCTTCTAAGTGCTGGTAAATAACTTAAATAGACTTGCCACCAGATGTGGTTAATCTTCTTTTTAAATGTTTCTCTTGGTTTAATTTCTTTTGAAAAACCATCAATTGGGAAGATATCAATCCAGACACCATGGTTAATACGGTGTTGCTTATATGTATTTTCAATAAAAGTGGTGGATGAGTCTCTTAACTTACCATAGTTATAGATATAGCAAGGATCAGTTTTGAAAGTTTGAATGAAATATGGCGTACCTTCAAACTCTGATTGTAGTTCAACGAACTTATCGTAGTCTTTTCTAGGCATACCAACATCAATGTCATCATCCCAAGGGATGAAACCTTTATGTCTAATGGCCCCTAAGGTTGAACCACCCACAAGAAAATATTGGAGATGATGTTTCTCACAAACTTTAATAAAGTATTTCAAAATGTTTAATTGTTTTTCTTGTAAAGCATTCATAGCGATATAGAAAGAATAAACTTTAATTGTCTTTTTTGCAACGCAAAGAGAACTATTACTTCATTAAATAAGGTAGCTTATCGACTTTTTGCATGTCGATAGTGAATTCTTCTTGACCTTCTCTAGTAATAGAAACGATATGTTTATCTAAGATAAATGACTTGCATTGATAGTCTTTACCTTTAAATGTCTTCAGACCATTAAGTGGAAGACTTGGTATTTCTCTAACTTTACTAACACTTAAGCCCATACATTTGATTAAGCTTTCTTTAGCGCACCATAAGTAATAGAAATCACTATGTTCCTTAATCATCTTAGCTTCCGCTTCATTAAAGATTCTCACCAGTGAGGACATGTCTCTATTTTTAATTTCTTCAATATCCACACCGACTTCAGAAGTGGAAACCGCCATTAGAACATATCTTCCAGAATGAGAAATATTAAAATATGGTCCGTTAGCGAAATATGGTTTACCATTTTCATTTTTAAGTAACTCTTCTTCGGATAAAAGATTCTTTAGGTATGAAGAAAGTAATGATCTTATTTGATCAATTTCATTAGCGAACTTAAAAGCTTTTTCTTTTTGATGAGCGCTGACATTTTCTAGCAGAAAACGAAAATGTTTTCTTCCTAATTCTGTATCAACAACATATAGTTTTACTATTTGCATACCTCTATTATATAGCCCAAAAGTTATAGAGCAAGCAGTTACCCCTTTTTTCTTTTCTTAGAAAAGGGTAGACTAATTTCTATGAAAAAAAGAAATGTTGGTATCCTTCTTCCAGTATTCTCCTTACCAGGTAACCATGGGATTGGTGACTTCTCATCTTTTGCTTATGAATTTATTGATTGGTTAAAAGACCATAAATATCATTACTGGCAAATCTTACCACTTAATCCAATTGGTCCAGGTAATTCACCATATATTACAGTGTGCTCAGAAGCCATTGATATCCGTTATATCTCTTTAGATGATTTAGTGAAGCAAGGCTTACTTGATAAAGCCCCTAAACATCACGCTGAAGCGGGTAGAGTTAACTATCAAGATGTTTTAGCGTTTAAAGAAAAATACTTAAGACGTGCATTTAAAAACTCAAAAGTTTCACTTAAAAAATTCGTTAAAGATAACCCTTGGGTCAATGAATACGCAAAGTATTTAGTACTTAAAAATATTAATGATAATAAACCTTGGAACGAATGGGTGATTAAACGTATCCCAGCATTTGCCGAAGAAGAAATTAACTTCCATATTTGGTGTCAGTTCATTGCTTTAAATCAATGGAACAATATCAAAAAGTATGCGAATAAAAATGGCGTCAAGATTATCGCGGACTGTCCGTTCTATGTTGGTCTCGATAGTGTGGATTGTTATTTAAATAAAGATGAATTCATGATGGATGAAAAATATAATCCAACAGTGGTTTCAGGTTGCCCACCAGATGCTTTCTCAGATGATGGCCAATTATGGGGTACACCAATCTATAACTTTGAAAAGATGAAAGAGAATCATTATAAGTTCTTGATTAATCGTATTGCTTGCCTCGCTAGTAGAGCGGATATCCTCCGTTTAGATCACTTTAGAGCGTTTGATACTTACTGTGTCATTCCAGCGGGAGATGAAACCGCGAGAAGAGGGGAATGGAAGATTGGTCCACGCACTGATTTCTTCGATACTTTATACGCTCAATATCCAAATATTAAATTAATTGCTGAAGACTTAGGTCTTCTCTTCGATAGCGTTCATGAATTAAGAGACCATTATCATCTTCCAGGTATGCGCGTTATCCAATTCGTTGCCTTCGAAGGATTAGAAGATAATGATAATGTCATCCTTTATCCAGGCACACATGATAATCAAACATTATATGGTTGGTTAAAATCATTAGATAAAGAACATAAAGCCATCTTAAGAAAAGAATATAAAGGTTCTAAAGATTTGTATGGTTCCTTATTTAATGAAATCTGGAACATGACTAGCTTAATTACAATCTTCCCAATGCAAGATTTAATAAAATTAGATGATACCGCCAGAATAAATCATCCAGGAACTGTGGGTGAACACAACTGGACATTCAAGTTTAAAAACATGAAATTCTTAGAAACTGTCAAGTATGGTCACTAGTTTGACAGTTTTTTTGTTTTGTATCTTTTGGCCTGGCGATTAGTTCTTTCCAGTTTTTGGTATGTTATAATTTGGGCACTATGAAAAACAAAATTACTGCATTGGCGTTTATTTCTTTGTTGGCTTTAAGTGCCTGCGGGACAAAGAATTATAAGCCTCAAGATTACATCCTTGAAATGAACTACAAGGATGATTTCCGCATTTTACAACTAACAGACATCCATCTCTCTGATAAGGATGATCAAAAAACACAATTCAAGTTCATGGATTTGCTTTATAAGGACGCGAATAATCCTGATCTTGTCGTGGTCACCGGTGACTTATTCACCTTCGCAAGCAAGAACACTGCGAAGAGCTTATTAAAATATTTTGATGACAAAGGTGTCCCATGGAGTGTTTGCTTTGGTAACCATGATGAGCAATGTTATTTCTCAGTGGATTGGTTAACCAAAACCCTTTCTGAATATGGCTCAAACTGCTTATTCAAAGACTTACAAGACGATAAAGTTAATGGTAATTGCAACTTTGCGATTAACTTAATGAAAGATGGTAAAGTTCACGATCAATTATTTGTCATGGATAGTAACCGTTATGACTTTAATTTCTCACAATTTGGTTATGACTGCTTCAAACAAGATCAAATTGATTGGTATGAAAGCGTTGTTAACTACACTAAAGAACAAAATGGTGGTGAAACCGTTAATTCCTTAATGTTCTATCACATTCCATTACCAGAAGTTAATGTCGCTTGGGATGAAGCGAAACAAAATGACAAAGTCATTTATGGTGAAAAAAGAGAAGCTTCTTGCTCCCCAGACCATGACTATGGTTTCTTTGACAAGATTAAAGAATTAGGCTCCACAAAAGCGATGTTCTTTGGTCACGACCACATCAACAACTTTGAAGTTGACTATCAAGAAGTGAAGTTCTGCTACGGCATTAAATCCACTGACCGTATTTATCACGATAATGATATGCTTGGTTGCCAAACCATCACCATCCATAATGACCATTCATTAACTATTGATAGATACTATCATACATACGCGGAGGTGAAATAATATGAGTAAGAAATTCTCTTTGATTGCTTTAGCAATTATTGCCGTTCTCGGCTCATTAATGGCCTTTGTCGCCTCTAACTTATTCTTTACAGACGTTCCATATTTTGGTCCACATATTATGGATACTGCAATCTTCTTAAGTTTCACCGCTTTATTATTCGGTGCTTACTTTGTAATAGGTGCGATGTATATTGTACGTTCATATTTAAAGCCAAACATTCGTAAGAAAATGTCTAAGACATACTTAAAGACCACAATGGTTTTAGCGGGTTTAGGCTTTGTTTTTGCTATTCTTGCTGCTGTTATTAACTATAACGGTAACTTCCTTGCATCCGCTCCATTCCCAGGATTCATTATCCTTATGATGGTGATGCACTTATTAGTGTTAGGCGGTTCAATATTCGCTCTCTTAAAACCTGTTAAGGCTTTACCAGAAGATACAGAGAAGTTTAAAGTTGGCGCCAAACACGTCTTCTTCACTATGGGTTGGTTCTTATTTACCGCTCTAGCGTTTAACCGTTTCGGTGCATTCTTAACCATGCCAATCTATGTGGAATTAAGAAACTTCTACCAAACAGTCTTCTTCTATTTATTCTTATTAGTGCCAATGGCGATCTTAGTAAAAAAAGTCTTCGACGTCTTTGAACTAAAATTAAATAGATTTATCTACGTGATTATTTTATTCGCTATTAACTTAGTTTTATTCATAGTGGTGGCGATTATTGGTTTAAACGATACAACATTCGTTTCTTCCTTATCACCAGCTATGCCACTTGAAAGATTAGCGGCAAAACCAGTGGAAATCATTATCCACTTTGCGTCACAATTCGGCATTTTACTCGCTTGGTTAATTAGAGAAATTAAAGCGAAGAAGAACGCTTAGGTAAAAGCGAAACCACGAGTACCGCGATAATAATCTTCGCGATATCAAAAGGTATATAAGGCACTACTGCAATAAGTAGTGCTTTTTGTATATTAAGTTTTAAATATAAGGCTAAGAATGTTGCCCCAATTGCGTAGCAAACAATTAAGGAAACTAAACAGGCAATTGCCATACGTAAAAATTGGTTTTTAATTGGTAATTTATTTAAAAAATAAAGTGGAATCACTAAAACCACAAAGGAAATAACAAAACCAAATGTTGGAGTGACCCCTGCGGTAAAGCCTGCATAAACAGGAATTAATAAACCAATGGCGAGATATAAACCAGTAACAATGATTGCATCAATCACGGAAACAGAAGTAAGACCAATGATAAAGACCATTAGTAATTGTAAAGAGACTTTGATGTTATCCCCTAATGGGAGAGAGAACATACCAATGACGCATAATAATGCAAGCATTACAGCGTTTCTAGTGATTCTAATAATTTGATTTTTCGTATTCATACCCGATACATTCTACTACTATTTGTAATTAATGCACCAAATAAGTTTATTGTTTTTTGATGTTTTGGTATAATTAACTTTGCTATGGCAGTTCGTTATCTTATTCTTAAGCATCTTTCACTTGGATATGGTGTCTTGCTAAAAAGAGAAGCTAGTGACGTGGGTCATGTATTTTTCGCGGACACAAAGTCTACGAAACAAGTATTACTTTCACATCCTAATCTCGCAGTCGCGGAAAACATCACTCTATCCAAATTCGTTTCATTAGGCCTCTATGAAGGTCTCTTTGACAGTGTGACCAAAGGAAAAGCGATGGAATACCTTAACGGGGCGATTAAGGACATGCATTTAAGTGAAAATGAATGCTATGGCACAATCGTTGGAACAAAAGAATATTCTTTTAGAATAGTCGTGGATTCTAATTCCTTTATTAGCCTATCTTGTTCTTGCCCAGTCGGTGGTGCTTGCAAGCACTTATACGCAGTTTTAGTGACGATGAAAAAACTTCTCGATCCAAAGAGCGATAAAGCCATGCCAAATATCGCCACTAACGAGAAGACATTTAAAGATATTTTAGAAAGATACCTTTATTTAAGAGGGGGAGATAATCTCCCACTTGTTAGTAAGCTTTCTTATCAAATTAGAAGTTTTGAACAATGCCAAAAGTTTATTGAAGAATTATTACCTTATTATCAAAGAGGACAATATAAAGCGAGAGTGGTTAATGATATCCTTTCTCCATTATTCTTTAACGCGCAAAATGTCGCTAATTTCCAAAAGATCTTAGAGACATCTAGTGACGCGATTAAAACCATGCTCACAGAAGCGGATAATAACTATCAAGTTTTAAGTGATGAGCTCGAAAAGAGAAGGGGAGTGACACGAAAAGCCAACCTCTACGATATCTTATTAGCCCCTAATTGTGATTCTTTAGTGGAACTATTAAAACACGCTGAAGATAACTATTCAGAAGAAAGAATTGCGAGCCAAGTAATGATGGAATATTTAAAGTATCAAGACTTAACAATTGAACAAATTGCTGGTCTTAAAAACTGCTATATCTTCCAAATGAATCACCGTTATTACATGCAGGATTTATTCTCTTCTCCAGCGAAGAATAGACTAAGCATCTATTTATTACTTTTTGATGAATTACCACTTGATGAGAATAAAATTAAACAAATTCCTTTAGAGTATTTCTTAAAGGTTTCTCCATATAGTAACGATAAGACAAGATATGTCCAAATCGTGCACTCTAATTACAGTAGTGTGAAAGAAGAAGACTATCCATTAGTGAGCGAGTTACTTATCGGTGCAGCTTTGCAACACGATTATTTAGACGAAAGAACAATCCGTTTAGCGATCGAATTAAGTAAGAAAATTCCTCAAGGCTCATTTATTAGTGAACTAGTGGATAACAATATTAGAAGACCAAAGAAGTCTAGGGTGAGATAAGATGGACGTAATTGAACTATTAAATCATTATCGTTTAGATCAACTATCACAAAGTGATTTAGAACTTTTCGTCTACTTTGATTATAAGTATGGTGTTGATTATGATGAGAATAACCACCCATTGTTCTTTATTAGATTATTTACTAAAGTAAATAGAATTGATGTTTTAGAATTCACTTTAGACTATAAAGGCCGAATTAACTATAGCTGTCAAATCTGTCGTGAGAAAGAACCATGCCGTCATTTCTCTATCTTAGTTTCTAAATTATTATCCACTGAACTTGAACAATTAAAAGCGTTGGCCACAAAGTTTGTCTTTGAAATCTCTGATGTTGATCGTAGAGAACAACAAAACGCTTTTGATATTGAAATGGGTGAAGTCTTTAAAGAAATTAGAAAAGAAGAAATCGCTAACGCATCCACAAAAGCGAGACTAAAAGTCTATTTAGAAGATACAAGATTCTCTTATAGTGTGAATCTCACAATCGCTAAGGGCAAAGAATATAAAATTGCCTCTATTGATCGCTTCCTTGCTAGATTCGCTAACGAAGAAGAATTTAGATATGGAAAAGACCTTACATTGATGCACGTCCTCTCTTCTTTTGATGAAACAAGCCAAAAAATAATTAAGATTTTAGAAAAATATAATCCTGATTTCTTTATCGATTTATCTAATGAAAAGTCATTAGCCTTCTTTGATGAATTATTAGATGCTTTAAAGGATGATTATCTCTACATCAATAATGAAGTTTATCACGTGAGTAATGAACCAATGGATATCCGTATTAGAGTCAATGATAACTATTCCTTAACTCCAGAAGGTATCGTCAAAGGTTTCATTCCTTTAACAAGAAACTATTATTACTGCAAATCCGCGAATGAAATTAAACCATTAACGGATAATCGTTACATCAATTATTTAATTGAATCAGCGAGAAGCTATCCTTTAAGTACAGTCCAAAATAACTTTGATAACTTTAAATATTCCTTCTTTGAAAAATATCCAAACTTCTTTGAAGTTGCGGATAAGATTAAGAAAGAATTAGAAGGCACTTCTTTAGTTATCAAAGCATATTTTGATTATGAAAAAGATAATGTCTATGAAAAGACTAAATACTATAAGAACGAACAAGAAATAGATGTGAGAGAAATAAATAACTTCTACGAAGTTTCTCAAATTAAACACTACCAAGAAATCTTATTATCTTATGGTTTCTTTGATCATGTCTTAAGTGATGGTGGTCAAGTTTGGGATTTCTTAAATAGCACTTTAGAAAACTTACAAAAAGTTGCAGAAGTATATTTCTCTAAAGATTTAGATTCTAGAAAGACTTCTTCATTTACTTCTCCTAATATCACCATTAAGAAAGATGGCTCAATGCTAGAAGTTCTTGTGGATGGTTCTATTTATAGCGAAGATGAATTAAAAGCCATCTTAATTGGCTTAAAGAGAAAGAAAAAGTTCATCAAGATTGGTGATAACTTCATCAACTTAATGAGTGAAGAAACTAAAGAATTCTATAGTCTCGCCAAAGATTTAGATTTGATTAGTGAGAACTCTTTAAGAAGTAAAAAAGAGTTGCCACTTTATTACGCTTTTAAAGCTTATGGCAATGATCATAGTTTCTTATCAATGGACAGTTATTTAGATGACGTGTTCAATGAATTAAAGAATTTCTCTAATTCAAATTTAGAGATTGCTAAGATTAATGGTGACCTTAGACCATATCAAGTTGATGGTGTGAAATGGTTATCTGTTTTATATAAATATTCATTAGGCGGTATCCTCGCTGATGACATGGGTTTAGGTAAGACCATTGAAACAATTGCGTTCATTAACACAATTAAGCAAGATAAACCAATTCTCATTGTTTCCCCTAAATCATTAGTGTTCAACTGGGTTAGTGAATTTAATAAGTTCGCTAAAGACATTCCAGTCGCCGCGATTATTGGGACTGTTGAAGAACGTAAAAAGATTATTAAAAAGATTAAGAATGATAAGTTTGGTGTTTATTTCATCTCTTATGATTCTTTAAGAAACGAATTTGAAAACTTAACGGATATTACTTTTGATATGTGTATCCTTGATGAAGCGCAGTTCATTAAGAATATGCACGCGAAGAAGACAGGTGCGGTTAAACAAATTAATGCCTTACACACAATTGCGTTAACTGGTACCCCAATTGAAAATAACATTTATGACTTATGGAGCATCTTTGATTTCTTAATGCCTCATTATCTTTTAGATTATGAGGACTTTAAAGATTCCTATGAGCACAATGAAGAATACTATGAAATCGTCAGAGACAAAGTCGCTCCATTCATCTTAAGAAGAAGAAAAGAAGATGTCTTAAAAGACTTACCAGAAAAATTTGAAGTCATTATCACTACAGAAATGAGCCAAGAACAAAGAAAACTTTACGATGCTTTCCGTTTACAAGCTAAAGAACAACTCAAATCATCTGAAGGTGGTTCTAAGATTATGGAAGTCTTATCCATTATCACAAGACTTAGACAAATCTGTGTTGATCCTTCGACATTCGTTGATAACTTTACTGGTGAATCCGGCAAGATTACCGCTTTGAAGGACATTATCAAAGATAAACTCGCTGATGGCCATAGATTCTTAATCTTCTCTCAATTCGTCAGTGCGCTTAATATCGTCAAAGATGAAATTGAAAAGATGGGCATTAAGTACTTCATGATTACTGGTGATACATCCGCGAAAGAAAGACTTAGAATCTGTAATGATTTCAATCAAGATGAAGATTATAAGATAGTCCTTATTTCCTTAAAAGCAGGCGGCACGGGTCTCAATTTAGTGGGCGCTGATGTGGTTGTCCATCTCGATCCATGGTGGAACTATTCCGCGGAAAGCCAAGCCAGTGATAGAGCGCACCGTATTGGTCAAACAAGAACCGTTGAAGTTATTAAGCTTATTGCTGAAAACAGTATTGAAGAAAAGGTCGTTAATTTACAAAACGAAAAGAAAGAACTCGTTGATAAAGTCATCTCTGATAACGATTCTTCCATCAAATCTCTATCTATCAAGGATTTGAAATCAATTCTCAGTATGTAAAAAGAGAAACCGCAACAATAGCGGTCTCTTTTTTGTATATTGTCATATTATAAATGTCCAATTTCTTGTATAAAGAAGGTGAATCATTTCATATATAATCATGGAGGTCAATTATGATTTTAGAAAAATGTGTAATTGGTATTGAATTCGGTTCCACAAACATTAAGGCTGTCATGCTCGATGAAAATCACGAAATCATCGCATCAAATGACTATGCTTGGGAATCAACATTAAAAAACGGTATTTGGATCTATACATTAGAACAAGCCAAAATCGGTTTAGCGGATTGCTACGCTGGTTTAAAACAAAAATTTGAAACAAAGTATCGTAAACCATTATCCAAGGTTGGTGCAATTGGTATTTCCGGTATGATGCACGGCTATCTTGTTTTTAACAAGAAAGGCGAACAATTAGCGGAATTCCGTACATGGAAGAATACCATCTGCCCAGATGCTCAAGATCAATTATCTGCTTTATTTAACTTTAACGTTCCACAACGTTGGAGTGTTTCCCATATTTATCAAGCGATGTTAAACGGTGAAAAAGAAGTGAAGGATATTGCTTTCGCTACCACATTAGCGGGCTATTTCCATTACTTATTAACCGGTCAAAAAGTCATCGGTGCTAACGACGCTAGTGGTATGTTCCCATTAGATAAGAACACCAAAGACTATGACGCTAACATGGTCGCTAAGTTCAACGAAGTCATCAAAGACAAAGTTGATTGGAGAATCTTAGACATCTTACCAAGATGTATGCTCGCTGGCCAAAACGCCGGTACATTAACTAAAGAAGGTGCCTTATTAATTGACCCATCTGGTGTTTTACAACCAGGTATCCCATTCTGCCCACCAGAAGGTGATATGGGTACAGGCATGATTGCCACTAACTCTGTTAGAGTGGGCTATGGTAACTCTTCATTAGGTACATCTGGTAACATCACATTAGTTACTGATAAAAATATCGCCATGAATAAAGAAATCGACGTAATCGCTTCTCCAAGTGGTTACCCAGCCGTTCTTGTTCATGCTAATAACTGCACAACTGATATCAATGCTTGGGTTGAATTATTACATCAAGCGATCGTTTTAGCGGGTGGCAGCATCCAACGCGGTGAATTATTCGTGAGATTATTCAATAAATCTCTTGAAGGTGAATCAGATGCTGGTGGTCTCGTTTCCTTTAATTACTTCTCTGGTGAAGCCGCAGTTGGTGTCCAAGAAGGTAGACCATTATTCGTTCGTGAACCAGACGCTAAGATGTCCTTAGCTAACTTCATGAAATCCCATATCTTAGCCGTTCTTGCGGTCTTAAGAATCGGTGTTGATATCTTAAAGAAACAAGGTGTTGAAGTTAATAAGATCTACGGTCATGGTGGTTTCTTC